>JBCCEE010000137.1:0-17616 GCA_039030415.1 Acidobacteriota bacterium
AGGTGGTGCCGGCCGTCGGCACCGCCTGAAGCTCTCAATAAAGGCCGGCGAGTCGTCTCGCCGGCCTGCTGCGTCTCTGGTTGTTTGGCCTTATACCTTTGCTAGGTATACTATACTCGATGGCGATAGATAGCTTCGCAAGCCGTAGAGTCGCTCGATTCTTCTATGAGGGGCGTCTTCCAAAACGTGTCGGTTGGTCGGGAGTCTCAAGGGTTGTAGCCAGAAAGCTCGATCTGGTCGACTATGCAGCCGCTCTAACGGACTTGGCTTCTCCACCTGGCAATCGACTCGAAGCTCTGAAGGGCCGTCTTGCTGGCTACTACAGCATCAGGGTCAACGATCAGTGGCGGATAGTCTTTCGGTGGACCGATTTGGGGCCTGCTGATGTCGATGTCCTCAACTACCACTAAGGAGGCTACAGTGAGTCAGATGTTGCGTAGAAGACAACCCACAACACCCGGTGAGATCCTTCGGGAGGAATATCTGATCCCGCTCGGTATGACTCAGAAGCAGCTGGCCGATCATTTGTGCGTAGATTTGAAGGTCGTCAATCGAATTGTCAATGGGCGTACCTCGGTGAGTGCCGAGATGGCTCTCAAGCTGGGAGCTACTTTTCGGACAACGCCCGAGTTCTGGCTCAACGCACAAAAAGCTGTAGATCTCTTCAAAGCCGCACACAAACTGACGGATCTTCCTGAGCCGCTGCTCAAAGCCAGTTGAATTCGGGAGAGCGGACAGGAAGCTTCGAAGCTCGATCGTGCAGAGACCCCAATCGAGCTTCGAGCAGCCCTAGAGCTCGTAGGTCATGAAAACGCTGTTGGGATCTTCGCGGTAGCCTGCGAACGGCGGGCAGTAGCGGAACCCGAAGCTCTCGTAGAATCGCTGCGCTGGCGCGAACGCCTGCATCGAGCCGGTTTCCAAGCTCAGTCGAAGATAGCCGCGCCGGCGCGCCTCCTCGACGATGTGGATGAGTATGGCGCGTCCGAACCCGCTGCGCCGGTGTGCCGACGCGGTGCGCATCGACTTGATCTCGCCGTGCATCGCATCGAGCTCCTTCAAAGCGCCGCAGCCCAGCAGCTCGTCATCCTCCCATCCCGTCCAGAACGTGACGTCCGGCGCCCGCAGCGCTTCGAGGTCGAGGGCGTGGGTACTCTCGGGTGGCGACACGCTGCGCATGTGCTCGAGGTGCTCGCACAGCAGGGCTTGCACTTCAGGGCTGGAGAGGTCGTCGCGTCGAATGATCATCGTGGCAAAAGCTATAATCGGTGGCGCTGGAAGACACCAACGTTCGCAGCTCGAGGTGGGTCCTGTCCAGCGGCCCCATCGAGCCTGGAGGTAGCGATGCGCATCACCCTGATGGTTGGTTGCTCGCCCAGTACTGGCCGCAACGCCGCACCAGAACACCTGGGCGATACGATTCGCGCTCGAGGTTTGTGAGCGGAGCCTCGATGGCTCGCAAGCAGCAAGGGCTCACCCTCATCGGGCTTGGGATCGCGGTCTCGGCCCTTCTGCTGACGGTGATCTTCGACCTCGACCTGTTCGAGCGTAGTGTTGGGCTCTTGGAGGCGCTCGAGCGCTACGAGGTCGACGAGCTCGTCATCCCGCTGCTGATTTTCCTGGTCTTCGCTTTGCTCGATCAGATCAAGAACCGGCGGTCCCACGCCGTCGAGCTTGAGAAAGTGAAGATCTATCGGGCGATGCTGACGTCGACCCACCACATTTTGAACAACTTCCTCAACCAGATGCGGCTGTTCCAGCTCACCGCCAAGGACACCCCCGGCTTTGACCCGGAAGTGCTGGCGTTCTACGAGCGCATCGTCGAGGACGCGTCGACCCAGATCGAAGCGCTGGGCAGCATCACGGAGATCGATGAGGTGTCGATCAAGCGCTCGGTGATCCCCTGAGCCCGCGGCTCACTGTCCGCGACCCGAGAGAATGCCCTCGAGCTCGGCGCGGCGGGTGTCCTCGGCGCTCGAAGCGATGAGAGCTTTCAAGGCTTCGGCGTAGGCGACACCGAAGGCTTCAGCCGCTGGCACGTTAACGTCCGGCGTAATGCCGACCCCTTCCCAGTTCGTAAGGGTGATCGGGTTGACGGCGCGGGCGAAGGGAATCGAGGCCGCTAGTCCGTGACCGAGCTTGACCACTCGCACCGGGTGGGCGCCTCCGGCGGTGCGTTCACCCACCACCTTCGCGCGCTCCATACTCTGCAGCATGTAGGTGAAACCCTCGGCCGCCGAGAAGGTCTCGGAGGCGGTCAGGACGAAGACGTCGATCTCAGGCATGCGCTGGCCCGGCACCCAAGACAGCGAGTGGATCTGGCGAGTCGCTTCGGCCGAGCGCACAACCTGGTCCACAAGGTGCTGCGGGGCCTCCGGCAGCAGATAACTGGCCAATAGCTGCACCATGAACGGTGAGCCGCCCTGGTTCTCGCGCAGATCGATAATCAGCGCTTCACTGCGCGCCAACAGCGCCATCGCCGCTGCCGCCGTATCGCCCGCTACCGCCGGATCGGCGAACTTGTCGAGCTTCAGGTAGCCGACGTTGCCTTCGAGGATCTGGACGAGGCGAAAGCCAAAGTTCTCGCGCCAGGCACGCTCCTCGTAGCGGCGCCTGGCTTCTTTCAAATCCTCGTCGCTGCGCTGAGCCTCGGGCGGCAGCACGAACACCCGTAGGTGCTTGTCGTCGGTCACGCTGCGCAGGTCGCGGGTCAGCTTGGCAGCGAGCTGCTCGGCGTCGGGGATCGCCGCATACCCGGCTTCGCGGTGGCTGCTCTCGATCGCCTCAGCCATGGCGTCGGCCTGGTCGGCGAAGACGTAAAGCCCACGCAGTGAGCTCGCCAGCTCCTCGACGATGCCGTCATGGGACGCACGGTCGAGCGTTGGGGCTTCAGCCCGTACCGGCTGGGCCCAGCAGCGGCTGGCCGGAAGGAGCAGGCTGATGCCTAGCCACAGCAGCACGGAGGATGCGATCGGGAGCTGGACTGGGGGCTTCATGGACTCGCTCAGTTCGCTCAGTTGGCGTTTACGAAGCGACCGCGGGCGGTCGCTCGCAGGTGCTCGAAGTCTTCGCGCCGGGTGACGGAGAGGGGCACGGTCTCCTGAATCTCGCGCAGCAGGTAGCCGGCGTCGAGGGAGTGGCCCTGGTGTAACGCGCGGTAGAGACCACCGACGACGGCTTGCTCGATCTCGGCGCCGCTGAAGCCTTCGGTGGCCTGGGCGAGGAGGTCGAGGTCGAAGTCGTCGGCGCGCTGTTTGCGGAGCTCTAAGTGGATGCGGAAGATGCCGGCGCGGGACGCCGCGTCCGGAATGTCGACGAAGAAGATCTCGTCGAAGCGGCCCTTGCGCAGCAGCTCGGGTGGGGTCTGCGACAGGTCGTTGGCGGTGGCGACGACGAAGACCGGCTTGTCTTTCTCCTGCAGCCAGGTCAGGAACGAGCCGAACATCCGGCGCGAGACGCCGCCGTCGCCCTCGCTGCCGCCGGTGGGAGCCATGGCTTTTTCGATCTCGTCGACCCACAGCACCGCCGGCGCCATCGACTCGGCGATGGCGATCGCCTTGTTGAAGTTCTTCTCCGACTCGCCGATGTATTTGTCGAACAGACGCCCGGAGTCGAGCTTGAGCAGCGGCAGCTGCCATTCGCGGGCGATGAATTTAGCGGCCAGGGATTTGCCGCAGCCCTGCACGCCGACGATGAGGGCGCCGCGTGGGGGGCTCAAATTGATGCGCCGTGCCTCTTCCGAGAAGCCGACCTTGGCCCGCGCCAGCCATTCCTTGAGGCGGCCGAAGCCGCCGAGCTCGAAGCGGTTGTCGAGCGCCGGGAAGAATTCGAGCGGACCGCCATCGCGGATCGTCTCGGCCTTGCGATCGATCAGTCGGGGCAGATCCGTGGCGTCGAGCCTGCCGTCGATCAAACCGGCGTAGGCCACCGCCTGACGCGCCTGATTGAGGGTCATGCCGGCGAGTACCTTCAGCAGCTCGGCATACTGCTCGGACGAGAGGTCGAGCTGCACCCCCTGGCGTTGGCAGAGCGTTTGGATCACCGGTTTGATGGCGGCGTCCAGCTCGTCGCGACTCGGCAGCTGAAGCTCGAAGCGGACCGCTTTGTGCTCGAGATCCACCGGTAGCGTAACGCTGGGGCCGGTCAGAATCAGCGACGAAACGCGGCGTGCAAAGCGCTGCGCCGCGTCACGGAACGGGCGCTGCAGCGCCGGCGTCTCGAGGTAGGCGGCGAAGTCCTTGAGCAGGTAGATGGCGTCGATCTGAGATTCGCTCAGATAGCTCAGCAGCTCTACGGGTTGCGTGGTGTCGGCTACCTCGTTGCCGGTGCCGGCGTGCACAAGGCCGGTGGTGCTCGACCACTCGAGCACCGGAATACGCAGCTCACGTCCGACGCTGCGCACCAGCCGCGTCACCCGCTGCTCCTCGACGGTTTCGATCGAGATCACCGGGTGGAAGGCGAGAATCAGCGTCTTGAGGTCGTGAATCATTCGGGCTTCCGCCGCTCAGGCCGAGGGATCAACAATATGTTGGGTCATAATAGCGTATGAGCACTTTTTCCCTCGAGATCGATGCTGCGGCGTTTCGTGATCTGCAGGCCGAATACCTGGCCCAGCTCGTTGCTCCCATGGACGATATGTGGGCGGCGTTCGCCGATCAGGCGACGCCTTACGCCTTGCGGTGGAACGGCGAGCTGGCGGGCTGTTGCGCCGTCGACGACGAGGGCCGGCTGCTGCGTTTCTATGTGAAGCCGCGTTTCCAGCTGCGGTCGCAGGAGCTGATGCGGAGGGTGATCGACGCGGCCGGCGTCAAGCAGCTGATGGTTTTCACCCTGGACCCGAGCTGCCTATCGACGGCGCTCGACCTGGTGAGCGCTTCAGAATCGCCAACCGTCGAGTCGCACTCCTTGCTGTTTGCGCTTCTGAGCGAGCCTGAAGGCCCCGGTTTAGAGCCTGTACGGATGGGCGAGCTGCACGATCACGAGCGGCTCATCGCCTTCGAACAGGCCGCCATGGGGGCTCCCCGGGAGTTTCTGGAGCCTTACCTGCGCGAGCGCCTCGAGCGTCAGGAGCTTCTGATGTTCGAGGAAGGGGATCGGCTGCTCTGCGTCGGAGAGCTGCGGCGCGATGCACGGCAGGCCGGCGTCGCTCAGCTCGGCATGGTGGTGCATCGTGATGCCCGGCGCCAGGGGCTCGCAACGCGCATGCTGACCCGCCTGGTGAACCAGAGCCGTGAGGCAGAGCTGGTGCCCTGCTGCTCGACCGAAGTCAGCAACGTGGGGGCACGTCGAGCGATCGAGCGTTCGGGCTTTCGCGCCCGGCATCGGCTCTTGCGGATCAGTGGCCTCTCGGGAGAATCGCAATTCGCGTCGTAAGGTAGGGTGGCTAGATTAGGCCCATGATAGATACTCAACGGCGAACCGTTCAATCTGCGTCACCACGATCCGCCTTTGTCGAGCATCTTCCGACCGGCATCCAGCAGCTCTTGGCGGAGCTGCACCGCAGATCTTTGGCCGACGCGCAGACGGGCGCAGCCAGCAGACGCTGAGCTTCGGCAGCCGGCGCAAGGCTTCGGCAGAGAGCCTCAGTCGCTAGCTCTAAGCTCGCTAAATCTGAGACCTGCTGAGCCTGAAACCCGCTAAATCTGGGATCTACTAAGCCTGGGACCCGCTAAGTCTGGGACCTGCTCATTTGAGCAAGACGTCGATGCGGGTCGGGACGTTGGCACGCAGGATGGTCAGGCTCACCCGGGTACCGGGATTGCGACTCGCGACGTACTCCTTGAGCTGATCGACGCTGGCGACGTCGCGCCCGTCGATCTTGAGGATCAGGTCGTTCTTGCGCACGCCGGCACGCGCCGCGGCGCCGCCGGATTCGACCCGCTCGACCATCGCGCCACGCAAGCCGATGGCTGCATAGTCGATATCGGCGAAGCGCACGCCGAGGCGGGGCTTCTGGCGGATCAGGGGAATCTTGCCGCGCCGACCGGGCGGCGGCGTGATCACCGGCGGGCGCTCCCGCGCTTCACGGACCGCGCCCAGGTTCTCCTGCGCTTTCGGAAAGTCGCTGCTAATGGCCAGGGTGCGCTCGAGCGCTTCTTCCGCTTCGTTGTAGAGGCCGAGCTGGTAGTAGATGCTGCCCAGGTTGAAATGCGTGTCGGCGCGGGTCGGGTCGAGGGTCCGTGCGGTCTCCAGGCTGCGTCGTGCGCTGGCCAGATCCCCCAGGGACTCGCTGGCCAGTCCGCTGAACACGTGGGCGTTCACCAGGTCCTGGCGCCAGGCCAGCGCGCGCTCCGCTTGCTCGATCGCCTGGCTGTAGGCCCGCGTCTCGTAGTAGAGCTGCGCCAGGTGCACCGCGGCGTTGCTCGCCCAGCCGCCCTGGTCCTGGGGATCGAGCCGAATCGCGTTCTCGAATGCGGCGATGGCCTCGGAAGTCGTGCCCTGGCCCTGCGCCGCCAGGCCTTGGCGAGCCCGGCCGAGGTGGAGCCACATGTTGGCGTTGTCGCGCTCGGCGGCGGTCGCCTGCTCGAGCACTTGGATGGCCCGGGCCCAGTCCTCGGCGTCGATGTAGGCGAGGGCGAGGTGGCCCATCGCCTCCGGATTGTCCGGCTGCAGATCGTAGGCGCGCCGCGCGGCCTCGGCGGCCTCGCTCTGTTTGCCGAGCTGGCGCTGCGCGGCGCCGAGAATCGACCAGACCTTGGCATTCGACGGATCGTCTTCGATTGCCTGCAGCAGGATCTCTTCCGCCTCCAGGTAGAGGCTGCGCTGGGTGTAAAGGTGGCCGAGATTGATCCGCGCCAGGGTCCTCAGGCTGACCTCGACGCGATCACCGAGCGCCAACAGTTTCTGGAAGCCGGCCTCAGCCTCCTCGCCGTTCTGCGTGTTGAGGTGCACGAGGGCCAGGTTGTAGAGCGCTTTGGGGTAGTCCGGCTGATAGCCGAGTGCAGCTTCGAAGCTCTGGCGAGCGCCGGGATAGTCGCCTGCTCGAAATCGCGCGTTGCCTTCGCGGTTGAATTCTTGAGCCCGGCTGGTGCGTGTCTCGAAGGCCAGCTTTTGCCCCTCGTAGAACACTTCCCGCATCGCGTCGTCGTAGAGCTCGGAGTCGAAGGTGTACTTGGGGTCGACGAGCAGGGCGTCGCGAACCGTTTCCACCGCTTGGTTTTGACGGCCGGCGGAATGCTCGAGGTAGGCCACGATCATCAGCACCCGAGTCTTTTCCTGAAGCGCCGTGTGGCGGTCTGCCAGCTGCCGGTAGAGGGCGATCGCGACGTCCAGATCGTCCTCGGCGAAGCTGGCCTCGGCCAGCCGTTCGAGTGCGACGAGGTCGTCCTGCCCTGAGGCTGGCGCAGGCGTTGAGAGCAGCAGGCACAAGAGGGCGATCGTCAGCGTTTGGATCATGGGTGTTGCAGCTTTGAGTGGACCGAAGTCGGCACGGGATGGTCAGAGGGAAAAGATCTCGTGGGCTACCGGGCTTTGGTGTGCGATTGGATGTCGGAAGCGGCGAGGTCGAACGACAGGATCACTTCCGAGCCCGATTCGAGGCGGACCGTTTGGGTCAGGCCTTCCTCTTCGCTCTCCTGGGCTCGAATCTCCACAGTGTACTCTCCCGGCTCTCGCTTGATCGCGAGGGGCGTGGTGCCCACCGGCTCGCCGTCGATCAGGGCCTGCCCCTGCCTGCGACCGGGCAGCGCGCGAACGGTGAGGATGCCCGGTTTCGGGATCGCGGCCTCGAGTCGTCGGCTCTTGCCGGCGGCGACCGCGATCTGAACGGTGCGCGGTTGGGGGGTGTAGTCGTCGTCGGCGAGCTCGAAGACGGCCGGGTAGCGGCCCGGCGGCAGGTCGATGATCTTCGCCCCCTGCAGCTCGTAGGTGCGCTGGTTGATGCGTACCGTCATGCCTTCGGTCCAGTCGACGATCGGCAGGATCAGTTTGCCAGTGGCGGGCTTGGGTGGCGGCGGTGGCGGCGGTGGATCGGCCTCGGTGGCCCCCGCACCCGGCGCGACTTCGGGCGCGCCCGATACCGGGTTCTGGCTATTCTCTGGGCTGTCGCCTGCGCTGGCTGCGCTGCCCGGCTTCTCAGCGCCGTCATTCCCGTTTCCGCCATCCTCGGCTTCGCCGGCCGCTAGCGTGGTGTCGCGGGCAGAAGCCGGGGCCGGCTGCTGCTCGGCAGTCTGGACGGTCGTCGCGCTCGGCTTGTGCATGCCGAACCACCAGCCCGCCCCGGCCGCTAGACCGGCCATCAGCAGGATCAAGCCGAAGCTGAGCACACTCGACCAGCGAAACCTGGGCCCCGCTTCGGCGGCAAACGAGGGGCCAAAGGCCGTTGGCCGGTCGTCGGGTTGCGACAGGCTGTAGGAGATGTCTTCGAGGTCGGGAGACGGAGCGGCCCGTTTGGCCGGCTCCGGTGCAGCCGTCGGAGCCGCGCGAGGCGTCTCGATGCGGCGCGTGGCTTGGCCACCGTCTGGGGGCAGGCTTGGGGCCGCATCCGGGTATTTGAGCGTTTCGGTGGGCATCTCGCCGATCGGCTGGGGCGAGGCGGCCGGATTTTGGGCTGGCGGTCGATCTCGCTTCTGCAGCCCCTCCAGCTCCTTGACCAGGGCGCTACCGTGAGCGATTCGCTCCGCGGCGTCTTTGCGCAGGCAGCGCTCCACCAGGGCGACCAGATCGGCCGGCGTGTTGGGAGCCAGATCGAAGATGCTCTGGGGTTCGTGGTGCAGGACTTGGAAGATAACCGCCGAGATCTGTTGGCCCTGGAACGGTCGCTAACTGGTCAGCAGCTCATAGGCCAGGACACCAAACGAGAAGATGTCCGTGGCGGTGTCGACCGCCTCGCCGCGAATCTGCTCGGGCGCCAGGTAGGCAGCGGTCCCGAGGGTCATGCCGGTCTGAGTCAGCCCGCTCTCCTGCTGCGCCAGCTTGGCGATGCCGAAGTCCATGATCTTGACGGTGCCGTCTTCCAGCACGCGGATATTGGCTGGCTTGATGTCGCGGTGGATGACGCCCTTGGCGTGCGCCTTGGCCAGGCCGCGGGCGATCTGCAGCAGGTAGTAGAGCTTCTCGGGATAGGGCAGAAAGTCGCGGCGCTTGATCTTGGAGTCGAGATCTTCTCCTGACAGGTACTCCTGGATCAGGTAGGGCAGGCCTTCGTGAATGCCGAAGTCATAGACCGTGGTGATGTTGCGGTGCTGCAAGTTGCCGGCGATCTCGGCTTCTTGGAAAAAGCGATTGCGGATCTCTTCGTCGCTCGAAATGCAGGTCTTGACCGCTACGTGGCGCTTGATGAACGGATCGTAGCCTTTGAAGACCTCACCGAATCCGCCGGAGCCGATCTTCTTCTCGATCTTGTATTTGCCAATGCTCTCCATGGGGATCCCAACCTTCGCGCCTATACCTACGCGCTCATTGAGTTTAGCACTCCGCCGCAGGGGCATCTGGAGGCATCGGTTCAGCGAAGCCTGGGCGCCGGCTCAGTCCCGGGATTGTTTCAGGGCAGCCGAGATGCGCTGCTCGAGCTGGGGAATCTGGTCGAACTCGCCAAATAGGTGCACAGCGAAGCGCAGGGCGCGCTCGGCCATTTCGGGATCCCCTTCCCGCAGCAGCTTTTCGATGCTCTCGATGGCCTCTTGCCGCTTGTGCTCTTTGTCCTGAGTCTCGCGGTTTTGAACCCTCTGGCGAGCGTCTTGGTGCAGAGCGGCGAGCACATGACGCCCGGCGAGATCTTCCGGATCGAGCTCTTGGATCCGCGCGACGAGCTGCTCGGCGAGCTGGATCTTCAGCAGTTTCTGGCGACGCAGGTCGGTCATCACCGTCGCGATGTTGCTGGCTTGACTTCTCGCCGCCTTCTTGACTTCGTCCACGGCGCTGCGCGCCGTTTCGACGATCCGGCGCTGCAGCGCCTTGGCCTCCCCGAACTCGCCCAGAAACTGGGTAGCGAACTCGAGCGCTTCGATCGCTGCCACCAGTTTGCCCGCCTTGACGTAGCTCTCGATGCTCGTCACCGCTTCGCGGACCTTGCGGCTCTGACGCTCCTCGGGAGCTTCCCAGGTCGCGGTGTGGGTCGACACCTGAGTGGATTCGGGGATCTCGGGTAGCGTGCGCGTGACGATGGTGGCGGTGCCTTCGGGGTCGGCCGCCTCGGGAGCGCGGCAGGACGCCAGCAGCCGCTTGGCCTCGAGATGATCCGGGGCCATCTCGAGCACTTCGTCGAGCAGGATGCTGGCCCGCTCGCGCTTACCCCTCTGCAGCAGCTCGCGAGCGTGCTCGAGCAGTCCGGAGAGCTTGAGGTTGATCGGGACCGCGGTGCTGACCGTATCGGACATCGGCTCGCTGTAGGAGCAGTGCTCGGCCCGCACTTGCTCGAGGTCGCGGCTGAGCTCGAGGCACGAGGCATAGCGCGTGCTCGGGTCTTTCGAAAGGCATTTGTGGACCACCACCGCCAGGCTCGAGGGGCATTCCGGCCAGCTGTCCGCCAGCGGGACCGGCGAGGCGTTGAGCACCTGATCGATCAGATTCGGGATGTTGCGACCGATGAACGGACGCCGGAACGACAGCAGCTCATAGGCCAGCACGCCGTAGGAAAAGAGGTCCGAGTTGGTGCCCGAAGGCTTGCCCAGCAGGCGTTCGGGAGACAGGTAGGCGACGGTGCCCAGGGTCATGCCGGTCTGGGTCAAGTTGCTTTCGACATTGGCCAGTTTGGCGGTGCCGAAATCCATGATCTTGGCTCGACCGTTGTCGAGAATGCGGATGTTCGAGGGCTTGATATCGCGGTGGATGACCTCGCGCGAGTGGGCATAGCCGAGCCCGCTGGCGATCTGGAGCAGGAAGTCGATCTTCTCTTCCAGGGCCTCCGGCTCGCGCCGCCGGATCATGTGGGCGAGGTCTTCCCCCGGCAGGTATTCCTCGACCAGATACGGCATCTGCTCGTGGAGCCCGAAGTCGTAGACCGCGGTGATGTTGCGGTGGACCAGACGGCCTGCAATCTCGGCTTCGCGATGGAAGCGCTTGCGGGTCTCCTCATCCCTCGAGTAGCAGACCTTGATCGCCACCGGCCGTTTGATGAAAGGGTCGTAGCCCTTGTAAACGACCGCGAAACCTCCCGATCCGATCTTGTCGAGGACTTCGTATTTGCCGATCTTGTCCATTGGATCCCGCAGCCCCGAGCAGCGGCCGGGAGTCTAACACCAACCTGGGTTGGCGCGGTGGGGTTGGTTGGGGTCGTTCAGGTGAGCCCGCGCGATGCCTGACTTAGAGTCCGGCGATCGGCTTTTGGGTTATCCACGGTTTGCCTGAACCCTGCAATGGGGTGAAATCCGCGATCAACGCGGCGATTCCCTGTCACCTGCGGCGCTCGGAATTCACTTGCCCACGTGAATTCTGGTCCAGAGAGACCGTCGGAGCTCTTTGGAGGCCTGGAGCGTTGAGAGAAAGGGTTGACTCGAGCGCTCGAAGCGTTGCAAAGTCTGACCACCACGGTCATTCATCTAGGAAAGGAGCTCTCATGGCCGGCTACAGCGTTTACTTGCATGACATTCCCAAAGTTGGTGACGACGGAAAGCCTCTTCCCATCAAACCGAATCAGTCTCAGGACTTCGAAGATCTGGAAGCGGCCAAGAACTACGCGGGCGAGCACAAAGACCAGTTCGAGCGTATCTCGGTGATGCACGACACCGACGATGGCACCAAGATGGTCGAGCGTTATATCGACGGCGAGCACATCGTGCCGGACGCCTGATTGGCGCCGCCATCGAGCTATTCGGCTGCGCCGGCGCCTGAGGCGCTGGCGCAGCAGCCTAAACTCAGCAGCTCAAAATCAGCACGACCTGGTAGAGACGTTCGGGCAGAGGCGTTAATGTAAGGCTCGCGTCGAGCCCCTGGATCGAGCCTCCCCCGTAAGCTCGAGTCTCTCGCGCAGCCAAGTCTCTTGCGCAGCCAGTCTCTCGCGCAGCAAGTCTCTCGCGCAACCACGTGTCTCATGGTCACCTGCCCGTCCAAGATCCCCGAAGCTCGCCTGCTGGAGCGCAACGAGGCTCCGGTTCGCGCCTCCGGAAGCTATGTCTTGTACTGGATGATCGCCGCGCGTCGGGCGGCGTGGAACTTTGGCTTGCAGCGGGCCGTTGAGTGGGCGAGCGAGCTCGGGCGCCCGCTGGTCGTGCTCGAAGCCCTGCGCTGTGACTACCGGTGGGCATCGGACCGCCTGCACGCTTTCGTCATCGAGGGTATGGGGGCCAACGCGCGGAGCCTGAGTCGCACGCCGGTCCACTACTATCCCTACATCGAGCCGCGGTCAGGCCAGGGCAAAGGGCTGCTCGAAGCCTGGGCACGCGACGCATCGGTAATCGTCACCGATGATTTCCCCTGCTTTTTCCTGCCGCGCATGGTGGATGCCGCGGCGCGTCGGTTGCCGGTGCGCCTCGAAGCGGTCGACTCCAATGGTCTGTTGCCGATGCGTGCCACGAGTCGGGTCTTTCTGCGCGCGGTGGACTATCGACGCTACATGCAGAAGACGCTACCGGAGCATCTCGACCGCTTCCCGAGCGCCGATCCGCTGCAGGGTGTCGAGCTGCCAAGGCTCGACGAGCTGCCGTCGGAGATCGTGACGCGCTGGCCCATGGCTAGGATCGAGACCATGCATTCGGCCGCTAGCCTGGCGGATCTGCCGATCGATCATTCCGTGCCCCGTGGCGATGCGGTCGGCGGCAGTGAAGCGGCGCGGGCTGCCCTGCAGCGGTTCTTGGACCATCGCTTGGGTCGCTACGCGGACGGCCGACTCGACGTCAGAGAGCGAGCGACCAGCGAGTTGTCGCCCTATCTGCACTTCGGGCATCTCGCTGCTCACGAAGTGTTCGACGCGGTCGTCAGGCGAGAGGAGTGGAATGCCGGGCGGCTGTTTCACAAGGCGACCGCTAGCCGCAGCGGCTGGTGGGGCATGAGCCCGGCCGCGGAAGGATTTCTCGACCAGCTGGCGACTTGGCGAGAGCTCGGCTACAACATGTGCGCATTGCGCGACGACTTCGCGAGTTACGACTCCCTGCCTGCATGGGCTCGTGAGACGCTAGCAGCGCATGCCGACGACCCGAGACCGTTTGTCTATACGCTGGAGCAGTTCGAGACGGCGGCCACTCATGACGAGCTGTGGAATGCCGCCCAGCGTGAGCTGGTCCAGGATGGGCGTATCCACAATTACCTGAGGATGCTGTGGGCCAAGAAGATCCTCGAGTGGTCCGAAACCCCGCGAGACGCGCTGGCGGTCATGATCGAGCTCAACAACAAATACGCGGTCGACGGCCGTAATCCGAACTCCTACAGCGGCATCTTCTGGTGTCTCGGGCGCTACGATCGGGCGTGGGGGCCGGAGCGGCCGATCTTCGGCAAGGTGCGCTACATGAGCTCGGACAGCACGCGGCGCAAGCTCGACGCCAAGGCTTATGTCGCTGCCTTCTCCGCGCAGCAGACCATGTTCTAGCCGGCCGCTCTCGGCCTGGCGTCGACCTAGCCGGCGACCATCGGTCCGGCGCTCGGCAGCTCGACGTGGAACGTCGCGCCGCGCGCCACGCTCTCGTCCAGCACGATCCGGCCGTGCATGCCTTCAGCGAGACCGCGCGCGATGCTCAGGCCGAGTCCAGAGCCGCCGGAGCGCCGGGTGGCGGAAGCGTCGAACTGCGTGAACTTCTCGAACAGCCTGCCCTGAAAGTCTGACGGGATGCCGGGGCCGTTGTCGGCCACGCTGATGACGACCCGATCCCGTTCGCTTCGGCAGGAAAGGGTGACGACGTCGCCGGGAGGAGAGAACTTGATGGCGTTCGAGAGCAGATTGCTGAGGATCTGGCTGATCCGGTCGTGATCGCCGCGTGCGCACAGCGTTTCGTCCGTCACTTCCAGATTCAGCTCGATGTTGAGCATCTCGGCGAAAGACCGGATGTCGTCGAGCGCCTCACGCACGATCGGAACGATCTCAACCAGCTCGTTCTTGAACGTCATCTTGCCGTCTTCGAGCTTCTGCTGGTCGAGAAGGTTGTTGATCAGCTGAAGCAGGCGGTTCGAGTTACGTAGCGCCACCGCCACCAGCTCGTGCATGCGCTCAGGATCTCCGGCCATCCGGCCGCTGTCGAGCAGGCCGAGCGAAGCGATGATCGACGTCAACGGCGTCCTCAGCTCGTGGCTGACCGTCGAGATGAACTCCTGCTTCATGCGATCGACGAGCTTGCGATCGGTAATGTCGCGAAAGATGCCTCGGGTGGCGACCGGCAGTCCGTCGACGAATCGCGAGTTGATGCTGCCCTCGACGAAGATCTCAGCCCCTTCTCGGGTGACGAAGACGGCTTCGATCGGTCCTGCGTCATCGACCGACAGAATCCGTTGAATCACGTCGTCCTCGTCGCTGGCCTGCCTGACCACGTCCCACAGCTTCAACTTCTGGACTTCTTCGTCGGAGTAGCCGAGGGTTTCCTTCCAGGTTCGGTTGACGTATTGGAAACGGCCGTCTGGGGAGACGCTCTGGATCAAGTCCGTGGCGTTGTCCAGCAGATCGCGGTACTTCTCCTCGCTCAAGGCGATGGCGATGTTGGCTTGCCAGGTTCGGATCGAGGCGCCGAACGTGCGAGCCGCCGTCTTGAGAGCCTCGATCTCGACCGATAGCCATTCGCGGTCGCCGTCGCCATCTTCGAGGCTCAAGTAGCCCCGCAGGTTGGACTCGACGAAGATCGGTACCACGACGAACGAGCGGACGCCCCAGGCGTCGAGAATCTCTCGTTCCTGATCGGGCAGCTCACTGACGCGACCCTGCAGGGTCTGGCCCGCCACCAGCCGATCCTTCCAGCACGCGAATAGCTCGACGCGGTCGGGTAGCCCGAGCCCCTGCCGGAATCGTTCTTCGACCTCACCGCCGGGAGTGGTCCAGCTCAGGATCGCGCTGCCGCCCGCGAACGGACTCGCTTCCTTCACGATGCTCATGTAAATCAGATCGACACCCGTGGCTCGTCCCAGACGCTCCAGCACCTCTTCGACGCTTTCTTCCCACGAATAGTCGGTGAGCAGCCGCTCGGCAGCGAGTCCGACGGCCTTGAGAATGTTGTCGCGTCGGACCAGGGCCTCGCGAATATGCTCGCGCTCGCGGATGTCCTCACAGATCGTCACCGTCGCCATCGGCTGCAGGTGATTGTTGTGGACGCGATCCGAGATCAACCGAACCGGGAACGGCTGGCCGTCTTTGGTGGCGTCGATGCGGTGCCGGACCCAGGGCTCGGCGGGATCGCTACTGGCCTCACTGCGTGCCGCTTTCGAGGCGTAGAGGCGGGCCTCCTGGCCGATCAGCTCTTCGACATCGTAACCGTGCATCCTGGCGTCGGCTGGATTGACGTAGATGATCTTGCCCTGCAGGTCGGTTATGGTGACGCCCATATTGACCGTATCGACCGCTTTCTCGAGCAAACGTAACCGGGTCTCGAGGCGGAGCTTGGCTTCCTCTTGAGCCGCCAGCTCGTGCTGTGCCTGCTCGAGCTCGAGCGTCTTGGCGCGCAGCTTACTCTCTGCCGTCTCCAGATCTTGGCGGAGCTTGCGGCTACCCATGAGTTTGGAAGGCTGTGTGATCCCCATTGCCCGAGGCTAGTGTCGTTCTGTTAAGGCTGAGATGAAGGTTGGCGGCGGCTATTCGATGATTCCGAGCGTGGGTCGGACCCGCGACCGACTTGCCAAGCGGCCTCAGCAGGCATGATGTTTTCGCCAGATCGCGAGCACTTGATCGGCCAGAGTCATCGGATCGAACGGCTTGACGATCACGTCGATCGCACCGAGATCCAGGTACTGTGCCACTTCGTGGTTCTGGACTTTGGCGGTAACGAAGACAACCGGTATCTGTGCGGATTCTGGCTGCCTTGCGAGTGCGCTGAGCGTGGCGGGGCCGTCGGGCGGAGGCATCATGACATCGAGCAGGATGAGATCCGGCCGAAACTGGGGTGCCTTTTCCAGGGCCTCGTCGCCCGAGCTGCAGACTTCTACGGTGAAGCCTCCTACGTCTTCCAGAGCGAGGCGCGCAACCATCTGGATGTCACGCTCGTCCTCGACGAACAGGATTCGATTCAAACCGGGAACGGACTCGATCTCTTCGATTTCTTCGCTACTCACTTCTGGTGCTACTCGACTCGGTTGGCGGTAAGGGTGGCCGATGTCCTTGGGCCACCCAGGATCTCGGAAGAATCGAAGCGCGATGGAACGCACGGTAGTCTATGGTCAGTATACTTCAGAGACTATGAGTTGCTAGCAGCTGCAGGAGGTCTAAGTCCTGCGCATTCACCTGCGACCGTCGAATAGAGATCGAGAGATGCTGTGTCTGGGCAAGAGACGCGAGATCCGAAGTGCGTGCCACAACCTGGGGGGGTGATGAAAAGAACACTCGAGAGCTCGAATCAGAGTACTGAAGACTCGCAGGAAGAGGCCGAGATGCAGGTCCTGCAGGCGGAGCCGATCGCCCGACTGCAGGAAATGGGCAAGGCGCTCGGTGCAGAGGTTCCACGCCGGATTCTGGAGCTCTACATGGAGGATGCTCCCAAGCGACTGGCCGAGATCGATCGGTCTATCTCTGCTGGCGATGCCGAAGCCTTGAGAAGCGCGCTGCATTCTCTCAAGGGCAGCTCTGCAAACCTGGGGGCTTCGCGGCTGGCTGACCTGTGCACGAGCTTGGAGGTTCTGGCCAACGATGCGGTGCCGGGCGAAGCTAGTGAGTATCGTGACGCTCTACAGCGCGAGTTTGAGCGAGTCGCGAAGGCTCTGAGCGGTCTGTTTGGCTAACTCGAGGCGCAGCCCAGGCCGCGAGCTGGTCCTGGAAGACCTGGCGCACATTGTGTAGCTCGTGCTCTAGCTGGCGGGCTGTTTCTTCAGCTCGGTTCGCATTGCCGGCCTCGACCAGCGGCTCGCTCCTTGCGCGAGCTTCGAGATCGGCGCAGAGCTCTGCCATGCGCATCGCTCCCAGGGTTCCGCTCGATCCCTTCAAGCTGTGAGCCGCTGATCTCAGTTCGGCGCGGTCGGCGGTCGCGACAGCACTGCGGATCGCTGCGACTCGTTCCTCGGCGCTGTCCAGGAAGTTGTCGATCAGCTCATCGACGATGGCAGGTTTAACCCGGTGAAGGTTGTTGATGACTTGGAGATTGACGCCAGTCACTTCAGCTTGGGCAGGCTCCGGCTCGGCGTTCGCTGGGGAAGGCCGAGCCACCCGGGGCGATTCGAGAGCTGGCGGGTCTTGGGGAGCAGCATCAGCAGCGGGCAGCGTCTGCGGAGACAAGGCCCGTGGAGATGGCTCGGTGAGCCTGATGGAAATGGGTTGAGGAAACGAGCAGGTCGACGGCCCCCAAGATTTGAGTGAGGTGTTGTCATTCGGTGAGCTTCTGGCTTCCGTCCATATACCTATCGCGGAACTTCGCTACATTCTTCGGCACAGCGATCAGCAGCCATCAGTGTTTGAACCGGAATCAGAGGCGGTAACTGCGTTCTTGCGCGCTTTGCACCGCGCCGCATCCGAAACGTTAGAGCAAGCAGGGCTCGGCGCCAGTCGAGGGTTGGCGGGAGCGGAAGCTGAAACAGCGGCGCGTATCCGGCAGGAAACCGCCATAGAAAGCCTCGCGCAGTATGTAG
>JBCCEE010000138.1:0-17530 GCA_039030415.1 Acidobacteriota bacterium
CTTCGAGAAACGCGACGACCTCGAACCCCAGCGGCTCGTAGACGTGGGCGAACTTCTCGCGAAACGTCTCCCCCGGCTCGTCCTGCACCAGCCCGCGATAGGCCAGGTTACTGGCCAGCGTCAGCAGGTAGCTGTTGATCCACGAATACCCCCCGGGATTGGGCTCGAACGCATCGAAGGGCCTGGCTTCGCCGAAAGCCGGTGTGGTCAGGACACTGCTCCACAGCGCGAGGCCGAGCAGGGCGGACCGCCAAACGCGGTCGTCGAGTCGTCTCGTCATGCGGTAGCCCTCAACGTAGCTGACGGTCTTCGAGGTGCAGCTTCATGCCCTCGTGGCTCGACCTGAAGCCCTGCTGCTCGTAGAAGCGGAGCGCATCGGGCCGCTGCTTGTCCGTGGTGAGCTGCACCAGGTGGCAGCCCCGCTGCCTGGCGCGCGCGATCGCCCAGGCCATCAGCTCAGCTCCAACGCCACCGCCGCGCGCCGTGGACGACACCCGCACCGCCTCGATCTGAGCGCGCCAGCCACCACCATAGGTCAGGTAGGGCAAAAAGCTCAGCTGAAGCGTGCCGACGATGGTTGGCCTACCGCCTTCCGCGTCGGCCGCCTCAGCCACCGTCAGCTCATGATTCGGGTCTGCCGCAATCGCCGCAAACGTCTGCGCGTAGGCCGCTGGCAGCGGGTCGGCCAGCGGCTCGCGGCGCGAGCCCAAGGCGTCATCCGCCAGCATGGCTACGATGGTCGGCACGTCGTCCTCGGTGGCAGGTCGAAACTGCAGCTTCATGGCTCACTCGCTCGGGGTATCGAATCTCTGCTTACTCTATCCGGTTTTGGCCGGAAGAGCCTCTGCCTGGGACGAGCGCATGCCCTCCAGTCCCGCGGGGCTGGAGGGCATGCGGAGGTGCGTTTCTCAGGGGCGCACGATGGGATCGTCTTCCCTCTCGGGGCCCGGATACTTGTGGATCTTGACGCGCTTGGGCTGCCACTCACAGGTGCTGCACAGCCTCCCATGCACGAGGACGCACTGTTCGAAGACCCAGAACCAGCCGGTGATTCCGCCGGCGACCCACCGTGTCGTGCCGCAGGTGCAGCTGTCGCTCCACGGCCAGAAGGTGAGAGCGTCGAGGTGCCTACGATAGGTGGTGAGCGTGTTGGCCAGGGCGTCGAAGGTCGGGCCGCTCGAAGCCAGCTCTTCCCAGGCGCGAGGGGCTTCATCCGCCGCCAGTCCGCGCGCCGTCGCCCGCACAAGGTTGGCGGCTCGACCGTGGAGCAGCTCGGCCTCGTGCAGCGCCGCCAGCACTGGCCCGCTCTCGTCGATCTCGGGGTACTCGTCTCGCTCGTCGGCCATCGCACGCGACAGCTCGACGAAGCTTGCGGCGGCGGCGTCCAGATGTTCGACGACCAGCCACGGCAGGTCTTCCATCAGGGTCAACGACGCCCCTTCAAAGGCAGCCGCGAGCTCGCCCAGCGGCAGCGAAATCTGGGCTCCCAGCTGCCCGAACTGCTTGGCGGTCACCAGCAGATCCTGCGACGACTCGAGGAGAATCGCCGCCAGAGCCGGCTGGAGCTCGGCTGGCTTGGATGAGCCGTCCGCCAGCTGCTGCAGCTGATCCGCGAGCCGCGCGTAGTTGGCCGAAAGGCTGTCGATCGACGCCAGCAGCAGGTCGGCCTCGGCAGGCCTCGGCGTCGCTTGCACGGCGTCGCTCGGCTTCTCGGACAGCAGCCGAGTCCCAGCCTCAGCTTGACTCGCGATGAACCCAACCGCCAGCAGACAAAGAACGATTCCGACGTATTTGATGGGGACGTGTTTCATGGGGACGTGTTTCATAGGGATTACCTCCAATCCAATCTGAGTTGCAGAAACAGGGTTGTACTAACCAAGGGCCGTGAATCAACGCTTCTCGACCCTGGCTGGCCCTTTCAATGCGGAGCGGTGGAGGGAGGTTTAGCGGCGCGCAAAACTTGTTTACAGCGCGACCGTCTATCGATCGCTTCTTGGACGGGATCGAGTTAGGCTCAACGCATGGGACACGTCATCTCGGGCATCGTCACCAGCTTCCGCTACGAGGATGAGCTGCCGTCGACCCTGCTGGTGGGAAACTTTGCGCTGCTGCCCTTGAGCGCTACCTCCGAGGGATTCAGGGGCTATGGGATCCCCCCCTTCGACGAGCTGACGCCAGGGATCAAGCGGCTGGCGCGCGACCTTTCGTTCCGTGGCGCCTGCGCCTTCATCGAAACCGATTACTTTGGCGGCTCGGGAACGCAGCGGGCCATGGTGTGGCACGACGGCCAGGCCGTGCTCGGACCGCTGGTGGAGCCGGGCACGAGGGTCGAAGCCGAAACCAGCGTCCAACGCGTCGACGCGCCAATCAACGAGGCGCTCAGGCACCTTGGGATCCGTCGCCACGGCGAGCTCGACGAATTCGACACCGCCCGGCTGAGCCACTTCCGAAGCAACCAAGACGTCCTCGAAGAGATCGCAGCGGCTGAACCCAGGGATGCCCCCAACCCATGACGAAGCGACGCGTGTCTTCCGGATCTCCGATGGAAAAACCCATTGGCTTCTCCCGTGCCGTCCGCATCGGCAACCAGATCGCCATTGCCGGCACCGCTCCCATCGCGGAAGACGGCTCGACCGCCTGCTTCGGCGACCTGTACGGTCAGACCGTGCGCTGCCTCGAGATCATGCGGGCGGCGATCGAAGAGGCCGGGGCCAACCTCGACGACGTGATCCGCACCCGCATTCTGCTAACCGACATCTCGCGCTGGGAGGAGGCGGCGCGAGCCCACGGCGAGTTTTTCGGCGAGATCCGCCCGGCCTGCACCTTCGCCGGGGTGCAGGGCTTCATCGAGCCGGATTGGCTGGTCGAGACCGAGGCGGATTGCGTGGTGGCGAAGTAGGCCAAGCCTGGCGCTACAAACCGCGCTGCGCGAAGTCGAGGCACGCAGCGGACAGCCTGCAAGATCTCCTCGCAGCGCTATGCGGAGGCGGAGCGGAAACAAGCTGACGGGTCGATGGCGGGGCCTGGACGCAGTTGGCCTCATCGCTCTGCCCTGACTTGACGTATTCTGTGGCAGATCCCTCAGGGGTCTCCGGACCCTACAACCCAGCCGCACACTACCGCTGCTCACCACTGACGCCATGCCCACCGCGACATCTCTCTGGAGCCACGATTTCTCGCGCCGTAGTTACGAGCTCGAGATCATGGACGATCCCGACACGCCTCTCGACGAGCTGCTCGGCGCGCTCGACGAGCTGGCTTGGATCAACCGTCTCTTGGGCGGCTTCGGCCCGAGTATCAAAGGGATCCGCTCCCTGCTGCGCGCCGATCAGAACGCGTTCAGCCTGCTCGATGTCGGCTCTGGTGGCGGTGACATGGCCCGCCGGCTGCACACCTGGGCTGCGGGCCGAGGGCTGGAAGCTAGAATCCAGGGTATCGACCTCTCACCGCCGATCGTCGCGCGCGCCCAGCAGCACTGCGAGGATCTGGAGACGGTCCAGCATCGGGTGCAAGATCTCATGAGCCTCAACGGCCACGAGGCCTTCGATATCGTCCATTGTGCCATCGTGCTCCATCACCTCGACGACCCGGCTGCCGCCGCGGCACTCGAGAAGATGTTCGCCGTCAGCCGCTGGGGGCTGGTCGTCAACGACCTCCACCGCCACCCGCTGCCCTACTACTTCATTCGGCTGCTGACCCGGCTGCTGTCGCGCAATCGCATGATCCGCAACGACGGCCCGCTGTCCGTACGCCGCGCGTTCCGCCGCCACGAGCTCGAATCCCTGGCCCGCCAAGCCGGACTGCCGAAGCCGTCGATCGAGTGGCACTGGGGATTCCGCTGGCTGATGGTGTTCCGCAAGTAGCCGGCGTCCGCGCTTAGCTGGCGCGCTCAGCGACAGGAACAGCCCGACACCGCGGCCGGCTCGAGTGCGATGGCTGGAACCGCAAATCGGCCCGGTGTCGGGCGGCTGGCGCGAGGGCAGGTGGCCTCACGGTCAGCTACGGCTATGAGATAGCAAGAGACGCGCCAGGACGTTACGCCCGGAAAGCCCACAGATTCCTGCCGGATCGCGACGCGCGCCGTTCGAATCCGCAAACCGGCGTCCCACAAGCGGACAGCCATCGCATGAGTCTCAGGGACGAACGCCGGGGATGAAGGGACGAAACGGACAAAACATGCGTTCCTATGTATAATTGCCTGAAGAAAAAGATCAGTGGTCTTTGCCGCACTGTGGGCCCGGCAGCTTCCAGATGGCCATTGGTGCGTGTTGAAGACTCACGCTGGGGGGTCGGGAAGGCATTTCCCGAATTCAGGTCGAGGATTGGAAACTCAGAGCTCGGCTCTGGCAGCCGATGTGTCTCCACTCGATCTGCCTCGCCTCTCTGCATTCCCAGGATCGCTCAATCCGTAGATTGAGCTCTGGATTTGATGCAATCCGGTCTTTTTCTCCGCAGTACATATCATCCGACCTTGATCGACATCCGTGCTTACGAGCGCCATCAACAAGGAGATTCTTCATGACGACGAGCGTCTCGAGATCGACTCGATACGTTGGATCCCAAGCCTCTCGACTCCCCATCGCTTCCCTCACCCTCTTGACCTTGCTCGGGACCCTCACGCTCGTCTCTAGCGTCGGCGCGCGAGAGCACATCCATCGCGGCACTCGGGCCGAGTTTCCGGTGCCCAAAGACCTCAGCTTTGGCGTCCTCAAAGAGACCGCTGCCGACCCGATGGGCGACACCCTGGGCGGCACGACCCCGATCGACATCGAATCGTTCTCGGTCGACGCCGCGGGCGGCGAGTTGATGATCGGCCTGACGTTCTTCACCGACATCAGCGCTCCGGACAGCGGCGAGGCCAACGCGCTCGACGGCTATATCGATCTCGATACCGATCAAGTGGCGTCACCCGATGACAACGTGCCGTGGGTGGACGTGCTGACCGAACCGACCACCGGCATGGGCAACGAGTACTACGTCGAGCTGTTCACCTACAGCTCGGTAGATGGCATGGTCGACGTCGTCGACGAGGTCAGCGGCACGGTGGCCAGCCGCGTGCCGATGACGCTGAGCTCGCGCTCGATCGACATCGTCATCCCGCTGTCGGTGCTCGGCGATGACGACGGCGCCGTCAATGCCGCGGCGGTGGTGTTCCCGGAGCTCGAGGATCCGACCGACAAGGTTCCGAACGTCGGCAACCTGTCGTCGAACCCGGGGACCGGCAATCCCAACACCGTCTTCCTGCGCGGTAACCGCTTCACCGTCGACGTCGAGTGGACCGATCCCGGCGGCGTCAGCGGCCCCGGCAAGCTGATCACCCAATCCGATGACTCGGCCCTGCTCTACTTTTTCAGCCCCAACAACTGGGAGATGCTGATCAAGGTGCTCGACGGCTGTGACATCAACAACCGCAACTGGGTGTTCTTCGCCGCCACCACCGATGTCGCCTTCACCCTGACCGTGACCGATACCCAGGCCGAGGTGACCCAGGTATACCAGAACCCGCAGGGCCAGGCGGCCAACGCCATCACCGACACGGACGCCTTCGACACCTGCCCGTAGGAGAGAGACCGTGGGGCGCCGGATCAGATTCCTGATCATCCTGTGCGTAGGCGTCGGCTGGCTGCTGGGCTGCCAGCCGGCGCAGCAATGGAACGGCACCGAGCTGGAGCCGCCGGCTCCGGCGCCCGGTCTCGCCGGCCTCAACTGGAACGGCGAGCCGTTCGAGCTGGCAGACCACGCCGGCAAGGTGGCGATCGTCTTTTTTGGCTACACCATGTGCCCCGACGTGTGCCCCTTCACCCTGGCCAAGATCAAGGGGATCACCCAGCAGCTCGGCACGTCGGCTGAAGACTTGGCTGTGGTCTTTGTCTCGGTCGACCCGCATCGCGATTCGGTGGAGCGTTTGGCGCGCTACGTGCCGAACTTCAATTCCGAGTTCTTTGGCCTCCACCTGGACACCGATCAGGTCGACGCCCTCAAATCCACCTGGGACGTCACGGTGCAGTACGGCCAGCCCAAGGATGGGCCGGGCACCGACAGCTTTTACTACGTCGACCACACCGGCACCTATTTCATCGTCGATCGGCAGGGGCAGCTGCGCCTCACCTTCCCACCCAACGCCACGGCAGAGCAGATGGTGCCCGACCTCGAGGCGCTACTCGAAGCCTGAGACCATGCGATTCGCCCGTTTCTTCATCGCTCTCGTCGCCGCGGCCTTGTTGGCCGGGTGCGCTGGAGAGCCGAATGAGGCGACGGGCGCGCCGGGAGCCGCATCACCCGCCAGTCCGACGTCGCCGACGCTCGAGGTACACGAGGCGCGCGCCCAGCTGATGCCGGACGTCGGTGCGGTGTACCTGAAGCTCGTCAACTCGGGCCAGGCAGCGGACCGCCTGGTGGCGATCGAAACGGACGCGGCCAGCAGCGCCGAGACCCACGAAACGGTGGTCGAAGACGGCGTCATGCGCATGGTGCCACGCCCCGAGGGTTTCGAGATTCCGGCCGGCGGCAGCGTCGAGCTGGTGCCGGGGGGCAAGCACATCATGCTCCTCGAGCCGCGACCGCCGCGGGACGAGGCAGAAGCTTCTACTCTCTCGCTCACGCTCCGGTTCGCCACCTCGGAACCGATCGTGATCGAAGCTCCGGTCGCTGCCATGCCGGGCAGCGGCTCGGAGCATGCCGGCCACGGGTCGGCCCATGACAGCCACGGATCGGACCCTGGCAGCCACGGATCAGACCCTGGCAGCCACGGCATGGAGGAAGGCTAGGCCGATGGTGGTTTCTTCCCAAGAGACCTCCGGACGCGGCGCGCAGCGTCGGCGCGACGCCCACCGGGCCGAGGATCGACGCAACCAGCGGCGCGCCGTACTGGGCTGGTGGACTCAGCCCGGCGTGCTGATCTTCGCCATCGCCGTCGCGATCGCCGCCACCGGCTGGGGCATGGTGCTGCGCGCCGGCCAGAAGATTCCCGTCGAGCGAGCGACGCTCGGCGGTCTGACCGTGGAGCTCGACGAGGCGCGCTGGATCCTCGACCAGATGGATCACGGCGAGAACTTCCAGAAGCCGTCGGTGATGATGCCGGACATGCCCGAGTGGGGCAAGCAGCGGGTGACCCTGGATCTCGCCTTCCGCAACCGTGGCAGCGGCACTCAGATCTACGATGGCACCGAGTTCTTCCTGGTGCCCGAAGAGGGCGAAGAGGTGGCGCCGATCGGCGCCCAGGTCGGGCGCGCCAAGATCGCTCCCGGCCAGTCGATGAATACGGCCGTCCACTTCGACTTCGACACCCGCCAGCCCCACGGCAAGCTCAAGGTGGCTTGGCGACGCGGCGAAGAGACCGCCTACTTCGCCATCCCGGAACCGGCAGAGCACTACCACCTGCGGCCGCGCGGCGGCGAAGTCGCGCTGCCACGCGACGCCCGCCTGCTGCTGCCGATCGGCAAACCCGAACGCGGCGCCGACCTCTACGGCGCGGTCTATGGCTGTGTGGCCTGCCATGGTGATCCACAGATCGCCGGCAGCAACAACGTCGGTCCGCACCTCGCGGGAATCGGCAGCGCGGCAGCCGACCGCATCGAAGGTGTCGCGGCGCCACAGTACCTGTACGAATCGATCATCGAGCCGAGCGCCTTCATCGCTCCGGAGTGCAAAGGCGGCCTGCCCTGCGCCGAACCTACGGCGATGCCCGAATACGCCAGTCTGGTGAATCTGCAGGACGCTGCCGACCTGCTCGCTTTCCTGCTCGAGCTCGAAGCGGCGACCGACCCGTCCTGAGCGCCGTCATCGCGAGGACCAACATTCAGTGCAACCAGCCAACTCTTTCATCCGCAACACTTTGCGAGCGCCAGCTCGTTCAAGCGTCCGTCTGAAGCGACTGCGCCAAAGCACTACCGTCTCGAGCTTTACCGTCTGAAGCTCTACCGTTTCAACACGAACCTTTCGAAGCGAAAGCTCTCAAATCGAAAACCATCCCAGTGCCTACCTTTCAGTGAGCATCCCGCTTCCCAACTGATATCCGGCACGGCACTGTCCGACATAAACATCGTCTGCAAGCAACCGAGGGGCACCGATGGCATCACGAGATCTCACTTCCCGTGGACTCGCACCACGCACGGAACCGCAAGACGACCGCGAATCGAATCTCCACCGGCCCGAGCCGAGCGCTGAATCAACGCCTGGCGCCGGCCCGCAGCCGCGCCGCTACGGTCGAGCCTGGCTGCCGTGTGCGCTGACGCTGGGCGTCGTCAGCTGGGAGTACCTGCTCAGTGCACTGATGAATCCAGACGTCGACTGGAATGTTCTCGGCGTCGCGGGGCACATGGCCCTCGACCTCGTCCTTGTGCTGCCGCTGATCGCGCTCGCCCTCGCCGTCGGCCGGTGGAGCGCGCGCCGTCTCGCCCTGCGGCTCGATGAGTCCGGCGGCCTCTTGGGGACCGTCGGCTTCGCGGCGCTCGCTGCCCTGCTCTTTCTGCTGCCGCTGACCAGCACGCGGGATCTGGCCCATGAGTGGGTCGGAGTGACCTACGGTCTGTCGCTGGCCGAGGTCCAGACCACCGTCGTCACCAGCGATCTCACCAAGCGCGAGTCGACCCAGCTGTGCTCGTTTGGATCGCTGCGCAACCCCAGCCTGGCGCGCGACTCCTACGACTTCCAGACAACCGCCATGGCGCGCTTCACGATGGGTCTGCGAGACGCGCTGATCCAACAGGCGGCGCTGCTACCGCTGCTGCTGGTGGCGTTCCTGGGACAAGCTCGCCGTCAGGCTGGCCTACCGGCGGGATGGCTCGGGTTGAGCCTGCCCGCGAGCTGGGCGCGAGCCGCCAGTCGTCGCCTGCGCCAGCGGCTGGTCTGGCATCGAGGCACGCCGCGCCTCGGCCTGCTGGCGCTCGCCACGGTCGTGCTGTTCTGCGTCGGCTACGGCGTCGACCAGCCCGGCGTCGGTCGGGTCAACGCCGAACCCGGGGCGCCTTTCAATGCTTGTGTCGAAGGCGGCCCGGTCAAGGAGTACGACGTCCACGCGATCGACGTCACGATCACCCTCAACCGCTGGGGGGATCATGTCGAGGACGCCTACATGTATGCCCTCGAGGCCAACATTCCGGCTATCCGCGACTTTGAAACCGCGCTCGAAGCCGACCGCACGCTGCCCGAAGGCGAGGGTGTGACCCGCGTCTCCCTCGGACTGCGCAAGGATCTGATTCAGCCGCTGGTGATCCGCGCCAATCTCGGCGAGTGCCTGCGGATCAATTTCACCAACTCACTGGTCAGCGGCAAGCCGGCTTCCATGCACATCCTGGGGCTGCCGCACAGCGTCAACAACGCCTCGAGCGCCGTCGGCAACAATCCCGACACGTTCGCTCAGGCCGGCGAGACGCTGACCTACGAGATCCCGCTGCCGCTCGATCCTGACGCCGAGCGCGCCTACTACTTCCACGATCATGGCGCTGGCCGCCAGCGCCAGAACAAAGGCCTGTTCGGAGCCATCATCGCCGAGCCGCGCGGCGCCACCTACCTCGACGTCGAAACCGGTGAGCCCCTGGATACGGTGACCGGCAGCAATTGGGAAGCGATCATTATCGACCCCAACGTCGACAACCGGCCCGACGGCAAGAGCTTCCGCGAGTTCGCCATCTTCTACCACGAGATTGGTGACGAGGCGTTCACCAACATTCAGGACCAGGAAGACAAGCTGCTGCCGCTGATCGACGAGGTGGCCAACGTCTACCGCCCGGCAGCGCGCGCGATCAACTACCGCAGCGAGCCGTTCCGGCGCCGCATCGAGCTCGACCAGCAAACCAACGGTGAGAACGCCGGCCACGGCAAGAGCCTGGGTTACGCCTCGTACCCGTTCGGCGACCCGCCGACGCCGATCCCGCGCTCCTACGTCGGCGAAGGCGTCAAGACCCGGCTGCTGCACGGTGGCAGTGAAGTCTTCCACGTCCATCATCTGCACGGTGGCGGCGACCGCTGGCGGCGCAATCCCAACGCCGACCCGGCGAACGACTTCTGGAAGGGTCTGACCAAGGTTCCCGATCCGAACCTGACGTCGATCCACCTCGACTCGCAGTCGATCGGCCCCGGCACCAGCTACAACCTGGAGCACGAGTGCGGCGCCGGTGGCTGCCAGCAAGGCGTCGGCGAGTTCCTCTTCCACTGCCACATCGGGCATCACTACATCGCCGGCATGTGGTCGTTCTGGCGCGTGTTCGGCACCGAGCAGACCGCCGAGACCAACATCAACGGCGTACCGCTGGCGGTGATTCCGGAGCTGTTCCAGAGCGAGAGCCCATTCGCCGATGCGTCTTCCAACACGCCGCCGGACCTCGGCGTGTCGGCCGGCGATCTGCTCGGCCTGCGGGTCGACGACGGTCGCGTGCTTAGCGTCGGTCCGACCGGCCCTGGCACCAAGAATCTGGAGGAGTGGATCACCGACATGCTGCCGCCCCAAGGCGTACCACTAGACAACAACGACGCCACGGTGTGGAACTGGACCACCACCGGATCGGGCGCCAGCCTCCGCGTGTGGGGCGAGCCCGATGAGGAGGTGCCGTTCGCCGGCTGGACCTCACCGATTCCGGGTCAGCGCCCGGAGGTGCTGTTCAACGCCAAGAACGGCCGCTACAGCTGGCCGCTGTTCCGGCCGCAGAACTCCCAGCGTCCGCCGTTCACGCCGCGCCACACCGGCGCGCCATGGCTCGGTGAAGAGATGAAAGACGGCCGCCCCGACGGCCTGTGCGCCAAGCCCGAGCTGGTGCCCGAGATCGGTCCTGGGGCAGTCAAGCGCTACTATCCGCTGTCGGCCATCACGCTGCCGATTCAGGTCACCCCGGACGGCGACAATGGCGTCGACCCGGACGGCATGATCTTCGTGCTCAACGAGCACGAAGAGGCGATCCGCAACGGCGAGATGCCGGCCGAGCCGCTCACCGTGCGCTCCAACGTCGGCGACTGCGTCGAGCTGGTGTTCACCAACAAGATTCCGGATAGCGACAAGAACAAGAACTTTTCGAAGGTCAACGTCCACAGTCACTTCGTGCAGTTCGACACTCAGGCCTCGGACGGCGTCATCACCGGCTTCTCCTACGAGCAGTCGGTGCGGCCGTACGAGAACGAGGCGCGCTGGCTGACGGCACCGGCCGGCGCCGGCACCACCACCCTGGCGGTCAATCACACGGATCGCCTGCGCCCCGGCATCTGGCTGGGTATCGGGCTAGGTGAGGCGACCTGCGGCGTCAGCGCCGAAGGCCAGCCGCTGCCGTGCACCGAGATACGCAAGATCCTCAGCATGACGGACACCAGCATCACGCTCGATCGCCCGCTGATCAACGGCCACGAGGTCGGTGACGCGGTGGGGGTCGAGTTCGTGCGCTACCACTGGTTCTCGGACGTCGATTTCGGCACGGTCTTCTACCATACCCACGTCGAGTTCCAGGATTGGGATCACGGCCTGTTCGGGACCCATGTCGTCGAGCCCAAGGGTTCGACGTACCATGATCCCCAAACCGGGGAAGAGGTGCGCGCCGGCACCCTGGTCGACATTCATGTCGATCCTGCGGCCGGCGGCAACCCCGTAGCGCACGGGGTCGAGGGCTCGTTCCGTGAGTTCATGCTCTTTCTGCACAACCAGAATCCGGTGGAAGGACGGTTCACGCTCGGCGGCGGCACCATCAACCTACGCGCCGAGCCCTGGCGCCTGCGCGACAGCGAGGCCGCTTACCGCTTCTCGTCGGTCACCCACGGCGATCCGCACACGCAGCAGATCCGCGCCTACGTAGGCGATCCGCTGGTGGTGCGCGGCATGGGTCTGGTGGAGCGCGTCGGCGGGGTGCGCTTCACCGGCCACCGCTTCAACATGGAGCGCTACACCGATGACAGCGATACCCGCGACGCCACGTTCATCGGTATCTCGGAACGTTTCGACGTGTCGCTCGAGGGCGGCGCCGGCGGACCGGGCGGCTATCCCGGCGACTACCTCTACTACTCGACCCTGGGCAAAGACTTCGAGTCCGGAGCCTGGGGGCTGCTGCGGGTGCACGACAGCGCCCAGGAAGACCTGCAGCCGCTGCCGGATCGCCCGGCGCCGGGTGACGGCGAGGGCTTCCCGCAGCTCGCGGTCACCGGTGCCGCACCGGCGGCGCTGGAAGATGGACCGGGCGACGCCTGCCCGCCGGACGCGCAGGTGCGGGAGTATTCGGTGGTGGTCGACGACTCTTCGATCATCTACAACGAGGTCACCGCCCGCGACAACGGCGGCGTGTCGTATGCGCTGCGCGGCGAAGACAGCAAGGAGCGCCGCACGCCGCTGGTGGTGCGCGCCAACGAAGGCGAATGCCTGCGCGTCAAGCTGAAGAACCGGCGGCGCGAACGGTCGGCGATCAACTTCGGCGAGCTGCTGTTCGATCCGCAGCGCTCGTACGGCGCGGCGATCGGCTTCAACCACGACTCGACCGTTGGCCCCGGCCTCAGCAAGGTCTACGAGTTCTTCGCGGATCGCGAGCTCGGCATCGTGATCGGCATGAACCTCGGGGATATCGATTCGGTCGAGCGCGGAGCGTTCGCGGCCGCGGTCGTCGAGCCCGAGGGTTCGGAGTACTTCCGTCCCGGCACGCGCGAGCCTCTGCCCGCTGGCGGCGCAGGCATTCAAGCCGACATCCTGACCAACGGCCTCACGACGCGCGAATTCGTGGCGCTATTCTCGGACGAAGACCGCCGCATCGGTCAGAACGCGATGCCTTATCCGGTCGCGGTCGAGCGCTTCGCCGGCATCAACTACAGCCATGAACCGCTCGATATCCGCGGTCTGTCGACGCGCCCGGACGAGGTCTTCAAGTCAGACCTGTGGGGTGATCCACGCCATGTGGTGACGGTGAACGCCGGCACCCCGCTGGTCTACAGAGTGGCGCAGCCCTGGGGCAATCAGACCCACGTGCCGACCCTCGAGGGCCATCGTTATCCGCTCGAACCGGGCCTGGTCGGCTCCGAGCAGATTTTCAACGATGTCCTGGTGCCCGGGCTGAGCCTGAACCTGCACTTCGTAGGCGGCGCCGGCGGCGACCTTCAGGAGCCCGGCGACTATCTTTTCCTCGACCGGCGGCAGCCATTCCTCGAATACGGCCTGTGGAACCTGCTGCGGGTCACCGAGCGCGGCGGCGCCTCCGGCGGTTCCGACACGGTAAAAATCGTCGAAGCCGATACCAGCCAGGAGGGCGCGATGACCCTGCTGTCGATCGCCGGTGTCAATGGCGTACGTCCGGCTGGCGATACGGCTGAAGCGGTCGTGATCTATAACGGCCAGGCGACGCCAGACGGCTGCAGAGGTCGCGCCATCGGCAAAGCGGAAGTCGATCTCGGCAGCGGTGAGTGGGTCTTCAGCAAACCCTTCGTCACGCTACCGGACGAAGTCTGCATCCGCTCGCTCGGCGGCGGCGTCGCCAGCATGGCGCTCGGCCAGTAACCCTTCTCACCCATGAAATACCATCTCTCATCGCGGCATAGCACATCGAGGCACACAAAGGAGTCATCATGAACCCTAGAACCTCTCAGCTCGGCCAGTTTTCCTTTTTTATTGTTCTTGCAGCCGGTGCCCTGCTGCTCTCGGCCGGCTCGCTGGTGGCCGAGACGGATACTAACGAGCCCGGCATTCTCGAGCCGGTGACCTCTGCCCTACAGGGCAAAGAGATCCGCATGCCCAACACCGATCAATCGGTCGACGGCGAGGTCCAGTCGGCGATTCACGGCACGATCGACTTCGAGGACGCCTTCGGCCCCGGGGTGCTGAGCTCCCTGGGACAGGAGATCACCAGGGTCGCCAGCCCCAACGACGACATGCGCCTCGGCCTGCAGGACCTGCTCGAGCGCGCCCAGGCGCGGGATCAAGCGGGCATGGAGGCGGCGGCCAACGAGCTCATGTCGATCCTGCTGGGCACCACTCAGGGACGCATCTACGATGGCTTCCCGATGCTCAACTTCAACCGCTACAAGGAGCCTTCGATCGGGCCGGAGTCGTACCAGGCCGATCTCGAGCCCGGGGAGTACAAGCTCAAGAAGGTGCGCGACACCGGCGAGACATTTGAGAACCCCTACGTTCCGGGAGACATCCGCAAGATCTGGGAAGTCGACGTCGCGATGCTCTACTACGATGGCCAGATCGACTCCGACACCTTCCTGGTGCACTTCCCGGCCGACGCCCACCCAGACGACACCGTGCGGGTCAACTACCGCGTCTACACCCTGGTGCAGGAGGACTTCTCCCCCACCGTCGTGATGCTCGACCGGCGCGAGGCCCTGAACACCGTGCAGTTCCCCTACAAGGGTATGGACGCGGTGTGGATCGCCATGTTCCCCGGCCAGGTGATGAATGTCTCGATCGACTACTCGACCATCCGCCAGTGGCGCGGCGTCTACACCTGGGGTTGGCGTGACCATCCGCCGCGCATCCAGTTCCTGCAGCCGGTCTACGACATCTACGACGGCCGCGAGGGCAACGAGGGCGAGGTCGTGCTCGATCCCCAGAGTCTGTCGTTCGTGCAGCGCAATCGCGAGGATCTGACGCTCGACACGATCGGCGAGGCGGCGCCCGAGAAGAAGATGTATCGGGTAGCCGAGGCCGTTTTGGCCGGCACCGACGCGGCCACCATCGAAGCCTGGCTGACGCAGAAGAACCAGGGCCCCCTCGGCATGTGGTTCGAGTGGGCCGACCTCGCCAAGGTACAGACCCAGCTACCGCCGGAGGTCTGGGACCTGCTGGCGCTCGAAGGGCTGGCGCCGGGCGACTTTGGCGATTACAACATGATCACCGCGCTGATCAACAACGAAGCCTACGGCGAGGGTCCGTTCAGCAACGAGGTCATCGACTGGGACCAGGGTGACACCTTCCGGGTGAAGCTGGTGAATCTCGACGACCACACCCACTACTTTCGCAATGTCGACTTCGGCTCGCGGCTGCACGACGACATCCTGCGCTGCTGCGGCGGTGGCGAGACCAGCTTCGAGATCATGAACTTCAAGCCCAGCTACGGCGCGCCCAAGGTCGCCGAGATGCAGTGGCGCGCCGGCTGGGGTTTTCGGCCGCACTACGACGTGATCCAGCAGCCCGACGTCTTTCCGCGCGGTAAAGACCGGATCAAGCTGGCGCCCTACATCGGCGGCGAGGGCGGCGCCTTCTTTGGCTACCAATACTCGGAGGAAGCGCGCGGCGGCGACTTTCGCTTCAACCCGCCGAACTTCATCATCGGTTTCGACTTCGACAACCCGAGCAGCTTCCCATTGCGTGACTCGGACGGTGAGAACGGGCTGGTGATCGGCAGGTTCACCGAGGGGTACGGCATCGGTCAGATGTGCCCGGACGACCCTTTTCCGGGCTTCTGCACCGCCGACATCCAAGCCTACAACCCGAACGGCTCGAAGAACTTCCCGCCGCCGCCGCTGCGCGGCCAGCCGGTGTTCCCCGAGGACGTCGGCAAATTCCCTGGCGATATCTACCCTGACGAGGCGGTGGAGCTGCGCTACCCGCCGTTCCTGCGCAATCCGTCCCAGGGCATCGCGGGCGCTGGTGACATCATTCCGCCCACCGCTTCATGGCGTCCGTTCCTGTGGATCAACCCCAACAACGGCACGCTGTTCATCGATCCCGACGACGAGAGCAAGGGCCATTGGGCCGATCTCACGTACAGCCACGGCGCACCGGTATTCGCCGGCCAGACCCTCGATGCCACCATCGAGCTGCCGCGCGCTTCGGGTCAGGTGTTCTACCAATTCGACGATCTGTTCCACGACAACGTGATCTTCTCACCCCATCCGGTGGGTGCCGGTATCGAAGATCCCGACGAGTCCGACGTCGTCGAAAAGCTGCAGGCCCGGCGCCGCGGCGACGACCTGCACCTTCGCGGCACCCTCAGCAAGCTGACGATCGGCACATTTGCCGAGTGGGTGACCGTCTTTGCCGGCGGCCAGGGCGAGGCCGGCTGCACCGGCAGCCTGCTGGGCAGCGCCCGGGTCAACCCCTCGGGCCGCTTCGTCTTCCGTCTGCAGGATGCCGGCCTGGCGAGCGGTACGACGGTCTGCGTGCAGTCGCCGATCACGGCGTTCAAAGACGTGATGGTCGAATAGGTCAGTGAAGTCCGGTGATGGGGCGCACGGCGGTGCGCCCGCGATCACAATCCCAATGACGACCCTTGGTTTCGAGCGCGGGCGGCGCCCTGGACTTCAGTCCGCGGCGACGCCCGACAGCGCGCCCCGGAAACCGATGTAGGGCGTGCGATCGATCGGCAGCAGGCGATAGCGCAGGGCGCTGCGCAGCTCGCTGGCCTCGAGCACGAACGCGCCGCCGCGCAGCACCCGATAACGCCCTGGCTCATTCTGCACCGGATTACGATCCGGCGAACGGGCGTAGAAGTCCTTGGCGTAGACGTCTTCGCACCACTCGTAGACGTTGCCCGCCATGTTGTAAGCGCCATAGGGCGACGCACCGGCCTCGCAGCAGTCTACCGCTCCCGTCGACTCCCGGGCGATCGGATGATCCTTCCAGATCACGCGCTCGAACGTCGGCGGCTCGTTGCCCCACGGGTAGATGCGGCCGTCGGTGCCGCGCGCTGCCTTTTCCCACTCGGCTTCCGTCGGCAGGCGCTTGCCTGCCCACTCGACGTAGGCGCGGGCATCGTGCCAGGTAACGTTGAGCACCGGCTGCTCGTCGACGATGCCCCAATCCGGCGGCCGCGGTTGCGATTTTCGGGTGTCGATGCGCGTGCTAAAAGGCAGCCCCGAGCGCTTCCACTGCCCCCAGCTGACCTCGAACTTGTCGATGTAGTAGCCGTCGAGAAAAACCTCGTGCACCGGCTGCTCGTCGGCATCGCCGGCGTCGCTGCCCATCGAAAACGCTCCGGGCGGCACGTAGACCATCACCGAGCCGTCGCGCGTCCAGAGGTAGTCGCCCTCTTGGTCACCGCGCTCGAGCCCTGCCGGCATCACCTCGCCGTGCCAGCCCTGCGAGGCATCCTCAGCCCTCGCAATAGGGATGTGGCCAATCAAACCCATAACGAGGAGCACGAGCAAGAACATCGCGCACCAAGATCCTCGGCAGGGCAGGCTGCTGAATAGTAGTAGGCTCACTGCCAGAGCGATGCGTCTAAGTGTTCGAATATGGCGACTGAATCCAGGAAATCTCGTGCTTCAGCCTCAGACCAGTCGCCAAAGAACTCGTCAAGGCCGCGCCCAATCACAGTCCGATTTGGCGCCTGCTCAGCATCTGCCATCGAGTCCGCAAAGCTCTCTGAAATCTCATCGTCCATTCGCTAACTCTAGCATTCTGTAACCCCAGCCACACTTCCGGCAACCAATAGACGCGAAGCGGACGATGTTAGGCTGCCAACACGCACAGGAGGATTGAGCTCGATGAAGGCTTCGGACCTGTTCGTCAAGTGCCTGGAAGCGGAGACTGCGGTATCAGCCACCGTAGAGCAAGCCACCGAATCCACGCATGCCGCCTGCCTCAAGTCCACTGGGTCCTTGCCGACCTGGGAGAACACGACGGCAA
>JBCCEE010000139.1:0-17184 GCA_039030415.1 Acidobacteriota bacterium
CGACTGGGCGATCCCGTCCGGCATTCAGGCGAAGATGTGGGGTATCAAGGCCGGACCCTGGATGAAGCCGCATCTCGAAGCCAAAGGCATCATGGACCCGAGTGATCAGAGAAACATCATCAAAGATCTTCTCCTGCGTTTCGACACGATGGTGAGTGAGATCGCGCAGGCCGACAACGTGGTGCACGTCAAGGTTCAGGGCACGCTTTCAGACAGCGAATGGAACGATGAGATTCATCCGTCGCGAGATGGTTTCGAAAGGGTCGCAGGGCTCTTTCGGGATCAGCTTGCGGTTCAATTCCCGGGGACGTTCTAGGCGTGGGCTGAGCGCGTTTCCAAACTTCTGTTGCTAGCAAGCCATCAGGCGTCTGGCCTTCGAAAAGAGCTGACGGCTCATGGCTCGACGGATGCTGCGCTGGGGCAGAGCGCCGCGGCCGGCGTTCCCGCGAGCCGCGACGCTGTGCCTGGATACGCGCGGAGCTACTGCTCCGTCGAGCCCTGCTCCTGGGCCTCGAAGCACCAGTCGGGAGCGCTCGCGAGGGCGGGGTCACAAGCCTGCCAGTCGTTGAACTTCAACGCCTCGTCCTTGATTTGAAAACCGAGCGTCCCCAGCCCGGAGACGTGGGAGTAGGTGTTGTCGAAGGTCATCATGGTTTCCATGACCGGCTTCCAGATCGACCAATAGGGGTTGTTTGGATCGTTGGGGGCGATATGGTCACCATAGTGGATCCAGAGATCGCCCGAGCAGGTCCCGTGGACCGAGTTGTTGTCGAAGTAGAGGTCGCGCAGCCAGCGCTCGGGGGTCCCGATGCCGTCGGGCGGGTAGCATTTATCGTCGAGGTTGGCGTAGGCGTCGCCGATCAAGGAGAGGGCGACGTCATTGTTCATGAGCTGGTTGCCGCTGAAACGGGAGTCTCGTGAGCCGATCAGGCGAATGCCGACCTCGTTGCCCGCGATGAGGCTGCTCTTGACGACGTTGCCGGGATCGGCCACGGGGCTGCACCACTCGTTGTTGGCTTCGAAGTAGACGCCGGTGCCGTCGTTGTTCTCGAAGCGTCCCTCGATCACCTGCACCTGCTGGTTCTCGTAGTCGAGCCACAGGCCGTGGGCCAGGTTGTGGCTCGCCGAAAGTCCTCGAATGATCAGGTCGATGTTGGCGGCGAGCTTGGCGCCGGCGGTGGTGTGGCCTTGGAAGCCGCCGAGGGTACCGCGCCAGTTGTTGAAGGAGTATTCGTCCTGGGTGATCTCGCAGGTCTTGCAAATGCCGACGAAGGCTCCCGCGATGCCGTTGTAGCGCGCCGCGTTGCGGGTCATCCTCACGTTACTGTCCTTGGTCGCGACCTTGATGCGCGGCGAGGTGCCACTCACCGAGATACCGAAGGCGTTGTTCCATTCGAAACGGTTTTCTAACAGCGTCAGGTTCGAGGCGTTGGCGAAGGCGATAGCGGGCGTGTTGAGCACATCGGCGGTTGCGCCCCCCTTGGCTTTGTCGAAGGCGCCGGTCGTATGTTGGAAGACGAGCCCGCGAAACTCCCAGTCTTGCACCGGGTTGAGCCACAGAAGCCTGGGGTGCATCGCGACGCGCACGTCGGCCGTGGCCATGTTGGTGCCGGCAGGGGGCTCGATGACGATCGGGCAGGGCGACGATGGGCTGCAGCTGCCCGGGATCATCGAGGAGTCGAGCTTGTAGTTCGTGCCGCCGTAGACGATGCCGTCGTCGATCAGGAAGGTTCCGGGCCGCAGGTCGGCTTGGGTCAACACCTGACGCAGGGCCGAACCGTTGACGAAGATCATCTCGGCGCGTCGGACAATGGGCTGGAGCTTGCCCCAGTTGGCGTGGTGGACCAGGCCCCAGTCGTGCGTCCAGCGCTCGAGCCCGGGATTGTTGGTGTAGAGCGTCTTGTTCGGTAGCGTCGTCGTTTGGGTGACAGCGACGGTGTGGGTCCACTCGTAGGCCCTGGGCTCGGCTGAGAATTCGTCGAGCGGGCGGTGATCGAGCTGCGGCCCGAAGACCTCGACGCCATCCAGCCCGTTGCCGGACCACACGACCTCTCCAGCCGGCCCGAGCAGCGACAGCTGGGCGCCCGCCACCAGGTCCAGTGTTCCGTTGGCGGCCGGCTCAGTGTCGAAGGTCTGGGTAAGGGAGGCGCGGAACCAACCGTTGCCCAAGTCTTCGACGAGGCCTTCACCGTCGCTCGACGATGCCTCGATGTCGCAGGGCCCGGCGGCCGAAAGCTCGAAGTCGAACCAGGCGCCGCTGCTGACCTGTGAGCTCGACGGGTCGCCGTCATGATCTTTCAGCAGCTGCAGCCGAAAGTGCTCGACACCGTTTGGGAAGAGGTAGACCGAGAAGGTCACCCGCCGTGCGCCAAAAGGGGTGAACGTCTGGCGCAGGGCGTGCTCGCCAAGGGTTGGGGTAGCGGCGAGCCCGCGCGGCACGCTGGGATCTCCCGGGATGGTGATGGGTTGGCTCGGGCTGGCGACTGGGGCGATGGGTACCAGCGCGGTGTGCTGCCAGAAGCTAGTGTCGTTCGGTTCGATGCTGCGCAGCAGAGCGTTGTGGCGCGTTTCGGCCGACGCGTAGGTGAACGGCGTCCAGACCCCCGACCAGTCGTCCGAGCCGGTGATGATGGCGTCGTCGCGCGTCACCGATTCGACGATGACCCGCGCCTTGGAATCCTCTGGGCCGTAGCGCCGCGCCGTCGTGTCGGAAAGCTCGTCGAAGTAGGTGCCCTTGCAGACCGCGACCTTGCTGCTGACTCCTAGTTGCTGATGCTGCAGTGCCTTGTCGATGCCGAGGGTGAATTCACACAGCGGCAGCCCAAAGCTGCCGCCGGTGCCGATGTCGTTGCTGCAGGTGACGGCGTTGTTGACGAAGATGGCTTCGTCGGTGCCTTCGAGATCGATCTGGCCGAGCTTGCACACCGAGCATTGCTTGGCTTTCGTGTAGGCGCGCCAGCAATCCGACATCGGATCGCCGTTTTGGATGCAGCTGAAGTACGTTTCCCAGTCGCCGTTGCAGTCGCCCTCCGCGCCCTGGCAGGCGTCGAGACAGGCGGAGTCATCGGCGCCGGTGCCGTAGCCCTGCAGGCCTTGCACCGCTGAGCAAAGAGCGAGGCAGCTGGCTTGGGCCGAAGCGACGGGAACATAGGAAAAGACGCCGATCATGGCGATGAGGAATACGGCCAGCAGGGTGTGCGGCCAGCGGCGATTCAGAGCAAGTGATTTCATGATGAGGGCCTCCAATCGGCGGGGGTTGTGCGTGCGGTCTCGCGCGGGTGATCCCGACACGAGGATGCTGTTGATGGTCCTCACGTGAACTGATGGCGAATCCTGCCAAGCCGGTGCGTGATCGGAAGCCATGGCTCCGGCTTGGCTACCGCGTCAGCGCCTGGCTGAGCTGTGGCAGGACGCGGCAGCCGCGGCATCGGGGACCCATGAGCCGAGTAAGGCATAGAATGTTTGGGCTCGCTATCGGGTTCAGACCCACAGACAGTTGTGCTTCTCCGAGCTTGCAGCCCGAGGAGAGCACCGTGGAGCCCATGTGACAATGCCCATCGAGCTACTCCCCGCCGTCGGCGGTCTCGGCCTGTTCCTTCTCGGCATGATCCTGCTGACGGAGGGCCTGAGGAGCCTGGCCGGTGGATCGATGCGACGCCTCCTGACGCGCTTCACGCGCACGCCGGCGTCGGGAGCGCTGACCGGCGCGGTCGTGACGGCTTTGGTGCAATCGTCGAGCGCGACGACGGTCGCCGCGGTCGGGTTCGTCGGAGCGGGGCTGTTGACCTTCGCTCAGGCTCTGGGAATCATTTTCGGCGCCAACATCGGCACGACGATCACCGGCTGGATGGTCGCGCTGATCGGCTTCAAGTTCGATCTCGCGGTGGCCGCGCTGCCGCTGGTGCTGTTGGGCGTGCTGTTGCGCCTGTTCGGGCGTGGGCGGATGCGGCACGTGGGCTGGGCCCTGGTCGGCTTCAGCCTGCTGTTTTTGGGGATTGCGTCCATGCAGGAGGGGCTGGCGAGTCTGGAAGGGGCGGTGACGCCGAAGGACTTCCCTGACGATTCGTTCTGGGGGCGCCTGCAGCTGCTCGGCATTGGCATCGTCATTACGTTGATCACGCAATCCTCGAGCGCAGGCATCGCCACGGCGCTGGTCGCCCTCGGAGCCGGTGCGATCTCGTTCCCCCAGGCGGCGGCGATGGTGATCGGTATGGACGTCGGCACGACATTCACGGCCGCGCTGGCGACGCTCGGAGGCGGCCTGGCGACACGGCGCACCGGCTTTGCCCATGTGATCTACAACATCCTGACGGGGCTGGGCGCCTTGCTACTGCTCGATCCCTACCTTCAGCTGGTCGCCCCTTGGATCGGTTCGGGCTTGCGCGGCGATCCGCAGGTCGCGCTGGTGGCCTTCCACACCACGTTCAACGCGCTCGGTGTGCTCATCGTGCTGCCGTTTGCCCATAGCTTCGCGCGGCTGATCACCTGGATCGTGCCCGAGCGCGGGTCGGCGACCCTGAACCGTCTCGATGATCGCTTGCTGGCCGACGCCGATGCGGCGATCGACGCCGCCATGCAGACGCGGGCCGATCTGACCGCCGTCGCCTTCACTGCCTTCCGTCGGAGCCTCGAAGGCGCGACCGACAGCGACTCGAGCTTCGAAACGCTCGACGAGGGTCTCGAAGCGACGCGCGCCTACCTCGAACGTATCCGGACGAGTCCGCAGTCTGTGGACGCCGGCAGCCACCAGCGTCTGGGAAGTCACTTTCGCCACCAGGAGTGTCTGCACACGCTCGACCACCTGACTCGGCTGACGGCTCGACTCGGAAGCTCGGCGTCGGTCGAGGTTCTGAGAGAAGAGGCGGAGCTCGAACGGCTGATGGCCGAGATCGCTGGCGGCTTGGCTGGCAGCCCTGCTGAAGACGCCTCGTCCGAGCACGAGCTCGAACAGTGGGTGCACGCTCTGCGCCGAATGCGCAACGGCTTTCGCGTTCGCACGATCGAGCTTGCGGCGCGCAGTGAGACGTCAGAGAAAATCGTGCTCGAGCGGCTCGACTCCTTTCGCTGGCTGCTGCGGTGTACGGACCACGCCTGGCGCATCAGCTATCACCTGCGCCAGGTGGCTGGGGAGTCGCCCAGCGGCACGAAACCTACCCTTTGAGTCGGGGCAAAGCCCGCTCACCGGCGTGTAGGGTAGTCAGTGCCTGCCCCCGAGGTGCCGTCGAGAACCCTCCTGTTGCATTTTGGACGATGCGGGATGCAGCGATGAGCTGCTATGAATCCGGCATCGCCAGGAGTCGATCCGGGGCCGGCTGCGTTGTTTAGCTGCATGCCTTGTTTCGCCTGTCAAGCCTCTCGAGGATCCCAACATGGGTCAGCTCATCCAAGATCTGCTCGCTCCCAACGATCAGGTGATCGAGACGCATATCTCCTGGGTCCTGCTGCGCGGTGATGACGTCTTCAAGATCAAGAAGCCGGTCGCGCTCGGCTTCCTCGACTTCAGTGGGTTGGAGCAGCGTCGAGCGGCTTGCGAAGCCGAGAGGGAGCTCAATGCGCGTCTGGCGCCCGGGGTCTACCTATCCTGCGTGCCGGTGACGCGTGACTTGCAGGGTCGTCACCGGTTCGGCGGCGAGGGTGAGCCGGTCGAGTGGGCCGTCCACATGAAGCGGCTGCCGCTGGCGGATCGCGCTGACGTGCGTCTCGCTCACGGACGGCTGGACGCGCGCTGCCTCGAGCAGGTTGCCGAGCGACTGGCTGAATTCCATGCGTCAGCGCGGTGTGACGAGACCACCACCGCCTTCGGCTCGGTGGCGACCATCGCGACCAACGTGCGCGAGAACTTCGAGCAGACGCGAGATCGGCTGGAGCGTTTCATTAGCGCCCAGCAGGCCGAGGAGATGGAAGTCTGGCAGACGGCCTTTCTCGACACCCATGGCGAGCGGTTCGAAGCACGCCAACATGCTGGCCGCGTGCGGGACGGTCATGGGGACCTGCGCCTGGAGCACGTGTATTTCGGGCCGGGAGACGAGGTCCTGGTGCTCGACTGCATCGAGTTCAACGATCGCTTCCGCTTTGCCGACGTCTGCGCCGACATCGCGTTCCTGGCCATGGATCTGGCCTGGCACGATCGGCCGGAGCTGGCGGAGCGCTTTCTGGCCAGCTACGCGCAGCAGACGAACGACTACGAGCTGTACCGTCTGGTCGACTTCTACGAAAGCTACCGTGCCTTCGTGCGAGGCAAGATCGCTTCGATCTCCGCCGTGGATCCGCAGAGCCCGCACGACGTGCGTCAGCGGGCCACCGAAGAGGCGCGCAAGTATTTCCTGCTGGCTCAGGCTTCCGAGCGTCGTGCGCTGGTGCCGCCACGGGTGGTCGCGGTGGGTGGCATCATCGCCTCGGGCAAGAGCACCGTCGCCGGAGCTCTCGGTGCGCGTTTGGCGGTGCCGGTGCTCGAGGCGGATCGCACCCGCAAGGCGCTGCTCGGGGTGGCGTCCACCGATCCTCTGCACGTGCCTGCGTGGAGCGGCCCCTATGCTCCCGGGCAGACCGAGCGTACCTATGACGAGCTGTGGCGGCGGGCCGACGCGGTGTTGGCGAGCGGTAGGTCGGTCATCATCGACGCGTCGTTTCGCAGCCGGGCCAAGCGCCTCGCCGCCCGAGAGCTGGCGCGTCGCCACGACGTGCCGTTCCTCTTTGTGGAGTGCCAGGTGGATCAGGCGGTATGCCGATGGCGCCTGCATCAGCGGGCGCGCTCCGCCAGCACGTCGGACGGCCGCCTGGAGATCTTCGATGACTTCGTGGCATCCTGGGAGCGGGTCGACGAGCTCGCGGAGTCCGAGCATCAGGTGCTCGAGACGACCCAGCCCATCGCCTCGAACCTGCAGGTGCTGCTCGACCGCCTGGGTATCGAAACGCCGAGCCGAGTCCCAGCTTACCTGTAGAGGGTAGGCGTTTCTCTCAGGTGCTTTGTCTCTAAGGAAAGGCTGGCCCAAAGCGTTCGAAGGCTCGTGCCCAATCATGCAGCAGCTCGGGCTCGCGATCCAGCAGCTCGAGCGCCTGGGCCTGCGGCAGCATTTGCCGGGTGGCGTCTTCGAAGAGCCGGGCTCGCTGCCGCCAGCCGGTGCGTCCGAGGCGAGGCTTCGGAAGGTGGCTAGGGACGCGCTGACCCATCAGCAGGACGTCGATGCCTTCGGCCCCCCATAGCGGATCGGGAGCTTCGAAGCTGCGCAGCAGCGCCGGGTCGTAGGACAGGGGACCGCGCTCGCGGAACGCGTCAACGAGCTCGGCGTGGTGGGAGATGTCGACGTGCTCTCGGCAGTGGCGCCAAAAGGGCGTGTCGAGCCGGTGGTTGAAGCGGTAGTGGAGGGCGAGGAACCAGCGCAGATAATCCCAGTAGGCGCCAACCCGGCGGTTGAGCAGACGGGGCAGGCCGCGCTCGATAACGCACTGATCGCCGTGCTGTGCGGAGTAGCGCAGCGGGAACGCGCTCAGCAGCAGGCCGATCTGGCGGATCAGCATGTGCAGCGCGGTCGACTCGAGCGGCTCGACGAAGCCATAAGCGTTGCCCATGGCGACGACGTTGCCGCGCCAGAAGTGCTCGTGGCGTCCGGTGCGGAAGGGGATCAGCCGAGCGTCGCCCATTTCGGGATTGCTGCTGCGCATCTCGCGCTCGGCCTCCTCCGGGCTGAGGAAGGCGGAGCTGAACACGTAGCCGCGATGGTCTTCATGCCGCTGAGGGGTCGACCAGCACCAGCCTGCGTTCATGGTCTCGGCCAGGGTGTAGGGCTGGACGACGCCGTGGTTTGGCACGCTGGCGACCAGCGCGCGGTCGGCGTAAAGGCTGCTCTCGAAGCTCTTGAAAGGTGAGCCGAGGGCCTTCTCGATCAGCAGGGCGCGGAAGCCCGAGCAGTCGACGTAGAGATCGTAGGTGAGTCGCTGGCCGTCTTCGGTCACCAGGGCGGTGACGTTTTCGCCGTTACCGTCCAGCTCGACATCGCGGACCAGAGCGTCGACCCAAGCGATGCCGCGCTCGGCGGCTTTGCGCCTGAGGTAATGGACGAAGGGCTGGTTGTCGAGGTGATAGGCGACGTCGACGTCGAGGTGGGAGCGCGGCGGAGAAGCCTCGCGGCCCTCGACGGCGACCGCGCCGGCCGCCATCAGCAGGGATTGCGGCGAGCCGCGCAGGAGGTCGCCGTCGTAGACCGCCGGCTCGAGTACGTGGATCGGGCCGAAGGGGTAGTTGAAGCAGCCTTCCGGCGCGCCCCACGCGAAGCGGATACCGAGCTTGAGGGTTGGCCGGACCTCGCGGTAGAGCTCGGCGATGTCGAGCCCCAGGTCGACATGGAGAAACTGCGGCATCAGGGGCGTCGTCGCTTCGCCGACGCCGATGATCGGTAGGCGGCTCGACTCGATCAGCGTGATGTCGAGCTCGGGGCGCTTGCGGCGCAGCGCTAGCGCGGTAAGGTAGCCGGCAGTGCCGCCACCGACGATGCCGATGCGGTGTCCGAGCCGGTCTTTCGAGGTTGCGGTATTCGAGGTTGCGGTGCTCGAAGTTGGGGTGGCCTGGCGAGGCGCCCGTCGAGCGTTGGCCAGGCGCTGCTGCTGCACGGCGGCCGAGAGCGCCGCCGGCGTGGTCAGCTCGGCGGGATCGAGACCGCTGCAGACGTCGCAGTCCGGCACCGGCTCGGCGGGGTAGCGGGTGCGGCCGTTCGGGCCGAGGAGTAGGGTCGACGTCAGCAGCTGCGGGGCCGCCCCCTTGGCGCTACCCCCGGCCGCCAGAGCCAAGATGGCGTGCGCTTCGCGGACCAGCTCACGCACCAGCGGCTCGGAAGCCGACGCTGAGGCACGACCCGTCCGAAAGCGCGTGACGGCGGCGAGCAGGTCGCGCGGCGCTGCCCCGGTGCCGTGCAGGCCACCCACCTGAGCGCAGGCCACGCACAGACCTTGGCCCGGCACTGTTGTCGGGCCGAGTCGGATGCCGTCGGCGTCGAAGGTGATGAACAGGCTGGCGATCGAGGCGCGCATGCAGCGTCGCTGAATCTCGATTAGCGTGGTGTAGGCGGTATCTTCGAGCGCGCAGATCAGCAGGCTGCAGCCTGCGAGCGCCTCGCGCCATGGGCCCTCGTTCGGGTCTTCGAGGCAGGAAGCGTCGAGCGCCTTGGCGACCCTCCGGGCGATGGTGCCGTTGCCGATCACCAGCACGGAGCTCTCGTGGCGGGGGGCGGCGCCAGTCTCAGCCCAGGCAGCCTTTGCCCGGGCTGACCTTGCCCGGACAGCCCCTGCGTCCTGTGGCTCGACGTTCCACAGGACGCCTTCGAAGAGGCTCAGCAGGCGGTCCACCGCCGGCACTTCGAGCTGACTCGCAAGATCCTGGTACAGCGTCTCGAGGTTGGACCGGCCGTCGATCCGTGCGCGCAGCGCCTCGACCCGCTCGAGCTCGACGCCGCCAAACAGCGCCAGTCCCGCCGCGTGGCGCACCAGGAGACGGCCGTCCGCCAGCTCGGTGAGCTGAGCGGGCAGCGGCTGCGGGACGTCTTCGCCTCGGAAGGATTTCATGGCTGTGTAATCTACAGCGGTTCGCATAAGCTCCGGCCATGTCGACTCGGCCGGAGATCCGTCAGCTAGACCTCGCTGACGTCAGCGTGCGCCTGGCGACGTTGGGAGCAGGCTCTCCGGTTTTGATGCTGCACGGCAATCCGGATACCGGCGAGCTGTGGCACGAAGTCGCGCATCGCATTTCTGATCGCTATCGCTGCTTGATGCCGGATCTGCCGGGCTTTGGCGGCTCGCGGGTGACCGGGCGGTTCGACTGCAGCCTGGAGAGCATGGTGCGTTGGGTCGACGAGCTGGTGGTGGCTTCAGGCGTCGAGCTGCCGCTCAGCCTGGTGGTGCATGATTTCGGCGGGCCGTACGGTATCTCCTGGGCGATCCGGAATCCCGAGAAGGTGCGTCGAATCGCCATCCTCGACTCGCTCTATTTCGAGGACTACCGCTGGCATCCCTGGGCGCGGGTCTGGCGAACGCCGGGAGTTGGCGAGCTCAGCATGTGGCTGATGAATCGCTGGATTTTCACCTGGGAGCTGCGCCGCGGCGGGCCGCGTCTGCCGGCTCAGCACATTCGCGAGACGTACCGTCGGCTCACCCCGGAGATGAAGCGCATGGTGCTGCAACTCTATCGCGCGACGGATCCCGAGAACTTCGCGGGCTGGGAGCGGGACATGCTGGCGCTGACCTCCAGGGTGCCGACCCTCGTGATGTGGGGAGCCAAGGATCCCTATATACGCGTGCGCTACGCGGAGCGTTGGGGAACCGAGCGGGTGACGGTGCTGCCCGACTGCGGCCATTGGCTGCCGGTCGAGGCGCCAGATGCGGTCGCATCCAAACTGCTAAGCTTCTTCGAGTCGACAACGTCACAACCGAATGAGGGGCCTTGAATGACCGCCAAGAGTTTCAGTGGATGGCTGCTGGTCAGCCTGTTCGTCGGAGCCGGCCTCGGCGGGTACGGCATGTTCGAGTGGAAGGAGCGCGAGCTCGCCGGAGAGGTCGCCGAGGCGATAAAGACCGAGCAGGATCGCCAGGGACCGCTGCGCCAGGAGGTCGAGGCCCTGAAAGCCGAGGTCGAGCGCCAGCGGCTGCTGCTCGAGCTGTCGGCGATCGCGGTCGAGGTCGAGCGCAAGAATTTCGGCCTGGCGCACGAGCGCCTGGTGGTCTTTGGTGATGATCTGGAGACCCTGGCGACGCGGCTCGGAGCTTCCCAGGATCCGGCGGTGCAGGCCGTCCTGACCCGTCAGGAAGAGCTGGCGGCCCGTCTCGAGGCGCTGGATCCCGGGGTCGCCCTCGAGCTACATCAGCTGTCCGGCGATCTACGGCGAGCGCTCGATCCGCTGGTGAGTTAGCTACGCGGTCGTTCTCTGTCCGGGCCGCGAGGGCGGGCTCTTCAAAGCCTTGGGGCCGGCAGAGAGAGCTAGGGCTTATGGCACGACGTCATCGTCCTGTTGCCATATCCTCCTATGAGGACTCGGTCCGTTGACACTGGCCCAGGCCGCTGGTACGTTAACGACTTATCGACCTGTCTTTATACTTTGGAGTGCTTCACAAGACCGCAGTCTCTCGAAGCCAAGTGCTTCGTACGCAAAGGCTAGTACGAAAGGTAAAGTGCATCCATGAGAAGTATGCTCGTCGGCTGGTTGATCGCTGTCTGTCTCCTAACGGCTCCATCGATCCTGATGGCCCAAGCGGCCTCGGAGCAGAAGACTCCCGGCTCACAGGAATCGTCCGTTGATCTAGAGCATCTGCGCTTCGATCACGAGAAGCTCGAGGCGATGTCGTGGGAAGAGCGACGGGTCTACATGCGATCCGTCAAAGAAGCCAGAGAGAGCTACTTTCTCGCCAACGGCTCGTCGAAATCGAGCGCAGGCTACGTACCCCTCGAGACGCCCCGCCGGGTCGAAGAACAGCCACGGCTCAGAGTTCCTGGCACCAACATCACCTACGACTCGGGCACGGTCACCGGTATGGCCGGCCAGAACAGTCAGACGCTTGGCAACCGTTTCGACTCCGCCCTGAACCCGGCCGGCACCATGTGCTGTTTCCCGGTCGAGACCTCGGGCTCTATCACCATGATCACCTTTGACATGGTCAATACGTTTTTCGGTTCCGCCGTTTTCAGCATCTACTCCAACATCATGGGGACAACGGCGAATCTGGTGACCTCACAGGCGAGACCGGGTGTGATGACCGGTCTGAACACCTTGAGCGTCAGCTCGCCGGGGACCGCCAACGCCTACATGAATGGCACATTCGTCGCCGGCATCTGGCAGTTCAACACCACGATGACTGCGGTCGGCGTCGACACCGGGTCGACGGGAGGGCAGGGATTTCACGCCGTTAGCTTGAACGACAATGGCAGCGGGCCGCCGGGCACGGGTACTATGTTGACAACGGTGACGACCGGAGGAGGTGGCGGTCTCAATGTTGTCTTTCGAGTCAGCGGCAACGTGGCGACGCCGGTGGAGCTGTTGAATTTCGACATCGAGTAAGGGCCCCTCGAGGCTCGCTCTGCTGCTCCTCTCGGCGGCTTTCCTCGCGGGCTGTCAGAACCAGAAAAGCCCGCGCTGGAATCTCCTGATCGTAACGTTCGACACGACGCGGGCCGATCACATCGCGTGCTACGGCCACGACGGCGTGCGGACACCGACGATCGACGGTCTGGCCGAGGAAGGCGTGCTCTTCGAGCAGGCGATCACCCCCATCCCGATCACCTTGCCGTCGCACTCGAGCCTGATGACCGGCAAAGTGCCGTTCGTCCACGGCGTGCGCGACAATGGCCTCTTCGCTCTCGGCGAGGAGCAGACGACGCTGGCGGAGATCCTTAGGAAGGGTCAGTTCCGGACCGCCGCAGCCGTGGCCTCCTTCCCGCTGACTTCCGAGTTCGGCATCGACCAGGGATTCGAGCTCTTCGACGATCGCGTGACCGGTCGATACGAAGATCTCTACGGCGAACGCGTCTTTCCCAAGGACCGTTTCTTCTTCGACGAGCGCAAGGCGGGCCGGGTCAATGAGGCCGTGCTGCCTTGGCTCGAGGAGCATCACGCGGAACCTTTCTTTCTCTGGGCGCATTACTTCGATCCTCACGAGCCCCACGAGCCGCCGCCACCTTACGACCAGCTCTACGCCCACGACCCCTATCTGGGAGAGATCGCCTACGCCGACGAAAGCCTCGGGACGCTGCTCGCGGAGCTGAAACGCCTTGGCGTCTACGATCGTACCCTGATCGTCTTCACCTCCGATCATGGCGAAGGGCGCGGCGAGCACAACGAGGCGACGCATTCGCATCTGCTTTATGAGTCCACTCTCCGCGTGCCGTTGGTCATCCGGGTCCCGGGCGGCCTCGCCGGCGAGCGGGTGACGCAGCGAGTCGGCATCATCGACGTGCTGCCCACGGTCCTCGATCTCTTGAATCTGCCTGAGCCTGAGGGCATCCAAGGCCGTAGCCTGCTTCCGCTTCTCGAGGGACGCGGGCAGACCAAGCCGCGCGACCTGTATGCCGAGACCCTGTCGCCGCGGCTGAGCCGCAATTGGGGAGAGCTAAGAGCCCTCTTCTATCAGGATCTCAAATATGTACACGGTCCCAGATCCGAGCTCTTCGACTTGTCCGCCGACCCCAAGGAGCTCGCCGATTTGACCGCCGAGCGGCCCGAAGCCGTGGCCGGATTGCGCGCTCGCCTCGAGCAGTACCTGGCCGACCACGAGGTCACCGGGCTCGACAGCTCGGTCGATGTCGCTCCGGAGACCGCGCGACGGCTCGCGGCGCTGGGCTATCTGCAAGGCAGCGGCGAGCGGGTGGGACCGATCGAGGAGCGCCTGCGGTCAGACGGTGATCCGCCCCAAGACCACGCTTCAACCCTCACCCTCTACAGCCAGGCCAAGAACCTCTTGTTCCAAGATCGCCCGCTGGAAGCTCACGAGTTTCTGCTCGCCTTGCTGAGAACGGATCCTGACAATCCTCATTATCTCGAGCTTCTCGCCAGCGCTGAGCTCAAGCTCGGCAATGCCGACGAAGCGCTGGCCATCCTGGAAAGGTTGAAGATGTCGCCGACGGGTTATCCACTGCCGGAGGACGTGGCGAGAATGGCGGCCGGAATTCTCTCGAGTCGCGGCGAGATCGACAAGGCGTATGAGAGATACCGCGAGGCCGAGGTCTTGGACCCGACCGCCGAGGGCGCTTACCGGCTCTCCCGGATCCATGCCTCACGAGGTGAGGTCCACGACGAGCTTCGATTCCTCAACGAGGCGCTCGAGCTCGATCCGACGTTCGTGCCGGCACGCCTCGATCTGGCCGTCCGACAGGCTATGAGCGGCGAGCTGGCGGAGGCTGAAGTGCAGTTCCGGCGAGCTCTCGCAGACCATCCCTATCTCGCCAGATCGTTCTACAACTTCGGCACTTTCTTGGTGCAGAACGAAAGATCCGCCGAAGCCGTCAGCTACTTCCAGCGGGCGGTAGAGCTCGAGCCGGGCTATCTCCAGGCTCACTATGCTCTGGTTGAAATCCTTCTCGGACTAGGCGAACCGGATGCGGCGTTCGAGCACTTCGAGGCGCTCGAGGAGCTGGCACCCCTGAGCCGGGAGGCGCGGCTGGCCTTGGATCTGCTCCTGAGTCATAACCCCGCGAGCTCGCAACCCAAGGGGGGCGCCTAGGTCGGCCCGTCAAACACGGTATCGATCGCTTCTGGGATGCAGTCTAGCCAGCGTTTCGGACGATGGCTTGGAAGCGCGGATGGTCTCGCAGCTCGTCCCACCGTGGGTCGAGGCGCAGTATTGGCACCGAGACCTCCGAGGGAATCGACAGCAGGTATTCGATGCGGTCGATCGCCGATTCGTAATCGCCGATCATGGTGTAGATCCTGGCCAGATGATCGACGAAGCGCGGGCCGATGAAGGCATCGTTCGAGATCGGATAGTTCTCGACCGCTAGCAGAGCCTCGCGCAGGGCATCCTCCGGGCGCCCCAATCCGGCATAGGTCATGCCGAGGGTGATGCGCTGCCGGGAATCGGCCTGGCCGTCGGGCATCAGGCGTTCGAGCATCAGGCGGGCATTTTCGAAGAAGTGACGGGCGACGTCCGGCTCGTCGAGATGGCGATAGGCCAGAGCGTGCAGGAGATCGCGCGGATAGGAAGCTGCCTCGACGCCGATCAAACGCGCCTGGGTGTTGCGCCCCAGCGCCTCGAGGGCGGCATGGTAATCGCGCTCCAGCAGCTCGAGTCGGAACCAGGCCAAGACCGAGCTGGTGGCATCCTGTCGCGGCATGCTGTCGAGCACCTGACGGGCGGCGTCAGTGTCCCCGCGCCACAGCAGAAAGTTACGCGCCCGGCTCTGATAGGGCGCCGGCTGGTCTGGCGTCAGCGAGATCGCCAGGCGATAGAAGCGGTCGGCTTCCTGGTAGCGCCGCATGGTCATGTAGGTCTGAGCCAGCTCGGCAGCGATCCAATCACTCTGCGGCTGGATCTCGAGCGCCCTCTCCAGGTTGGTGGTGGCGGCTTCGAAGAGTCCCTGGCGGCGTCGGATATAGGCGATACCCTCGAGCAGCTGGCTGTCGTTGGGCAAGGCGCGAGCCGCGATGTCGAATTCGCCGAGGGCGGCCTCGTAGTCGCGATGGCCACGGTAGTAGTAGTAGGCCAGGGCGCGATGCCCTTCGGGCAGCTTGGGGTCGATCTCGAGCGCCCTCTCGGCGGCGGCGCGGGCCGATTCGCGACGCGTCGGGCTGCGGTCGATGATCCAGTGGTACATCAAAGAGTGGGCTTCGGAGAGCTCGGCGTAGGCGAGAGCGAAACCCGGATCGAGCTCGACGGCGCGCTGAAACATCTGCACCGCCAGCTTCCAGGTCTCGGGGTCCGGCTCGCGGCGGCTGGCGTAGTCGAGCCCCCGCATGTAAGCCTGGTAGGCCTCGAGGTGCTGGGTCGGTCGCGACGCTAGGGCTGCGGCTTCCGGCTCCAGCAGGACAATATCGAGCTGGTGGATCACTTCCGCCGCGATTTCGGATTGCACCGCGAAGATGTCGTCGATTACCCGGTCATAGCTTTCCGACCAGATCTGGGTATCGTCGGCGACCCGAATCAGCTGGGGGGTGACCCGCACGCGGCTCTCGCCATTCTCGCCGGTGCTCCAGCGCACCGCGCCGTCGAGCAGGAAGTCGATCCCCAGCTCCTCGCCGATCTCTTGCAGGGTTTTGTCGGTACGGTCGTACTGGAGGGCGGTGGTACGCGAGATCACCTTGAGCGCGCTTACCGAAGCCAGGCGGCTGGTGATCTCTTCGCTGATGCCGGCGGCGAAGTAGGCCTGCTCCGCAGGCCCCAGGTTTTCGAGCGGTAGGATGACGATGCGCTTGGTCTCGGGCTCCGTGGAGACCGCCGGCGGCGGTGCGGTGACGGTGGGTGGAGTGCTGCTTCGGTCGCTCCGCAGCCATACCAGGGCGCCGATCATCGCTGCCACCAGCAGAGTCGCCAGGCCGGCGATCCAGCGCTCGCTGTCGGGCCGGCGCTGGGGCAGCACCTGGGACAAGTCGGTACGAGTCGTCGCCAGCGCGCCGCTTGGCACTTCACCGCTGCGCGCTTCGTCCGTCAGCATCTCGCGCTGTAGCTCCTCGAGCTCGTTGCGCAGATCGAGCGCGGTCTGGAAACGACGCTTCGAATCCTTCTCCAAGCAGTGGCGGATGATGCGTCCGAGGTGGCGCGGCAGGTAGACGTTGAGCGAGGTGACCGAGGGCGGCTTGTCGCGCAGGATAGAGGACGCCAGATCCCCCCAGGTCTTGCCCTCGAACGGCCGCCGACCGGTGGCCATCTCGTAGAGGATGATGCCGAGTGAGAAGATGTCGCTGCGGCGGTCGACGGTATCGCCCTGCAGCTGTTCCGGCGACATGTAGGGCACGGTGCCCATCATTTGCCCGTCCTGGGTCTCGGGCTGCGCGACCTGGATCGCCGAAGCCGGCGTCGAGACCGCGCTGTCGTAGCGCTTGGCGAGGCCGAAGTCGAGGATCTTGACCCGGCCGTCCTGGGTCACCATGATGTTGGCGGGCTTGAGATCGCGATGGATGATGCCCTGGGCGTGGGCGGCCGCGAGAGCGTCGGCCAGGGGGATCGCCAGCTTGAAGATTTGCTCCGGCGTCATGCCCACCGAGGGAATGATCTGATCGAGAGTTTTGCCCTCGACCAGCTCCATGATCAGGAAGTGGGCGCCGTTTTCTTCTTCGATCGCGAAGATGGTGACGATGTTGGGATGGTTGAGCTTGGCGAGAACCTGGGCTTCCCAACGAAATCTCCGGTAGCGCTCGGGATCGGCGGCCCATTCCGGCGTCAGAGCCTTGATCGCGACTTTGCGCTGCAGCTTGAGGTCCTCGGCCAGATAGACCGCGCCCATGCCACCGGCACTGAGCTTGGAGAGGACGTTGTAGTTGGAGAGACTGGGGGCGACCGGTTCAACCATCTCGGGCTCCGTGGGCGCCATGATAGCGCAGCCCGGGAGTCGAACGCGCGAGCTGGGCCGCTGGCCTCGAAACCAAGCCCGCCGGGCCAAAGCGGTCTTGGCGCTTGGCTACGATCGCATCATCGGTCGGGCGCGGGCCCGCAGGACTCGCTTGATCGAGCTCAGGACTTCCAGGCTCAGGGCCTCGGTGATCGCCCGCCGGTGAA
>JBCCEE010000140.1:0-17099 GCA_039030415.1 Acidobacteriota bacterium
ATCGCCACCGTGATCTCGATTCATTCGCGGAGAAAGAAACGATGCTCGAAGCAATCCTGATTGCAGGGGCGAACGGAGCCGGTAAAACCACATTCGCTCGCCAATTTCTGCACGTGCAGCATCCGCAGGCGACCTTCCTCAACGCAGATGAGATCCAGCGTGAGGCGAAGGCCTTTGAACACCCGGTAGCCGCGGCTCGAGAGCTGCTCGAGAGACTTGCCATTCTGGAACGAAGCCGAGCAAGCTTTGCCGTCGAGACCACCTTGTCATCGCAGATGTATGTCAAACGACTCCGGAAATGGTCCAGACTCGGGTATCGAACGACGCTTCACTTCATCGAAGTGCCTTCCGCAGAGTTTGCAATCCAGAGGGTCGCACAGCGCGTGGCTGCAGGGGGCCACTCCATCCCGCCAGAAGACATCAGGCGCCGGTACGCGAGAGGCCTGGCTCTGTTCGAGTCCACGTACAAGCGGCTTCCCTCGAGGTGGTACCATTGGTATGCAGACGATAAAGGATTGCGCTTTGCCCACCAACGCTAAAGGTCCCGAAGCTGAGCGAGAGTTGGAGATCCTGCTCGAAGCGGCTCGACGTGCAAATTGGGATGCCCAGCACGGTCCTCAACACCTGCGAACCGGCAGATTCCGGCCCTGGGAAGACGCTTCCAAACCGAGCTCGTCTCAGCCAGCTGACGATGTTCCGGCATCGACCAAGCGGCAAAGCTGACGCTTACCGAGCGGAGCTGTACCGCGTAAGAAAGAGCCCGAGCCAAAGCTCGGGCTCTCACAGGCTACGTCAGTCAGCGGCTCACGGCAGGATGCACAGCTCGCCGAGACCGACGTCGAATTGCGGCATGGCCTGGGGATGCCAGCTCTGGCAGTACCATTCCTGGAACCAGGGAGGGGCTCCGCCCTGGTTTTCGGTCGCGCCGTTGGCGAAGCAGTAGCCCTGGTTCAGCGCGGGATCGAGACCGCCGGGGGCGTCTGGATCTTTGAGGCTGAAGGAGCACTGCATGTCGGCGTCCGGCGGAGGGTTGGGGGAGGTGACGTCGGAGTCGAAGGCGCCGTCGTAGTTGGCGAAGCAGGAGTCGTTGAAGGCATCGCAGGGGCAGAACGGGCCGTTGTCCATCATGCATGGGATACAGGCCTGGGCGCCTCCCACCATCTCGACGCAGCGGTTGAGCCCGCCGAGCAAGACGTCGTCGTTGCAGTAGGTGCCGTCGCCCAGCACGCCGTTGAACGGCAGGGACGGATCTTCTTCACCGGGCTCGGAGCCCAGGCACCGGCACAGCGGCTCGCCCGGCGGGCAGAGGGTGCAGTCCGGGTTGCAATCGTCGTAGGGACTCAGGTTGCCGTCGTCGCACTCTTCGTCGCCCTCGACCATGCCGTTGCCGCACACCGCTTCGATGCAGTTGGAGAAGTCCGGCAGGCAGGCCGACGAGCAGCCAAGATCACCCCCGATGTAGCCGTAGTCCAGGCAAGACTCACCCACCGGCGGGAAGTTGTCACAGACCTCGTCACCCTCTGTGACGTCGTTGCCGCAGTAAGGGTCGATGTCGTTGCGGGTCAGCTCGACGCTGTCGACCATCACCTCGTGCACGTAACCGTCCTGAGGCACCGTGCCAAAGCGCAGGGTGATCAGGCTGACGCCGTTGGGATTCACTCCCCCCTGCCAGAAGTCCAGCAGCGGAATTCTGAGGGTGGTCAGGTACTGTTTACCGTTGCAGCCTGGATCGGCACCGAAGCCGCCCGGCCCCCAATAGAGATCGGCGTCGGTGATGCGCTGATAGTCCGAGCTCAGCACCTCGTGGCTCGTTTGGGTCCAGTCCTGCAGGCTGACCGCGACGGTGAGATCGCCCGGCGCAACGTGCTCGCAATCCGCCTCGGTGTCTCCCGGCGTCTTGAGGATCACCTTACCCAAGCGGACGCTGAGGAACGCGTAGGGCGAGAAGTCCGTGTAGTTGCCGGTCGTGAAGCTGAGGCTCGACTCGCGATCGCTCCCCAGGGTCGAAACCGCGGCATGGGTCGAGACCCGATGGGCGTAAGGGTCGTAAAAGCCCAGCAGATCTTCGACGCGAGCCGAACCCATGGGTCCCTCGTTGACCGATCCGATATGGGAAGGGTCGAGAGGCTGCGGCGGCTCGAAATCGTGAACGCGCAAGCGCTCGCCGTTGTATTCCGTGCCCTCCCGATACTGCGTGAAGGCTTCGACCGGTTCGAAGGCGAGGCCACAGCCGGCGGGATCCGCGACGCAAGGCGGAGTCGCTTCCCCGGTGAAATACTGCCGATGGTGCGCCTCGTTCTTGAGCCACCAGTTGAGGTACGAGCCGATGTAGGCCCGAGCCAGGACCAGCGTTCGCGAGTTTGGCGGGGACGCCAAGGTGCTGGTCCAACTGCCGTGCATGACGCTGTAGATCCACACCATCGACTTGGTCATATCGTCGAGCAGGGGACCCGGGCCTTCCCGCGAAGCATCTTCGTAGATGCGAAATCCATCCGCCGGCACATCCCCGTCGCGCGAGCCCTGAATCACCAGCAGGGATCTAGCCGCTTCGTCTTCCAGCCTGGCGTGGGCATAGGTGTAGCCGCTGACGTTCTTGGAGTAGCAGGCACTGCTGTGATCGGCACAGTTGGCCGACGGCGCGATCGCGACGACGGCGCGGATCTCGACGTCTTCCGCGTACGGCTCGCCGGCCAGCACCAGCTCGCCGTGGCGGTTGGCGGCCATGACCGCCGCTTCGCCACCGCGGCTGTGGCCGAGAAAGGCCACCTGCTCGTTGAGAGCGCTCATGTTCCATTCCTGAAACAGGTTGCGCAAGCCACAGATCAAGACGTCGGCCCGCAGACCCGACGAGGCAGTCGAGCTCGTCATCATGCTGACGGTGACGATGCCTTGACTCGCCAGGTGGGTCATGAGGTTCTCGTAGTCGGTGTATTCATAGCTGTTGCCCGGCACCATCAGAGCCAGCGGCAGCGGTCCTGGAAGCAGAAAGCCGTCGTCGTCGACCGGGTGATAGACCCGGCTACCGAGGGTGCCTTCGAACGGCTCTTCTTCATTGGCCTGATAGCTCGCTCCGTCGAGGGAATCGCAGATTCCTTCGATCTTCATCGGCCAGTCGATAACGGTGGTCTCGTAGGGGGCCGTACACGAGGGGGCGCCAGCCGGACAGTTTGCAAACGCAGGGGCGGCCGGTACCCAAGCTACGGCACAAGCCAAAACCAGGAGGGTGAATGATCGCCAGAGTCTCCGCTGGCGACGCTGCAGGGCGGTCTCGATATTCATGAAAGACTCCAGTTGAAGAGGAAACGATGGCTGAATCGCCCCGTTCCATCTCCCTAAGTCGCAGACCGGCGAAAAAAGCGACAAAAAATCTCTGCGTCTGGTCTGAATGGTTGCTTGGCACGGCGTGAGCCGCTGGGCGGCCAAGGCGTGCCCGATCCCAAAGTGCACTCCCTGCAGCGTGCAGAAACCCCGATTGAAGCAAAATCGCGGTCCCTGCACCTTGCAGACACCGCGATCGACGCTCAACCCGACTCCCGCACCCTGCAGAAACCCCGATTGAAGCAAAATCGCGGTCCCTGCACCTTGCAGACACCGCGATTGAGGCTAAAACGCGGTCTCTACACCTTGCAGACACCGCGATCGACGATCAACCCGAGCTCGCACGGCCCGCTGAGCGAGCTTTTTCTGTGACGGTGTGACGGTGTGACGGTGATCTACACCCCCCGGAGTATGCGTTTTCTCTCGAGCGCCCTGACAACGAATACAAAACGGGTAGAAATGACCGTCACACCGTCACACCGTCACACCGCCACGCTGGACCCCACGCTTCGGCCTCGTGGTGTTTCCGGCTCCTCGCGGTTCAAAGGCATGAGACACTGTTTGCGATGAATTCGCAAAATAAGAGCGTAGTGAGGGGTCTCAGAAAATCTCATCACCCAGGAGATCCTCCTGCTTCCTCACTTCGACGCCGACTGTGCGCCCACTTTGCAACCCTCGTCGGCACGCTAGCCCTTCTGACCCCTTCGGCCTCGGGATCCGAGCTCGGCGCGCCTTTCATCAACACCTACAGCCACCGTGACTATGGGGCCCATCCTCAGAATTGGGCGGCGACCCAAGACTCACGGGGAGTCCTGTACTTCGGTAATCCCGAAGGCGTACTCGAGTTCGATGGTTCGCAGTGGCGTGTCTTCCCGGTTTCCAACCAGTCGATCGTGCGGTCCTTGGCGGTCGACTCTCAGGACACCCTCTATGTGGGCGCTGTCGGCGAGCTTGGTCTGTTTCACGCGGATAGCCGCGGACAGCTCGCCTACGTCTCGTTGGTCGACAAACTACCCACCGAACACCAGGCTTTTGCCGATGTCTGGCGAACTCATGTCACCGACCAGGGCATTTTCTTCTTTGCCCAGGACCGCGTTTACCGCTGGCATCGGGAACAGTTCCGGATCTTCGAGCTCGACAGCCGTTTCGGCACTCACCTAGTCGGAAATCGACTGTACATAAATGACCTCGGCCGAGGACTTCAGGTCTTCGATGGCGACAATTTCGAAGCCGTTCCCGGTGGCGAAGGACTCGCCGACTTGCGGCTTTCGCTGATCCTGCCCGCAGACGATGGGGCGCTCTTGGTCGGCGACTTCTTCGGCCATACCTTCATTTTGAATCCGGCGGCTCCGGAGGGCGAGCGGCTACGCCCATTCGTGACCGAGATCGACGCCGAGCTGCAACAGCACAAGCTCTACAACGGCTCTCGCCTACCAGACGGTTCCTACGCTCTCGGCACGCTGAGCGGCGGAGCGCTCGTGATCGATAGAGACGGCGAGCTTCTCTACCGTATCGACCGTTCAAACGGCCTACCGGACGCCTCGGTCTGGACCACTTTCGTCGACCGCCAAGGCGGTCTATGGCTCGGCCTCAACCGCGGTCTCGCCCGCATCCGAGTCGGCTCGCCGATCACCATCTTCGATGAACGTTCCGGCCTGGGCGGTACGGTCGAGGCAATTGCCCGGCACCGCGGGACGCTCTATGCCGGCACCAGCCTGGGGCTGGCCCGGCTGGAGGACCGCCACTTTCAGCCGGTGCCCGGCCTGGAGCTGCTGTGCTGGAGCCTGCTCTCATTCAAGCCTCCCTCAGACGAGTCGAGGCTGTTGGTCGGAGCCATCGACAGAGTTTATGAAGTCGACCGCAACAGCGACGTTCAGGAAGTCTACAAAGCTGAGAATGCCTTCACCCTCTACCAATCCAAGCACGACCCGGCGAGGATTTTCGTCGGTCACTTCGGCGGCGTCAGCTCACTGCGTTTCGATGCGGGTCGGTGGATCGCCGAGGGTCGAATCGAGGGGGTCGATCACGAGGTGCGCGATATTGCCGAAGACGCCAGCGGCAGGCTCTGGCTGGGCACCCACTTCGATGGCCTCTATCGATTGACCCTCGAGCTCGCTCCGGAGCTGAGCGTCACCGAGCTCGTTCACTACGACACGGAGCAAGGGCTGCCGACGGCCAAGGGCATCAAGATCCTGTCGCTCGAAGACGAGGTGCTGCTAGCTACAGCCGGAGAAGGGCTCTTGCGCTTCGACCCGGCGCGCGACCGCATCGTGCCCAGCGAGCTACTCGGCGACGCGGGCACCAGCAGCGGAGCCTCGTTCAGTCGGCTGGTACAGGACACGGCAGGCAATCTCTGGTTCAGCCGCAACAGTCCAGCGAGTCCCGCGCTGGCCACCCAGCAGGCTGACGGCACCTACCGGTTCGACGACACTCCGTTTCGTCGCCTGCCGACCGGCGCCTGGTATGCGCTACTTCCGGAGCCTGACGGCATCACTTGGCTTGGAGGCACCGAGGGGCTCTATCGCTTCGACTCGGCAGCCGCAATGGTCGAAGACTCCCCATTTTCGACCCTGGTCCGTCGCGTGACGCTCGCCAACGGCGAGGCACTCTATGCCGGGGCAAGGTCGGCAGCGATACCCGGGTCCGACAACGAGAGGATCAATCTTGCGCCGCTACCTTACGAGCACCACAACCTGACGTTTCGATTCTCGGCCCTGGCCTTCGATGATCCGGACGCCAACCGCTTCAGCTATCAGCTCGAGGGTAACGATCAGGACTGGTCGCCCTGGTCGCCCACGACCCACAAGGAATACACCAACCTGCCCGAGGGGGACTATCGGTTTCGGGTCCGCGGTAAGAACGCTTCCGGCACTACGGGCAGGGAAGCGAGCTTCGCCTTCTCGATCCGGCCCCCCTGGTACCGATCGGCATCGGCCTATGTCTTGTATGTTCTGCTCGTTGCAGGATTCGCCTATGGCGTCGCACAGTGGCGCTCCTGGCACCTGGCGAAGGAGCGTGACCAGCTCAAAGAGCAGCGCGCGGCTCTGGAGCGCCGGGTGGAAGAGACCGTTTCACAGATCAAGATTCTCAAAGGGCTACTGCCGATCTGTGCATCGTGCAAAAAGATTCGAGACGACGATGGCTATTGGTCAGAGCTCGAAGTCTTTATCGACAGTCATTCCGAAGCCAAGTTCAGCCACGGAATCTGCCCCGACTGTTTCAGGGCGTATGAAGCCCAGCTGCCTCCTCGGCCTCTAGGCAAACCCGAATGAGCGCGATCGGATTCGCGTCAGATCGATCAATTTTCCGCAGACCAGAGCGGAATATCGGTTCTGGAGAAGTCTTCGCCCTTGAAGAGCAGCGGCTCGCCCGAGGCTCGAGCCAGCGCGTAGCTCGCGCAGTCTCCGAGATTCAACGCTGCGGGATGTCGCCCCTTGCCAAACTTCTCATAGGCTGTCCGGGCCATCTGAACCTGTTGCTCATCAAAGCTCACGACAGTGATGGCCGCAGAGTGAGTCATGAGATCCAGCTCTCGAACCCCGAGCGGTCCTTTACGTGCTCCGATGATGACCGCTGCTTCGAAGGCGGACACAGAGCTCATCAATCGCTTGGGATCACTAGCGATCGCTCGAGCAAAAAGGCTAGCTTCAGGCTCTCCGAACAAAATCGCCAGAACAGCAGAAGTATCGATCACCATCAGTCGAACGCGCCGTGCTCGTCGTAACCCAGAATGGCATCAGGAGCGCGCTCATCTAGATCTGGCAAGGCGCTACAGCGGGCCGAGATGGATAGCAACGTCTCAGTCAGATCGGGAGCGGTTCTGAGTCCCTTCAGCTTCTCTAGGCGCTCTTCGAGCGCACGCAGAATCGCCAGGGTCAGGCTTTCACCCGTCTCCTTCGCAACCTGCCGAGCCAGTTGCTCCGCGCGTTCGTTTTTGATGCTCAGGGCCATGAGATCCTCCTCTGCTTGAATTATATAATCTACCATGAATTCTATACTCAACCTTGTCTGGGCCAGTTTGAGCCGCTCAGCTCTCACCTGAACGCCTTCACGGGTACGAGCCTTATGCGCATCCGGGTATCCTTGAGGGGTGACGATGGACCAGGACCCCCTCCCCGACCTCGACGCCCGAGTCGACGAGATCTTCGATGGCGCGCTGGACGTGCCGAGCGGCGAGCGCTCGGCCTTCCTCGACCGGGCCTGCCGCGACGACGCTGAGCTGCGGGAGCGGGTCGAGCGGCTGCTGGCGTTCAGCGACAATCCGCCGTCGCTGCTCGAAGGTTCAGCGGCGTCAGAGCTGTGGCGGCCCGACGAGGCGCCCGTCACCGAGCCGGAGCAACCGACCGAGGTCGGCCCCTACCGGCTGCTGCAGGAGATCGGCCGCGGCGGCATGGGCGTGGTGTACCTCGGCGAGCGCGCCGACGGTCATTTCCAGCAGCGGGTGGCGGTGAAGGTCTTGCGGCCGGGATCCGAAACTCCCGAGATGCAGCAGGGTTTCGAGCAGGAGCGCCAGATCATTGCCTCGCTGACCCACGCCAACATTGCCCGCCTCTATGACGGCGGCATCTCCGAGTGCTGTCGGCCCTACTCGGCGATGGAGCTGGTCGAAGGTCAGCCGATCACCCGCTACTGCGACGACCACCAGCTGACCGTCGACGAACGTTTGCGGCTGGTGGAAGAGGTAACCAGCGCGGTGCTCTACGCGCACCAGAATCTGGTCGTGCACTGCGACCTCAAGCCGTCGAACATCCTGGTCACCGACGCTGGCGAGATCAAGCTGCTCGATTTCGGCATCGCCAAGATGCTCGACGCCTCGGGTGCGGATCCTCGCCCGCGGACGCCCTCTGGATCGCACGCCATCACGCCACTCTACGCCAGCCCCGAGCAGCTGCGCGGCGAGCCGGTGACTACGGCTTCGGACATCTACCAGCTCGGCCTGCTGCTGTTCGAGCTGCTGACCGGCGAGCGCGGACGCGAGATACCGTCCGGATCCCGACCGGTCGACGAGACCGCCGCGCCACACACCCTGCGCACGCCGAGCACGGTTGTCCAAGGGTTGGATGAAGCCCGAGCCCAGGCCTTCGCCGCAGCCCGAGCGACCTCTGCGCGCTCCCTGGTGCGCACCCTGCGCGGTGACCTCGATCGCATCGTGCAGGCGGCGATGGCGTGGCGGCTCGAAGCGCGCTACCGCTCGGCGGCCGAGCTGATGGCGGACCTCGAACGCTATCGCAACGGCGAACCGCTCGCCGTGGGTCCGAACAGTCTCGGCTACCGGGCCAGCCGATTCATGCGTCGCAACCGTTGGGCAGTCACGACGGCGAGCCTGCTGATCGCCCTGCTGATCGCGTACTCGGTCACCGTCACCGTGCAGGCGCGTCAGATCGCCCGTGAGCGCGACCGGGCGCAGCGCATTCAGTCGTTCGCGCTCGGCGTCTTTGGAGCTAGCGATCCGAGACGCGCTCTCGGCCCCGAGGTGTCGGCCGCCGAGCTGGTGGCTCGAGGCGTTGACCGCGCCGAAGCGGAGCTGGCCGAAGAACCGGACGTCAAGGCCGAAGTCTATGCCTACCTCGGCGGCGTCTATCGACGCCTCGGACTGTTCCATGAAGCCGAACCGCTGATGCGGGAAGTGTTGGCTCTGCGCCGGCAAGCTCATGACGGCGACCATCCCGAGATCGCTGCCGCCCAGCACTCGCTGGGCCATCTGCTGCTCGAGCGTGACGACCCGGAGGCCCTGGAGCTACTGGAGGACGCGCTCAGACAGCGCCGCGAGCTGCTCGGCAACGACCAGATCGAAACCGCCTACACGCTGAGCAGCCTGGGCGCCTACCTGCGCTCCGCTGGCCGGTTGGCCGAGGCGGAACAGCGCTACCATGAGGCGATCGCCATCCTGCGCGTGCAGGATCCCGACGGCGAAGGGCTCGCCGACGCCTTCTCCGGGCTGGCTTGGGTGGTGCGACTTCTGGGGCGGCCAGAAGAAGCCGAACCGATGCTGCGCCAGGCGCTGAAGCTCTTCAAACAGCACTACGGCGAGATCCACCCCCAGATCGCCGCGGCCTGGAACAACCTGGCCAACGGTCTATGGCAGCTCGAGCACTGGGACGAAGGCGACGAGGCGATGCACAAGTCGATCGAGATCAAGCAAGAGCTCTACGGTGAGATCCATCCCAACATCGCCATCAGCCTTGGCAACCTGGCGGGATCACTGAGCCGTCGCGGCGAGCTCGACGAAGCCGCCCGGCTCTACCGACAGGCCTACGAGATGCGCCAAGAGATCTTCGGGCCGAGCCACCCAAGGGTCGCCCAAAGCCAGGCGCAGATCGCCGAAGTGCTGCATCGTTCCGGACAACTGCAGGAAGCGGAAGCCTACTTCCAGGAATCCCTGACGATCTTCCGTCAGCACCTGCCTGAAGATCACCCCAGCTTTGCCCGCGTGTGGCGAGGCATCGGCGCCGTCTGGATCGACGCCGGTGAGCTCGACCGCGCCCGCGAAGCCTTGAAGGCTTCACGCGACATCTACGCCCAGCGGGAGGGCTCGCCCTGGCCGTGGCGGGTCGAGGTCTTGCTGGCGGCGATCGACCGCCGGCAGGGGCGATCCGAAGATGCCGCGGGGCGCTTGGATGCCGCCATGAGCAAGCTGGGCGACGACCCGAAGTGGCTCGAGCGCTGGCAGCAAGAGCGCGACGCGCTGGACGCCGGTGTCACGGTCCAGCTACCCAGCGAGCCCTAGCCCTTCTGCTCCAGCTTGTCGGCCAGCCAGGCGCGAGCGCGCAGCCAGTCGCGCTCGACGGTACGCACCGAGACGTCGAGCGCGGAGGCGGTCTCCTCGTTGGTCAAGCCGGCGAAATAGCGACATTCGACCACCCGCGCCAGACGCGGGTTGAAGGCCTCCAGCTTGTCGACCGCCTCGTCGACCGCCAGCACCAGCTCGGCCTTCGAATTGAGCGACAGCTGCTCGGGCTCCAGCGTGATCACCTGCTGCCCCGAGCCGCGCTTCTGCGCCCGCCGGCGGCGCGCCTGATCGACCAGAATCCGCCGCATGGTCAGCGACGAAACCGCGTAAAAATGACAGCGGTCGCTCCACTCGACGCCGGTCTCCCGCACCAGACGGAGATAGGCTTCATTGACCAGCGACGTGGCGCCGAGACTGGTTTCTGACGGCTGCTTGGCCAGTTGCTGGCGAGCCGAGCGGTAGAGCTGCGGATAGACCAGCTCGATCAACCGCTCGAACGCTGCGGCATCGCCATCGCTGTGGGCTTCGAGCAGCTGGGTGAGCTCTCGGGGGTCGGGCTGTGGAGGGTTCGAGGATGGGCTGCTCATCACCCGATGATCATAGCCGGCCGGGCGAGCCCAGAGAAAGCCGGCTCAGAGCAGGCCGGCTCAGAGCAGGCCGGTCCAGAGAAGACCGTCTCACTCGAAGCGCAGCACCTCGATCGGGTTGACTTGCGCCGCGCGGCGTGCCGGGATGTAGGCGGCGAGCATCGCCGCGATCAACAGCAGCGCCGCGACGGCACCGAAGACGGCAGGGTCGGTGGCGCTCACTTCATAGAGCATGGAGGCGAGGAACCGCGTCGTCGGCACCGCGGCCAACAGCCCCAGAGCGACTCCCGCCAAACCGAGCCAGGCCCCTTGTGCCACCACCTGCCGCAGCAGCGCGGCGGGACGGGCGCCGAGCGCCAGGCGAATGCCCATCTCGCGGGTGCGTTGGCTGACCGAGTCGGCGACGACGCCGTAGGCACCGAGCGCGGCGATCAACAGGGCGATGACCGCGTACTGGATGAACATGCGGCTGAAGAAGCCCGAAACCCAATGCACCCGCTCGATCGCCTGCTCCATGCGCAGCACGTCGGAGATCGGCACGCCGGGCGCCGCCTGGCGCAAAGCCTCACGGATCTCGGCGCTCAGCGCGAGTGGATCACGGTGGGTGGCGACCACCAGGCTAGCGCTGAGCGTCGGATCGCTGCCGTAGGGTACGTAGACCTGCATGCGGGGAACATCGGCAGACGCCATGCTGTGCCCAGGATCGATATCGTCGACCACGCCGATCACGCGGCGCCAAGCGTCGTCGTTCTCCCCCAGCCAGCGGATGCGCTGCTCGAGCACGTCGCCCCGAGGCCAGAGTCGATCGGCCAACGCTCGGCTGACGACGGCCACCGCCGCGCCCTCGGTCGCCTCACCGGCCGTGAACCCGCGGCCCTCCCTCGGCGGTAATTCGAGCGCCTCGAGGTAGCCCTCGCTGACGCTGTGATACGCCACCACCGGCTCCGTCCCGCGCTCGAGCGGTCGTCCCTCGGCTTCGATCCAGCGCCGCTCGACGAAGCCGATCGGCAGCCGATTGGTGACGCCCGCCGACTCCACGCCGCCGACCCTGGCGATCCGATCGGCGATACGCTCGGTGACGGCGACACGCTGCTCGGGGCTCTCATAGCCGGTTCCATCGAACGCCATCTTCAGCGTCAGCACGTCGGCGGTACGGAAGCCGGGATCGATTTGCTGCTCGCGCACGAAGCTCTTGACCATCAGCAGCGCACCGATCAGCAGAAGCACCGACAGCGCCATCTGGCCCACTACCAGAGCCGACCGGAAACGCTGACTGCCGGCGCCGCCTGCCATCCGCCCACCGCCGCTGCGCAGGCTCTCGCTGACATCCAATCCGGAGCTGCGAGCCATCGGACCCAGGGCGCAGACCGCCCCGGCCGCCATGGCCACGGCGAGGGTGTAGGCCAGAGCGCGAGCGTCGACCGCAAATCGGAAAAGATAGGGCGGCTCGATCGGTGCCCACAGCATCATCCAATGCACCCACCACTGACCGATCATCACGCCCACCACACCGCCGGCCAAGGCCAGCAGCACGCCCTCGGTCACAATCTGGCGCGCCAGCCGACCGCGGCTGGCACCCAGGGCGGTGCGCAGCGCCACTTCCTGACGCCGGCCCGTCGCCTGGGCGAGCAGCAGATTGGCGACGTTGGCACAGATCACCAGCAGCACCGCCGCCGCCGCAACCACCGATACCGTCAGCGCCAGCTGCACCACCGGCGGCGACCATTCCTCGCGCAGCGGCGTTGCCAGCGCCGACCAGCCTTCGTTGGTCTCGGGATACTGCGCCTCCAGGCGCCCCGCGATCGCCGCCAGCTCCGCATTCGCCTCGGCGAGACCAACTCCCGGTGCGAGCCTGGCGACCACCCGCAGCGAACGCTCGTTGCGCGCGCCGCCGGTCGCCGGCAGCTGCAGCGGCGTCCACAGCTTCTCCCACTGCGGAAACTCGAATTCCGCCGGCATCACTCCCACGATCTCGTAGACCTCGCCGTCGAGCCGTACCGTGCGGCCGGCAACGGCGGGATCGCCGGCAAAGCGCTCCTGCCACAGCTCATGACTGATCAGCGCCACCGCCGGGCCGCCCTCGTGCCCCTCTTCGGGGCGGAAGCCGCGGCCCAGCACCGGCTCCTTGCCCAGTAGGGGAAAGAGCTCGACATCGACCCGCGCACCGCGCACGCGATCCGGATCGTCCTGGTGATGGAAGTTGAAGGTGTGATGCTGGTAGAAGCTCAAGCGCTCGAGCGTCTGACTCTCGTCTTGCCAGTCCCGCAGGTTGGCCGGCGCGACTCCATGGCGCTCATTGCCGTGCCGAGGCCGCGACTCATAGAGTGCCAGCAGGCGCTGCGGCGCTTCGAAGTCCAACGGTCGCAGCACCCAGGCGTCGAAGCCAGCGAACATCCCGACGTTGGCGCCGATACCGAGGCCCAGGGTCAAGACAATGACGGCATGGGTCACCGGTTTGCGGCCGAAGAGGCGAAAGGCGAATCGAAGATCTTGCATCAAGCTGTTCATGGCACTCCTACCGAGTCGATTGTGCCAGAAAGAGACAGCAAGCCCTGTGCCACCCACCAAAGCCCCGAGACTCCAGGAGATCTCGCCTGGGGCCGGTGGCCCCTTGTTCGGTGGTGGGACGAGATCGTTGCGCAGGCGGACAGGACCCGGCTATCCATGACCTTCGAGAGTCTCAACCGGATCGTGCACCGTAGCAGCCATCCTCGAGCCCCGGAACCGCTTCAGTCAAGGCACCAGTGCACCGTCGATCTGCGCCCGAAGCTCTCCTCCAGCGTTCACCGCGAATCCCTCGTTGAGAGTGATCTCACTGCCAGCACGCAGCGTAACGTCACCGGCTGACGTGACCACGAAGCCCGAGCCGGCGGTAAGCGCCGTGCAGCTCTGGAAAGTCCGCAGCGAAGACACGACCTGATCTACTAACAGCAGAGGATCGCTCTGGGGATCTAGCCCCGCGAGCTGTAGGCCAGCCAACGGTAGTTCGATGCCGTCAGCCTTCAAATCGCAGTCGGTATCCGCCCGCTGTGGATCGGTACCAATCAAGACCTCGAAGCCATCGATGAGATGGTCCGCGTCGCTGTCGACGTTTTCATAAACATAGCCGATCCAGTCGGAGAAGCCAGCTTTCGCGGCGTAACCATCAGCTAGCCACTGCGGCAGCTCGGATTCCGGGAAGATCGCAAAATCGTCGCGATTGGCGTTGTAGAGCCGGTAGAGGCGTACCGCGCCAGCCGGGATGCAGCTCGGCTCCGGCGTGCAGCGCTTGTAAACGTAGCCCTCGATTCCATCCAGGTCGTACCCCAGATTGCGATAGGCCTGGATGCCCGGAGCCTCGGTAGTGTAAGTCGTCTCGCGGTTCTGCGGGTTGTTCGGCCCGCCCGGGAATAGCCCCTCGAAGCTGAGGCGGTAGAGAGGAACCAGAGGATGTTGATTGGGCGATCGATCGCTGGAGAAAACATAGACCGAAGCCCCCGGCTCGGGCTCACAGGGACCAACGACGCATGGGAGGCCAGGAAACCGGCCGTAGCCCCCGACGTCGGGACCGACGTTGGAGTAACCGCTCGGCCCGGAAGCCTCGGTGGCACCCCACTGCGGAAACGTGGTGTAGAGATGATCCTCCGCCACCGGGCTGTAGAGGCTGAACAGCGGCGTCAGGCGGTTTTCGATCGTCGATCCTCCCACTTGCCCTATGGCATTCGCCACCGCAATGCCGAGGTTGGGCTTGCCTCGCCCTAAGCTCGGATCCCAGCTCTGCGGATTCTCGAGGCTGCTGTTCAAGAGCTGTTCGATGTCGCTCTTGGACAGCAGTGGATTCAGTGAGCGCAGAATTCCCGCGGCGCCGGCTAGGTACGGCGCGGCCATCGAGGTACCGGTACAAGGACCGAAGCCCGGCTCCCCTGGCAGGCCACTATCGTCGCAGCTTGCGGGCGGATCGCTCGGGTTGGGACTGTAGGGGATACCGCGGTAGAAGGTCGAGACCACCTGTTTGGCCGGGGTCACGAGCTGCTCGGGATCATAGTTGGAGCCACACTCGTGGCCCGGGCAGTCGTTCCAGAACTGTCCATCCGGCTCGATCCCGCCGGCAGCCAGCACCCGTGGATCAATGGCTGGAAAGTCGATCGTCGACGTAGCGTCGTTACCCGAAGCCGCAACCACTACGACGTCACGCGCTTCCGCCAAGGACAGCGCGACGCAGATGGGTTCGAGCGGCTCGGTGTTGCAGTCCGGATCGGGAGCGCCATCCTGTCCGGGGCGGTAGCCCAGGCTCATGCTGAGAATGCCGACCCCGCGTTCGATCGACCCGAGGATCCCAGCCACGAGGTCGTCTTCGGTGATATCGACGTTCCAAAAGTCAAAGCCCACCTGCAGCAAGTGGCTCACCTTGGAGACGATCAGGCTGCAGTTCCAACATGCACCCGCCACCCCCACGCCGTTGTTCGGCGTCGCTCCTACGATGCCGGACACGTGGGTACCGTGCCCTGCTCTAGCGACCTGGCGCAGCCGGCCGCCCTCGATCTGGGGCTCGCCTTCATCGACGTTGGAGTCGTCATAGCCGTAGTCGTAAGACAGGTGCTCGCGGAAGTTGCCGCCGACGAACACACCGCTGGCGTCGAAGGCACGAAGGTCGGGATGCGACACATCGGTACCGGTATCGATTACCCCCACATAGGCGTGCCCCTTGGAGTCGTCCCAGGCCGAAGGCAGATCGAGCGAGTGGCTTCCCCACTGATACTCGTGCGGCTGACCAGCGACCGGAAACAACGGATCCGTGGGGTCCACGGATAGCTGATAGTGCCGGTTCCGACCCACAAACATCACTGCGGGATTACGCTCCAAGCTTTCGCGGATCGCCTTCAAATCAGCCGTTTCCGGATAACTCAAGACCAGGTAGCGCTGAAGGATGGCCGCGGGCGACGTGGGTTCTGCGAGATGCAGCATGCGAGCTGCTTCCGACGCCCGCTCGTTGACGACCCACCTGGCTGCGGTCGGGAGAGCCATCTCCTGGCCGGCTGCCCGCGTCGGCTGTCCGACGCTCAGCTGTGCGAGCACCTCCTTCAGAGGGATGGTGGCCTGCTCCATCGCTGGCGGAACATGGTCGAACAGCACGATCAGCTCGCTCTCACTTCCGTCCGACGTTTCAACCGCCTGGCAGGGCACGGCGGCCAGCCAACCGAGAGCGAACCCCAAGAGAAGCCTCGAGCTCCTTTGCATGCCCATGCCTTTGCTGGTCTGGTTGACCCGCTTGGTTTCGCGTGTCGACAACATCAAAGACCTCCTGCTTGCCCGGTCACCGGCGACGGGTCGGTCGCTCCGCTTTCCAACCCCGCAATCCGACCTTCCAATCGGTGAATCGCATTGTGGAGCTGCTCGATGTAGATATGCGCTTTCTCCAGCTCTTCTAGGATCCCCATCTGGTGTGAGACGAGATCGAGCGGTCCGCGCCCACCTTCTGGCGCCTTGGGCAGGGCCGGAAGGTGCCCTGCATCCCACATGCGCGCCGCGTGCTCGGCAATCGATTCGAGCTCGTATCCCGGCTCGAAGACGTAGTCCGGATGGACTACCGCGCCATCGACGATGACCGATCCCTGGACCTGCAGCTGCCCGACAATGCTGACGGCGTCGGCCACTCCCAGTCCATTGGATCCAATGCCGACGCGAAGCAGGTTGTGGTTACTCCATTGGGAGACTTTGAAGGGCGCGTCGCCGGTGGCGAGGTTGCTGAGAATCAAGCGACCATTGCTACTGTTGGCAAACAGGTCCCATCCGCCACTGATAGGGCCTGCGTTGGTCAGCCGGAGTGTAGGTCTCGTGCTCTCAATATCGAGATCGGCGTCGGGGCTGTCAGTCCCGATGCCGACCCCCGCCGTCGTGAGAACCAGTTCGGTTTGGCCTTGCGCGGACTCAGCTGTCGACCCCATGACCAGGGCCAGAATGAAAGCAGACGTGGTCAATGTCATACGAAGCATGAGTATTCCCTCTCTCTTGAAATTCATACGTGGCGACGACAGGCTCGGCAGAGCCCAACAGATCGCCGCTAAGCGACTCGGATGCGACGATAAGAGCCTTGCCAGGCCCAGCTCGCTCACCCAGCAAGATCACTCTAGGTGCTGCGCACGAGCAAGTCGGCAAGTTTCAGTCAAGGAGAGGTCAAACCCGTTTCCTGCACAGCCGGACGATGAACCACTCACTCTCTCCATCACACAGCTCTTCCAGAGCCTCCAAGACGGGTCGAAACGCTTCGGCCTCGTCCGGTAGCTCCGGCCCCTTGCCAGCGACCTGGCGAAACGAAAGGTCGGGTTCAGCAGGCTCGATCATCAGGATCTGGCCAACCAACCGGTAACCGCGCCGGTGAACGGTTTCAATGAAACGCGGCACCTTGGGGTCATCACCGAGCGCCCTACGGAGCTCACGGATGCTGGCCTTGAGCACGGCATCGCCGACAAATCGGTTGGCCCAAA
>JBCCEE010000141.1:0-17057 GCA_039030415.1 Acidobacteriota bacterium
GTCACCTCCAACACAGCTGGACGATTCCGCACGTACCGCCATGATTCAGACAGCCCAGGCAGCTTGAGCCACAACTACGTGCACGCGCTCGTCGAGGGTCCGCAAGGAGAGCTCTGGGTGGGAACCCGCGTGGGCGTCAGCCGTTTCGATCGAGAGCTCGAACGCTTCGAGCATTTCGAAGGCGAGCCTTCTGACCTGCCCGGTACCTTGACCTACTCGGCGATGCTCAGCCGCTCTAGCGAGCTGTGGTTTGGCAGCTCGGGGCCCTCGCTCCTACGTTTCGATGACGCCACCGGAAAGCTGGAGTCCTATTTCCTGAAAGCCACGAGGCAGCAGGATGACGGCGTGTGGGCGCTGGCCGAAGACGAGAATGGCTCGCTCTGGTGTGGAACGATCGCCGGCGAGCTCTTTCGCTTCGATCCTTCGACAGGCGACAGCGAGCCCTTCCCGTTCTCGAACGAAAACGTCGGGTTCGTCACCACAGTGTTCCCTCGGCAGGACGGCCAGATTTGGATCGGTACTGACCGGCAGGGGCTGGTGGCTCTAGATCCCCGAACCGGAGACCGGCGCGCTTTTCTGCCAATTCAGGGCCAGCCGGGCACGGTCAGCAACCTCCAGGTTTCGAGCATCTTCCGTGACCGCACCGGCGTCATCTGGCTGGGTACGGGCACCGGACTCGACAAGTACGTCCCACAGCGCGAACGCTTCCGGCTGTTGCGTCATCATGTCTCAACACCTCGAACCTCCCTCGCAGGCACAATCAGCACGGGCCTCGAAGATCGCTCGGGAACTTCCTGGGTCGGCACCGAGAACGGCCTCGGGCGCCTGGACCGGGACGGCCGCGTCGTTCGGGTCTATCGCCACAGTGATCGCGACCCGACCAGCATCTCCGACGACGATGTCAGGGCGATCTTCGAAGACACCGCAGGAGCGCTTTGGATAGCCACAGGCAAAGGCGTCGACCGGTTCGATCCGACGCGCGGGATCTTCGACCAGGTTCTGCCCGCCGGGGACGATGTGGACAGCCTGGTCGAGACCATACAAAGCTTGGCGGAAACTGATCCTTCGACCCTGTGGATCGGCGGCAGCGGCGGCCTCAACCGATTTGACAAAGCGGCGCGCAGCTTGAAGCGCGTGCTTCATCGACCCGACACCGTGCTCGATATGGTCGCGGATCCCGGCGGCAGTCTCTGGCTGGCGACCTACGGACGGGGCCTTGGGCGCCTCGATCCCGACACGGAAGCGCTGACGCGTTACCGCCACGACGCCACCGATTCGCATAGCCTGAGCTCGGACTTCGTGCTCTCACTCCATCTCGATCAAGATGGCATTCTGTGGATCGGTACTTTGAGCGGCGGCCTCAACCGATTCGATCCGGCCGACGAGAGCTTTCGCCACTACCGCCAGCGTGACGGTTTGGGGCATGACAACGTGCTGAGCATCGTGGAGGACGCGGCGGGCGATCTCTGGCTGGGCACCGAGCGAGGCCTGAGCCGTTTCGATCCAGAGAGCGGTACTGCGACCAAATTCACCTTTCAGAACGGTACTCAACGATCCTACTTCGGCGGCACCGGATGGAGCTCTGCGACCGGCCAGATCACCTTCAGTGGCGACGACGGCCTGACCCTCTTTCACCCCGAAGAGATCGTTGGCGACTCACAACCGCCCGAGGTGGTGATCTCAGACTTCCTACTGCTCAACCGCTCGACACCGTTCTCGGCCCGTAGCGTGCCGGATTCGGCCGGCGCATCTCCTCACCTCGTGCTCGATCATCGCGACGATATCCTGGCCTTCGAATTCGCCGCGCTGCACTACCTCGCCCCGGGGAGAAATCGTTACGCCTACCGGCTAGAGGGCTTCAACACGGACTGGGTCGAAACCGACGCCAGCAACCGCGTAGCTCAGTACACCAATCTCGACCCTGGCGACTACGTCTTCCGGGTGAAGGCGTCGAATCCCGACGGAGTGTGGAACAAAGAGGGTGCGACCGTGCGACTCACCGTCCTGCCGCCGCCGTGGCAGAGCGGGTGGGCCTACGCGCTATACGGTCTGGCGCTGGCCTCGGGAGTGGGAGCCTACCTCCGTTCGCACCGCCGAGAGCTTCGGCGTGAGCGCCAGGCGGCGGCGCAGGAGCGCGAGGTCAGCCGCCGGCTGCGCGAGGTCGACCAGCTCAAGGACGAGTTCCTCGCCAATACCTCCCACGAGCTGAGCACGCCGCTCTACGGCATGACGGGCCTCGCCGAATCGCTGATCGATGGTGCCACCGGCGAGCTACCCGAGGCGACCAAGACCAACCTATCGATGATCGTCGCCAGCGGCCAGCGCTTGAGCCATCTGGTCAACGACATCCTGGACTTCTCGAAGCTGCGCCACAAGAGTCTCGAGCTGAGGCGCAGTGCCATCGACCTACGCTCGCTGACAGAAGTCGTGCTGACCCTGTCGCAGCCTCTGATCGGTAGCAAGCCGGTGACCCTGGTCAACGCCGTGTCTCCAGACCTGCCGCCCGCCGAAGCCGACGAGGACCGCCTGCAGCAGATCCTCTACAACCTGGTGGGCAACGCCGTAAAGTTCACCGAGACGGGCACGGTGACGGTAGAGGCAAAGACGGCAGAGGCAAAGACGGCAGAGGCAAAGACATTAGAGGCAGACGCAAGCTCAGGTCGACTCGAAGTGCGCGTGGTCGACACCGGCATCGGCATTCCCGAAGCAGCACAAGCGCGCATCTTCGACGCCTTTGAGCAAGCCGATGCGTCCCTCGAGCGTCAGTATGGCGGCACCGGTCTCGGCCTGGCGGTCACCCGTCAGCTGGTGAAGCTGCACGGCGGCAGCTTGCGGGTCGAGTCGACCGAAGGAGAAGGCTCCATCTTCGTCTTCGACCTGCCGCTGGCCGATACCCACAAAGGCGACGCATCCCAGACCGAGTCGGCTGCGCCCGAAGGTGCGGCAGCCCGAGCCGAGACGACACCGATCGCGCTCGCTTCGGCGCCAACCACAACGACGCCCGCCACGAAGACCGCCACGACGACGGCCAGAGCCGCCCTCGAAGCGGCGACCCTGCTGGTGGTCGACGACGAGCCGGTCAACCGCCAGGTGCTAGTCAATCAGCTCACCGCCGAAGGCTACCGGGTCGTCCAGGCGGCAAGCGGCCCCGAAGCTCTCGAGCTAATCGAGGGTCAAACACCCGATCTGGTGCTGCTCGACGTCATGATGCCGAAAATGTCTGGCTACGAAGTCTGCCGCACGCTGCGGCGAGACCACCCGATCGACGCCCTACCCGTCGTCTTTTTGACCGCCAAGGGCCAGGCCTCGGACCTGGTGGTAGGCCTCGCGGCGGGAGCCAACGACTATCTGCCCAAGCCGATCTCCAAATCGGAGCTGCTGGCACGAGTCGCCACCCACCTAGGCCTGCTCGACGTCCACCGCCAGCTGTCCAAGCTGGTCGACGAGCGCACCACTCAAGTTCGCGAGCGCGAGCGGCTACTCGAGGAGCGTCAAAGTTTGATCGGCGAGCTCCAGGCGCGCAACGCCGAGCTCGCTCAGTTCAACTACACCGTCTCCCACGATCTCAAGAACCCTCTCACCACCATCCAGAACTTCGTCGGTCTCGCGCGGCGCGACGCGGCGACTGGTCGCACCGATCGCCTGGAGCACGATCTCGACCGGCTGCAAGTCGCGGCCGACAAGCTCGACCGGCTGCTCGCAGAGCTGTTGGAGTATTCGCGGGTGCGTTACGACAGCAACCCGTCAGAAGACTTGCGGCTCAACGAGGTAGCGCAGGCCGCCCTAGCGCGCCTCGAGGAGACGATTGCCGAGGCCGACGCGCAGATCGAGCTCGCGGATGATCTGCCGGTGGTACGCGGTGACCGCCAGCGGCTCGAAGACCTGCTGAGGCTCCTTATCGACAACGCCCTACGTTACGCCGGTGATTCTCAGCCGCCAAGGATCCGGATCGCAGCACGACCCACGGCAGACGGCCCGGTCTTCACCGTCCGCGACCGAGGCATCGGCATCGATCCGCGCTACCAAGAGAAGATCTTCGACCTTTTCGAGCGGCTCGACACCGACGATTCCGAGGGCACCGGCATCGGCCTCGCGCTAGCAAAGCGCATCGTCGAAGTCCACGGCGGGCGGATCTGGGTCGAGTCCGAGGGGTCGAGCAAGGGCTCGACCTTCTGCTTCACTCTGCCGCTGACCGAGACCATGCCGCTCACCGAGCGAGCAGCCGCCGTATCCTGAAGGCGTCTTACATGCCCGGCGGTGAAAAGCGTCCATCGACGGCGGTCCAGCCACCGTCGACGAAAAGCACGCTGCCGGTGACGTAGCTAGCGGCGTCGGACGCCAGGAAGAGGGTCGGGCCGACCATCTCGTCCGGGCTCGCCCAGCGCCCCAGCACGTTCTTGGACGCATAGGCGCCGTACCAGTCGCCGTGGGCTTTGATCGGCTCGGTCAAGGGCGTTTCGACGACGCCGGGGGCAATCGCGTTGACCCGCACGCCGGACGACCCGAGCTCCGCCGCCAGAGTACGCACCATCTGGACGATGCCGGCCTTGGTGGCGGCGTAAATGCTCTGACCGGGCTCGACCACCAGCGAGCGGATCGACGAAAACAGGATGATCGAGCCCGAGCCCTGGACCGCCATCAGCTTGCCGGCGGATTGCATGACGTGCAGGCTGCCCTTGAGGTTGAGGCCGACGACGCGGTCGAACTCTTCGTCGGTGTAGTCGAGCATCGGCTTGCGGACGTTGATCGACGGCGAGCACACCACCACGTCGAGGCTGCCGTGGCGCTCGACGATCCCGCCGAATCCTGACGCCACCGCCTCGCCGTCGCGGATATCGAGGTGCGCCGACTCGGCCTCGCCGCCGGCTTCGCGAATAGTGTGGGCCGTCGCCTCGGCGGCGGCCGGATCGATATCGAGACAGACGACGCGGGCGCCCTGCTCGGCGCAGCCGCTGGCGACCGCCGCGGCAATGCCCGAGCCGGCACCGACCACGGCGGTGTTTTTTCCTTCGAGACTGAAACGATTGCCCACGGTTCAGATCCTTTCTAGCTGGCCCGCCGAGCCCGCACCAGCCACCAGACGCCGAACGCCAGAGCCGACGCCACCAGGCCCAGCGTGCTGGGGTTGAGGACGGTTCCAGAAGTCCACAAATCGAACTGTTGCGCCGTGCGAAACGCGATCAGCGCCGTGACCCCACCAACGATCGCGGCCAGCGCTTCCGGCGCGCCGGCCCGGCGAGCGTGCAGGCCGGCAACCACCGGGATGAACAGGCTCACCACCATCAGCGAATAGAAAATCGATAGCGAGCTGATCACCGACGGCAGCTGGATAGCCAACAGCACGCCGAGTCCGCCGCCCGCCACAGCAGCCCAGCGCGACACGGTCAGCACTTGGGCATCGGTGGCGTCGGGTTTGAAGTAGCCCTTGTAGAGGTCCTTGGAGAGCGAGGTCGACAACATGAAGAGAATGGCGTCGGCCGAGCTCAGCTCAGCTGAAAGCACGGCCGCCAGGCCAAGGCTGCCAAGCGCCGGCGACAGCAGCTCGCTCAGCAGCCAGGGCAGGGCGAGCTCGCTCTCGGCCAGCTGCGGGTTGGCGGCCCTGGCGATCATGCCGAGCAGCGGCGGCACGGCGGCGAAGGCCATCAGCGCCAGGCCGCTGGCCCCGAGGCCGATCTGGATGGCTCGCTCGTCGCGCGCGCCGTAAGCCTTCTGCACCAGCCCCGGCGAGATCAGAAACGCCGGCACCAGCAGGATCATGTAGTGCCAGCCGGCAGCGCCCCCTTGCCAGAAGTCGAGGTAGGTGGTGGGCGACTCGGCGGTCGACGCCGCGGCACGCACCGCGCTCCATCCGCCAACCGCCGCCATCGCCTTGGGCAGGGCGACCAGCAGGCCGACCAGCAGGACGACGAGCTGCACCAGGTTGACCCAGGCCGACGTCAAGAGACCACCGGCGGCAAAGTAGGCCACCATCACCACGCCGCCGATCAGGCAGCCCACGGTTTTCGGCACGGCAGCAACGATCTCGAGGATCCAAGCCAGGGCGATCAGCTGGCCAGCGAGGATCGCCAGCGTGCCGAGCCACAGCAGGATCACGACGGTGGCCCGCACCGTCGGCCCGTAGCGCAGCTCCAGGAAATCGCCCATGGTGTGCAGATCGTGCTCCTTGGCGATGCGCCACATCCGGGGTCCGATCCAGAACGCCAGCAGCAGGGTGCCGATGCCCGCCGAACCCACCCACCACCAGGCCGCCAGGCCGTTGTGGTAGCCGAGACCCGCCGCGCCGACGGTGGAGCCGGCGCCAATATTGGCGGCCAGCACGGTGGCGAAGATCAACAGCGGCCCGAGCTTGCGACCCGCAACGAAGAACTTGCCCGAGCTGTCGACCCTACGGCCGATCCACAGGCCGAGGGCGATCAACCCCACCAGGTAGCCGCCGAGGAACAGCAGCTGGGAATTCATGCCGACGACTCCTTCACACCTTCTGCCAGAAATGTCCTAGGGTGAGTCGCACTGGTAGGCTGCGCGCGGATCTGCGTAACTCGCCTGGGCACTGCCATGTTTCTCAACTCACAGGGATAAAGCGGGTTGACCCATTTGCCATCTCAGAACTCTGCTCAAACATACTCGACCGTGCTCGCTCCACCAGCGCGACCCTACGCTTCAGCGTTCTTTCTGGGTAGGTTCTTGATTCACTGCCAGGTCCGACGCCGACGGCAGCCCCGGCAGCCCCTCAGCGGACCGCGCGGCACGCACCACCGCCTCCGCCATCACCTCTGCCGCCAGGGCGCCGACCGCCAGCAGCCGCGCTGGCCCGTCGTGGGTGCCGGTGGCGACGGCGAAAATCGTGTCGCCGTCCGATGGCGTATGCACCGGTGAGATGGCGCGGGCCAGGCCGTCATGCGCCATCTGAGCGACCTTGGTGGCCTCGGCCTGGGACAGCTTCGCATTGGTGGCGATCACCCCGATGGTGGTGTTGGTGCCCTGGGGCGGCACGTTCAGCACGCCGGAGCGCACCAGCTTGCGAGTGTCCGCCAAACCCTTGCCGTCAGCCGTTCGGGCCCCCGCGATCACCCGACCCGTCGCCGGATCGATGACGTCGCCGACGGCGTTGACCGCCACCAGCGCCGCTACCGTGAGACCGTCCGGCAGGGTGACCGACGCCGAGCCCAGCCCAGCCTTCATCGACCGCCCGCGTCCCGCCAGCTTGCCGACGGTAGCGCCAGCTCCAGCGCCGACGTTGCCCTCCGCCACCGGCCCATCTGTCGCCGCCGCGGCCGCTTTGAAACCGCAGTCGGCCCCCGGGCGGATCTCCGGTTTGCCGCCGGTGAACAGGTCGAAGAGGATCGCGCCGCTCACGATCGGCACCCGCAACGGGCCGACGGGATAGCCGATCCCTTTCTGCTCCAGGTACTTCACCACCCCGGAAGCGCTATCGAGGCCGAAGGCGCTGCCGCCTGAGAGGACCACCGCGTGCACTTCCTGCACCGTGTTGACGGGATCGAGCAGATCGGTCTCGCGCGTGCCCGGTGCCCCGCCGCGGACATCGACGCCCGCCACCGCACCCGCCTCGGTGAGGATCACCGTGCAGCCCGTCGGCCGCTCACTCAGGGTGTGGTGTCCCACCTTGACGCCGTCGACGGCGGTCAATCCCGGATCGGATCGCGCCGGTTCCGGAGCCTGGTCACCCGCCTTCACAGGGGCGGTCACCGCCAGGCCCCCGAGCGCCGCGCCGATGAGGAAGGCACACGGAAGCCGTCTCCACAGGCTGCGACCCGGCTGTGCAACGCCTTCATGATGCTGGCTCACGGCCCGCAGCCTACCGCATGCCTCCCTTGTCCAGAAGCCCCAACGGTGGAACAATCCAGAGAAATCAAGGGTTTTCTACCCCGGTCAGAACCCCTATCTGAATTCCTAGGAGTGCCCATGCAGCAGCTCTTGTGTTTTCGGCGCGCCCCCATGCTCTTAGCCGTTCTGCTCGGCGGGATGCTCGCCGCGCCTGCCGTGGCACAGGTCGACGGCGCTATCGTCGGCACCGTCCGCGATCCTTCCGGCGCCGCCCTGGCCGGCGTCACCGCTACGGTGCGCGGTGCCGCCCTGCAGCGCGACCGCCTCACCGTCACCACCACAGCCGACGGCGGCTACCGGCTGTTTCCGATCCCCGCCGGCGTCTACGAGCTCGACTTCGAGCTCGACGGCTTCCGCAAGGCGCGGGTCGAAGCGCTGCGGGTGGCGATCAACCAGACGGTCACCGTCGACGCCACCCTCGAGCTGGCGACGGTCGAAGAGACCGTGCTCGTGACCTCCGACACGCCGTTGATCGAGATCACCCGCACCGAGCTGTCGACCAACATCTCGCCGGAGTCGATCGAGAACCTGCCGCTCAACGGCCGCAACTTCGAAGACCTGGTCAGCCTGGTGCCGGGGGTCAAGCCCGATCCCGCCAACGTCCGTGACCAGCAGTTCTCGATCTTCGGCGAGCGCCCGGCGGCCACCTCCTTCGTGGTCGACGGCGGCGACAACAACGATCCGCTCGACGGTGGCGCCTTCCAGCGCTACACCCAGGACTCGATCCAAGAATTCCAGGTACTCACCACCGGCTACGAGGCCGAGTTCGGCAAGGCGCAGGGCGGCGTGGTCAACGTCATCACCCGCTCCGGCACCAACGAGCTCAAGGGCAGCGCCTTCTACTTCGTGCGGGATGATTCCCTCGACTCCTCGAACGTCGACGGCCAGGATGTGCCCAGGCTCGAGCGCGACCAGTGGGGCGCCTCGCTCGGCGGGCCGATCCAGCGGGACCGCACCTTCTTCTTCGCCTCTGCCGAGCTCATCGACGAGGCCCGCGGCCGCAACATCGACCGCTCGCGCATCCCGCAGTTCGTGCAGGACGGTCTGGCGACGCCGCAGGGCGTCGAGGACTTCAACCTCGGCCCCGAGCTCGAGGGCCTGTCGCTGCTCGGCAAGATCGATCTGCTGCCCAACACCCGCAACCGCTGGACCCTGAGCTTCAACCTCACCGAGGACGACGCCACCGGCGAGACCCCGATCGCCGTCGCCGGCTCGCTGGTGCTGCCGAGCGGCTCGCGCACCCAGGATCAGGAGTCGACCAGCGTCACCCTGCGCCAGACCTGGCTGAGCGGCAGCGACGGCTTCCTCGAGTCGACGCTGCGCGTCTCCGACGGCTCGACCGGCAACAACCTCGACCAGACGGAGCGCCAGGAAGCAATCCTGCTGCTCTTCCTCGGTAACTTCCTGCAGACCGGCGCCTCGTTCGGCGGCCGCTCAGAGCGCAACATCGAGCGCCTGCAGCTCGCCCAGTCCTACACTTGGCTGCGCGACGACTGGCATGGCGATCATGAATTCAAAGTCGGCTACGACTACGTCGACACCACGCTAGACGGCTTCGACGAAGTGTTCAACGACGTCGAATACTCCGCCGCCTTCTTCTCTCCCGACGTCATCCCGATCACCGAAGACCTGTTCCGACGCTTCGGCTTCGCGCAGAGCGCGGCGCGCTTCTTCACCCTGCCGAACACGCCGGGTGGCGACCTGCTGCTGGACATCTCGAACGAGGACGTCGGCCTGTTCGTGCAGGACAAGTGGAGGGTCAACGACCGCTTATCGATCGACCTCGGCCTGCGCTACGACGTCGCCTCATTGTTCGACGATGACGACGACAACTTCGCACCGCGCTTCGGCTTCGCCTGGGACGTCGGCGGACGCCGCGAGACCCTGGTGCGCGGCAGCGCCGGGCTATTCTTCGACCGCAACGCCCTGGTCGCCGCCGCCACCGTACCCGAGAAGGGCGGCATCTTCACCCGCGCCGCGTTCGACGTCGTGCTGCCGCGCCTCGGGGTCGACTACACCGACTCGCTGATCGACCTGGTGATCACCACCGGCCTGTTCGGCGGCCCGCCGGAGAATCCGCTCTACGCCCTGGTCGCCGCCGATCTCCGGGCCAACCCCTTCCACCTCTACGAGCTGCTCGGCATCGCCGTCGGCGATCCGTCGCTGCCGCCGGTGGTCACCGCCGACAACATTCAGCAGCTCGCCGGAATGACCGCCGAGCAGGCTCTCGCCCTGCTCGAAGCCACCTACCCCGGCACCGACTGGGAGTTCTTCGACGTCCCCGGAGGCTCGATCGTCGGCGATCGCGTGCTGTCGTTCTTTCCGCGCGGGCCGCTCGACCAGAGCCGCACGGTGTCGGTGTTCTCAGAAGACCGCACCCCAAAAACCGAGGCGTTCACCCTCGGCATCGAGCACCGTCTGTCGGCCAACTGGACCGCCTCGCTCGACTACGTTCACCGCCGCACCGAAGACCTCTTGACGCGCCGCATCGTCAACCTCTTCGACGTGCCGCCGGGCGACCCCAACTTCGCCCAGACCACCGACGGCGGGCCGCGCATCTCGGCCGTCACCTACGACGGCTTCATCGACTACGACGGCTTTGTGCTGTCGGTGCGGCGCCCGTTCAGCGGCCGCTACGGCCTCACCGCGTCCTACACCTACTCCGACTCCACCGACAACCTGCTGACCGGCGATGTCGGCTCTACCTTCAGCAACAACAACCGGCCCGAGATCGACATCGGCGAATCCAACCTCTCGGCGCCCCACGTCGGCGTGATCATCGCCACCACCCTGCTGCCCTGGGACATTCGCTTCTCGGGCAGCCTGTTCTGGCGCAGCGGCAACGCCTTTTCGCCGCGCGGCATAGTCGACACCGACGGCGACGGCCTGGTCGACCAGCGCGACGTCAGCGTGCCGCGCAACGACTTCCGGGTCGCCAACTTCTTCAACGTCGACCTGCGGCTCGAGAAGTCCTTCCGCCTCGGCGGCGACCACGAGATCAGCCTGCTGGTGGACGCCTTCAACGTCACCAACGAAGACAACGTCTCCAACGTCAACGCCGTCCAGGGCCCCGACTTCGGCGTCCCCAACAGCTTCTTCCCGGGCCGTGAGATCCAGATCGGGGCGCGGTTCTTCTTGGGTGGGCGTTTAGGTGGCGGGATGATTGACTCTGTACTGAACCAGGTCGAAGCACTGCGCGACGAGATGGTCGCGTTCGCAGCCGACTTGATCCGCATCCCGACGGTCAATCCGCCGGGCGATCAATACCCGGAATGCGCTCGATTCATCGGTCAACATCTCGCGGACTTCGGCTACGCGATTGAGTACATCGCCGCCGAAGGACGCCCCGAGCACACCGAGCAGCATCCCAGGCTGAACGTCATCGGCACCCGCACAGGAAGCGAGACGCAACCCGTCGTACACCTCAACGGCCACTTCGACGTCGTGCCGGTGGGCGCCGGCTGGACCGTCGACCCGTTCGGCGGCGAGGTCAAAGACGGTCGCCTCTACGGCCGCGGCAGCGCCGACATGAAAGCCGGCCTGGCCTCGGCGATCTACGCTGCCGAGGCGATTCGCCGCGCCGGCGTCGAGCTCGGCGGCACCGTTGAAATCTCAGGCACTGTCGACGAGGAGAGCGGCGGTTTTGCCGGCGTCGCCTACCTGGCCGAGATCGGCCGCATCAGCTCAGGGCGCACCGATCACGTCATCATCCCCGAGCCGCTCGACGTCGACCGCATCTGCCTCGGGCACCGCGGCGTCTACTGGTTCAAAGTCATCTCCCACGGCCACATCGGCCACGGCTCCATGCCCTTCCTGGGGGTCAACGCCATCGAGCAGATGGGCCCCCTGCTCGAAGCCCTGCGCACCCGCCTCGGGCCAGCCCTCGAGGAGACCCACACCGCCATGCCCGTGGAGCCCCCGGCCGCCCGCCGCGGCACCCTCAACATCAACTCCATCCAGGGCGGCCAGGCCGGCGAGGAAATCCAGACGCCCTGCGTCGCCGACCGCTGCGAGGCCATCTTCGACCGTCGCTTCCTGGTGGAAGAAGGCTACGACGCCACCCGCCGCCAGATCGTCGAGCTGCTCGACGAAGTCGCTGGCGAAGACGATCGCAGACGCTATCAGCTCGAAGACCTGATGGTCGTCCACCCCACCCTGACGCCCGAAGACGATCCCCTGGTGCGCTCGCTAGCCCGTTCCATCGAGCGCGTCTGCCAGCGTCCACCCCAGATGATCGCCAGCCCCGGCACCTACGACCACAAACACGTCGCCCGCATCGCCGACGTCCCGAGCTGCGTCGCCTACGGTCCAGGGCGTTTAGAGCAGGCCCACCAGCCCGACGAATGGTGCTGTGTCGACGACATGGTGGATGCCGCGAAGGTCATCGCGCTCACGCTGCTAGATCTTCTGCCGCCGGCTTGAGGAACACTAGCAGCGCCGTCAAATGCTGGGAGCGCCATCCAAATGCTGGGAGCGCCGGCGTCCCGCCGGCTCTGCTGCACAACAGCAAAGAACGCTTAGAGCGCCAAGAGCGCACGCGTCGTTGATAAAAACCCTCGAAACACGCTGGGCCCGCCCGTAGACAACGCTGGGAACGTAGGTGTCTCACTTGCCTTCGCCGAACGCCATCGAGCTCAGATGCCGGCGGGACGCCGGCGCTCCCAGCAGGAGAATCCAGGCGCTCTCAGCAGGAGAGCTCAGATGCCGGCGGGACGCCAGCGCTCCCAGCTTTAGGATCTCTCAGAGCAGGAGCTGCCGTCACTTTTCGACGCGCTCAGCCGTTGGACCATTAGGGTCACCGGCGACCCTCACGTTCACGGGAGGCACTCGCTCACGGGAGGCACTATGGATCCTTGCTGTACGCGTTTCCGATTCGCACTCCAGAACCATCGGGGTGGCCAGGACCACACCTATCTGCTGCGGCATGGCCTCAACCGCGTGGGCCGGCTGCCGGGCAGCGAGGTGTGCCTGGCTGCCGGCGAGGTTTCGAAACGTCACGCGATCCTAGCGGTGGACGCGCACCGCGTCCGCCTGGAGGATCTCGCCAGCAAGAACGGTACTTACGTCGACGGCCAGCGGCTCGCCGCCCGAGCCTGCACCGTCCGACCCGGCAGCGAGCTACGCTTCGGCTCCCTGGCGCTGCGACTCGAAGAACTCGCAGCCAGCGAGGGCGAGCTGGCGATTCAGTTGCCAAACACCCACAGCGTGACTTCACGCGGGCCAGTCCCCGACACCACTTCTTATGCCGGTGGCTCGACCGCCGACGGACTGGTCTTCGCCGCCGGCTATCTGCGCAGCCGCGCCGCCCCCATGCAGCCGATCTATCGCCAGCTGGCCGCCGTGGCGCGCTCCCGCATGCCGATCCTGATTCGCGGCGAGACCGGCGTCGGCAAGGAGGGCCTTGCGCGCGTCGTTCACGAGTCTTCGACCGTGAGCTCCGGGCCGTTCGTCGCCATTAACTGCGCCGCGCTGCCCAGCGAGCTGATCGAGGCCGAGCTGTTCGGCATCGCCCGCGGCACGGCGTCCGGCGTGACCGGGCGCCGCGGCCGCTTTGAGCAGGCCCACGGCGGCACGCTCTTCCTCGACGAGATCGGCGACATGGCGCCCGACCTCCAGGCCAAAATCCTACGCGCCCTGCAGGAGCAAGAGATCCAGCCCCTGGGACGGGCCCCGGTGGCGATCGACGTGCGGATCGTGGCGGCGACCAACGCACGGCTGGAAGCCCAGCTGCGGGACGGCACCTTCCGGCATGACCTCTACTATCGCCTGGCCGGCCTCGAGCTCGAGCTGCCGCCGCTCAGGCGCCGGCCCGAAGACATCGCACCCCTGGTGGAGCTCTTCCTGCAGCGCTTCTCGCGCCAGGCCGGCAAGACGCTTCAGGGCATCACCGTCGCCGCGCTCGAGCGGCTCGCGGGTCGTCGCTGGCCGGGCAACGTGCGACAGCTGGAGCACGAAGTGCGGCGGCTGGTGTATCTGTGCCCAGACTTTCAACCCATCACCTCGTCGCTCGTTGCAAGACCCGCCAACCCGGAACCGCCAGCCGTTCCCGGCATTGACTTTCAAAAGCTCGCGTCCCTCGAGCTCGCAAACCTCGAGCGGGCAGCCGTCCGCGAAGCGCTGCGACGCGCCGGCGGCAACCTCTCCCGCAGCGCACCGCTGCTCGGCATCGGGCGCGATGCGCTGCGTCGCCGCATGAAGCGCTTCGGTCTGTAGCGTTCGAGGCACGGCTCCAAGCACGGTTCCAAGCTTGACTGCTCAAGCCCGGGTCGCGAGCACCTGCAGCACTTCACGCTCGCCCTCCTCATCGAGCAGGCCGAGCCACACGTTCAGCACTTCCCCGCGATCATCGACGTGCAGGATCGTCGGCGTACCGGGCACCCGTAGCGAGAGGAAGTCCACCGCCACCACGTCATCGAGCTCGACGCCGGAGGCATTCAGCAGCTCGCGCTCGCGAGACATTTCCTCCTCAGAGTTGACCACCGCCACCAGCCGTACCGGCGCTCCCCGGGCCGTGCGCTCGGCCGCGAGGCGCCCCAAGAACGGGAAACTGTCCGTGCAATAACCACACGTGGGCGACAAAGCCACCAGCAGCGCACTCTCCTCCTGCTCCGCGACCAGATCGCGCACCGGTTCGAGCACGTCGCCCTGCGCCACTGGCTCCAGCGGTGTCGGCGATGAAAAAAAGTGAACCTTCGCAAACGTTGCTACCGCGGTGAGGCACAGCGCAATGATCGATAAATTGACCGCAATCTCGAGCTTGTGTTTCATACTGAGCTCCCCAGCCGATCTCCGCGCAGAGTCGGCTATGTTCTAAACGTTTCTAAAACCATGAGCCAGCGAGGCGCCAATAACCACGGCCGGCCTCGCCGGCCGTGGCGGGTCGCCGTGGCATCGCCTGCTCGGCGGACCATGCTTGGCGACCCCTTCTCGGCGACCCCTAGAGCGCCAGGCTCAGGGCATCAATCGGCTCAGGTGCAGCCGTAGTCGCTGTCGGAGCAGTTGCTGCAGGTCGTCCACTGGCCGCCCAGAGCGTCGCACTTGCACTGCAGGTTGGGGCAGTTTGGCCCCTGCTTCCAGTAGCGACACTTCACGACACAGTAATCGCCAAAGCCCGATGCCGTCGCCGGCTGCAGCGTCGCCATGGCCCCGATCATCGCCAACGCAAAAACCAGCTTGGTAAAGAGTTTCGAACGTTTCATAAATCAACTCCTTGGTTCATCCTCGCCTGAATTGGCGCGAACGGGAGTCTGATAGAGCAAGGTGCGTACCATCCATTGAGGCCGCAAAAACTGATCAATTCGGCGTTTCCGCCTTCATATTCAGTAACCCTCGCCGGGAGCCGCGCATCGGCGCGCAGCAGCTGCGCAAAACTGCGCGTGGCCTTCCATGCATCCTGAGGAGATTTCAGCAGGGCTCCCAGTGCACGTACAATTGCAATCGCCCCGCTACCTCAACCCATGGAGGCTTCGATGTCACAAACCGCACAGACCACCGAGCTCGAGATCTTCTCCGACTTCATATGACCCTGGTGCTACCTCTGTACCGGGCGTATAGAACAACTCCTCGAACGCTACGATCTGAAGGTCCGCTGGACGCTCTTTCCCCTCCACCCCAAAACTCCGCCGGAGGGCATATCGCTAGCCGAGCTCTTCGCCGGGCGTGACGTCGACCTCGCCTCGATGAAGGCACGCATGAAGCAGTTGATGGCTGCGGAAGGCCTGCCCTACGGCGACCGTTCGATGACCTACAACAGCCGGCTGGCCCAGGAGCTGGCGAAGTGGGCCGAAGACCAGGAAGGCGGCGCCGAGATTCACGACGCCCTCTTCGAGTCCTACTTCGTCACCGGCGACAACATCGCCCGCCACGACGTGCTGTTGGCCATCGTTGAGCGGCTGGGGCTAGACGTCGAAGCGGCGCGGCAGGTGCTCGAAACCCGCTCCCACCGTGATCCGGTAGATCGCGACTGGCAGCGCTCGCGCGAGCTCGGCGTCACCGGCGTCCCCACCTTCGTCATCGGTAGCTCCGGCGTGGTCGGCGCTCAACCCTTCGACGTCCTGGAGCGCTTCGTTGTCCAGGCCGGAGCGCTGCCGCGCGCTGGCGCCCATGACCCGGCCTGAATCGAGTTACCCTCCCGGGTTCGACCACGCCGACGTATCTCCGCTCTCGAAGCCATCGAAGAAGAGGGCCTCGTTGTCAATGGTGAGGAAGGCGGCGGCGACGACCCCTTGGTTGCCGGCGGTGTCGGTGCCACGCACGTAGAGGATGTGGCGACCTTCCGGCCAACCCGCCGTGTCGATCGTGCCTTCGACCGTCTCGACCCCCTCGTCGAACGTGCCGTCGGAAGCCGCCATGGGGAGGGGGACCGCGGCGTCGTCCCAGGGTGGGATATCGACGAAAGCTTCGGCCACGGCGATGAGCTCGGTGGGCTCCGTGCCATTTGAGTTGTTGAAGCGCGTGTCGTCGAGGGTGGCGGTGAGGAGCACGAGGTCACCCGCGGCGGCTAGGTCGGGCTGTGCGGTCGCGCCGAACGCTTCGGGGCCAGCGGGGGTGAGGTACGGAGTCCGGGCGACCTTGGCGCCGTAGAGCAGCGAGTCGATATTGACCTGCAGCACGTTGTCCTCGAACGACTCGCAGCTCTCGAAGAATCGCGTGCCGATCTCATAGGCCATCCCGGCAATCCCGAGCTCTCCATAGTAAAAATCGGCGCTGTTGCCGTCGGCGTTGGTCAACTCACGGATCGGCATCGGGCTGTAGTCATTGAAGAACGCGAGCTTGCGCCCGAAGGTGGCCAACGCAGCAGCGTTCGGGGCCGGGTCGAAGGTGAACCCCCAAGACCACAGCACCAGCTCGCTGAAGGAGTGGACATCGATCGCGACGCCGGTGGCGTCTTCGGGCGCGGGGTCATTCAGACCCGGTCCCCGCTGATCCCGGAAAATTGACCTGACGTAGTCTTGCAGCACCTGGATCTCGGGCTCCGAAGCCGCAGTCGGCCCGTGGTACGTAGGGGCACACTGGCTGCTCGACGAGCCGCCGCAGCAGGCCCACTCGAAATCGAAGTTGCGGTTCAGGTCCGCGCCACGGTCGATGGTGTTGGAGCAATATTCATTGTTGGCGTTCTTGCGCCACAGCAGGCCGGTCTCGGCCTGTTTGCGACCATCGGGGTTTGCCTGCAGCATGAGGTGCACCTCGTGATGGTCCAGCAGCCAGGTCAC
>JBCCEE010000142.1:0-16965 GCA_039030415.1 Acidobacteriota bacterium
CCTCAACGAGATGGGTATCGACATCACGGACGCTGCTTTCTGGCAAGGCGGCTTCGATGTCGTCCGCGGCATGATCGACGAGCTCAGATCCATCGAGATCGCGTAGCTCGGCCCGATGTCCAAACCTCGCCGGCCAGCCGGTGCCCCGGTTCGTCGCCGGTCTGCCGGCGACCCGGTTCCTCGCCGGTCTGCCGGCGACCCGGTTCCTCGCCGGTCAACTGGCGATCCGGTTCAGCAGGCTCTCGAAGCGCTGGTACGCGCCGTCGATCAGCGCCTCGAGCAGCACCCCCAGGGGCACCTGGCTGGGCGCCGCCGCGGGCATCTCGACCTGACCCTGAGCATTCCGGTTCAGCCACTCGATGGCGTCAGCGCGGAGGCCGTCGAGCGGACTCGCAACCATCTGAAGCGCGAGGTCGAGGCGCTGCTGGCCCACCGCGCCGCTTTCAGGCCGGGGCGGGTCTTTTGTCCGCGCTGCGCGTCGGCGGACTGCGAGCATTCGCTGCCCGCTAGCGCCCGCGAGATTTTCGCCGGCTATGGCCCCACGGGGCTGCCGCGTTTCCAGGACTATGGCCAGTGGCTGCTGGAGCATCAGCACCCGGAGATCGAGCGACTCTATCAGCGACCTCCTCAGCTGGTGACGGCCCGGATTTCGGGGCGTGAGCTCTACGCCCAGCTGTTGCCTGCATTCAGGGAGCGCCGGATCGACACTCGGATTCACGGTCAGGTGGTTGCCGGCTGGTTCCCGGTTCCTGGCCTCAGTGGAGCGCCGGAATCGCTCGCCCTGTCGTTCCAGGTCATCTCTTCAGCGACCCGCAGGCGCCGCCGCAAAGGTAGGCCGCGGCGGCGCTACAGCCTCAACGTGATCGGAGTCGGACCGGAGGGCGAGCCGCTGGCCGAGCTCTACGAGCGCCTCGGATCAATCCGCTGGCGCGGCGCGGTGAGCTGGAGCCAGGAGGCTCTGGTCAGCATCGAGCGTTCACAGGTCAAGGCGTCTCGTCGCGAGCTCGACGATCGTCTCAAAGGCGTGCTGGCCGGCATCGCACGAAGGCTCGAGCACCATCGCCGAGCACGCGACCGGCGTACCGATCACGCACAACAACGTCATACAGAGGGTGACCGACCCACTCGCATGGCGCTCAAGGACTTGGCGCATGCCAGCGATGAAGACATCCTGTTCGACGCCCGGCGTGAGACCCTGGTGGTGCTGGGCGACAAGGGGCGAGTCCACGTCTTCAACCAGCAGGGCAAGCTGGTGACGTCGATTCGCTATCCCGCAGAGTCGATCGAGAAAAAGAGGCGCAGCGTCTGGCGATCGGCTTCGAACGAAGAGATCGCCAGGCTACGGCGCAGGGTCTGACGGCGATCCGGTACCGCGAACCTCTCGGCTGACCGAACAGGGGCGCCATGCCTTGCGCCCTTGCCCCAGACTTCTCGAAAAACTCAGCTCGCTGGCGAGAGCTTCAGCGTGTGGACCGTCGCTTCCGGCAGAAAGCTGGTCGGCCGGCCTTCCATCCAGGCGTCATGGCCCTTGCCGTAGTGGGGAGACAGCGGATGTCCACTCTGGCCCGTCGGCATGTGGAAGATTCCCTCGGATTCGCGCCCCGGAGAAACCACCAGACGCTGGGAGGCGCCGTTTCTGACGCTCTGCACCCGTGGCATGTTGGAGTCTCCAGGCAGCGGCGTGGTCGGCATATCGAGCCAGCGTTCGGAGTACGGTATGAAACGGCTCAGCGGATGACGAATCCGTACCTGATTTCGACTCCCCCAGGTTTTGGACGCCAGGCTGCTGCCGTTGGCCAGCATGCCGTCCAAGAGGTCGTCTGCCGCGGCCAGCAGCTGCTCCTGCCAAGTCGCATATTCGGGGTTCAGCAGATGCGGTGGCTGCTCGGTGATCAGGCTCCACAGCGGTGCCTCGTACTGGCCCAGGCGGAAGTAGCGGAAGCGGTCTTCCGCCTCTCGGCATGGAGCCGTCAGGTGCTCGAACACCTGACGGCGCAAAACGTTGCGGAAGCCTCGCACCACGCGATAAGAGACTGAGTCGATGCTGGCCTGGCCGTTCCACTGCTCAACGTGCTGCCGGAGCTCGGCTCGGCGGGTATCCTCAGCGATCGCCTCTGGCGTCAGCACCTCCAGCAGCAGACGCTGCCAGCGTTCGAGAAACAGCGCGCGATCGTCGAGCTGGATCGCCAGCATGTCTGCTTCGGTAGCTCGCTCGAGCTCGAAGAGTCCGTCTCGGATCTGCGCTGCCCGCGCCCCGAGATCGTAGCCGCCGTCGCCCACGAGGGCGTAGCTCTCGCCGCTGACTACCCGTGAGTTGGCGGTCCAGATGCGGCCGGATTCAGGGTCGACGACGCGTGGAACCTCAGCCGGCTCGAGCCAGCCATCCCAACCGCGCTGGCCGTCGGCCCATGAGCTCGGCAGCCGGCCGTCGTGGCCGAAGCGGCGTGGGATCGGCCCCATGATCGTCCAGCCGATACGCCCGGTGTGATCGGCGACGACGAAGTTCTGAGCAGGAATGCCGGTGCGGTTGGCGATCTCGATCGCCTGGTCAACGTCGCTGACGGTTTCCAGCTCATGCACCGCCAGGTTGACGCCGCGTCGGTCGTGAGCGACCCAGCGCAAGGCGCGCTGGCGCCCCTGGTGATCGGTATCCCACACCGGGCCCCAGATCGTCTCGATCACCTCCACGGTTTCGGCGTCTTCGCCGCCCGCTCGCAGGATCTCCTGGTGGCGCTCGAAGCGCTGAGGGCCGTCTGGCGTGAGGTAGACCTCGGGATCTTCCGGATCGACCTCTAGGGTCACGAGGTCGGTGAAATCGCCGTAGCTGTTGGTGAAACCCCAGGCGACTTCGCCATTGCTGCCGGCCACCACCAGCATTTGGCCCGGCAGAGTCACGCCGGTGATCCGCCGCTCGCGGCCCGAGCCGTCCGGATCGGGATAGATCAGCGAAGCGCGATACCAGATATTGGGAACATCGTGGCCGAGGTGCATATCGTCCGCCAACAGAGCGCCGCCATGGGCGCTGTGGCTGCCGGCGACCGCCCAGTTGTTGCTGCCCACCGCGATCTGGTCAGCGGCCGGATCGAAAATCCCGTCGTGTGCGAACCAAGAGCTCGGATTCGATTCTAGCTGTGCCGCCTTCGGCTCTGCCGTTTCGACTTCCATCGCTTCCGGGTCGGAAGGCGCCTCGACGCCACTGGATTCGAGCTCCTCGGCCGAAGGGATGGGTAGTGAGGCAAAGGCCTCGCCTTCGATCGGAGCATCCCACTCGGTGCCGCGCGGAGTCAGGAATGCGTACAGGGCCGGCGGCAGGATGTCACGAGCGACGCCGTAGTCGCGCTCGCGGTTGGCATCGCCGCCCTGCAGGTCGATGTACATGGTGTAGACCGCCAACATACAGTCCTCGGCAAGCCACGGTACCGGCTTGGTGCGCAGCACCGCGTACTCGAAGGGCGGTGCGTCGAGCGCCTCTAGGCCGGCATTGACGCCCTCGACGTAGGCATCGACCAGACGACGATCGTCGCGGTCCAGGGCCTCGACGACGTCTTTGGCGCGTGCGCGGAAGCGGTGCAGTCTTGCCCGCCGATCGATACCGAGCGCGGCGGCGCCCACCAGCTCGGCCAGCTCGCCGGCTGCCTGACGCCGGATCAGATCCATCTGAAAGAATCGTTCCTGGCCGTGCACAAAACCCAATCCGCGAGCTACGTCCAGCCGGCTCTGGCCGCGGATCGTCGGAACGCCGAGGTCGTCACGTTCGACCGTGACGTCGGCAGCCAGGCCGGAAATGGCGACCTCACCGTCGAGCTGAGGCACGCTGCGCCCGACATGCCAGCGCGCCAGCCCGGCGCCAATGACAGCGATCGCCGCGGTAAGGCCGAGGATGACGACTAGGACGCGCAGGACCAGACGACCGATGCGGCGAGGAGGCGAGGTAGAGTGGGAAGCTGAATTGGAGGATGTATCTTGGCTCATGATGAGCGCAGTCTAACAGTCTGAGACCGACCCCGAGTCTTGCCCACAAGCGAACCGTCTCGACCTGTCGAGATACCCGCACGAGAACCCAAGCTCGACCGGGGCGAGCTCGTCGAGCTATAGAGCCACCTGGGCTTTGCTCTCGGGCACTGGCTCTTCCCGCGGGCAGCCGAAGTGGCCCGAGAGCAGCTCCGAGGCCGGCAGGAAGAGCAGGTTTGTGCCGGCATCCGACTCGCCCAGGTTGGGGATCGAGGATTCCTCGATCGCCGTCCAGAAGCTTCGGCCGGGGATGAGATGCAGCCGCCCGGCGGTGCTCGGCAGAAGCACCCGCCTGAGCGTCTGGCCGCCGCGCGGGTCGATCTCGTGGAGTATCCACTGGCGCTCGCCCTTCTGGAGAGCGGGAAGGGCCTGCAGCAGCTCGAGGTGCGCCTGCTTGCCGCTGGCCGCCAGCTTGACCGTCGTTGGCTGTTCTTCAGCGTCGGCCTTGGGCACGATCCGGCGGGTCAGCACGTAGAGGCGTCCGTTCCAGCTCTGCAGGGCATAGGCCCGGCCACCGTCGGTCGGTCCCGAGGCGATCTTGCTCAGGCCGCGTCGGTTGACGCGGTGAACGCTCCAGGGCTCGGTGAAGCGCAGCACGAAGACGCGCTTGCCGAGCTCGGCGATATAGGGACGGCGGTCGTAGAAGTAGTAGTTGGCGTACTCACCGTCGGCCGAGTCCACCGGCAGCTCGTGCAGCAGCTCCAGGTTGCCGCGGTCGGGATCGAGTCGAACGAAGCCGCGGCGCCAGGTGGAGGAGCCCTCGGAGTCGACATCCTCTGTCTCCTGGTTGTCCTGCACCGCTGCCGTGGGTTCGACGAAATCGGCGTAGCCATAGTAGTGGCCGCGGTGCCTCACGACGTCGTTGAACGACGCGTCGGCGTAGCCCCGGGTCTCGAGGGCTGCGAACGGTTGCTCCCGCTGATCGAGCGCCAGGTGATGGTCGAAGCTCAGGACGCGCCGTTTGTCGATCACTGCGAAACCTTCGGCAGTGCGCTCGAGGCGCATCGGTTCGGCATAGTCGAGCTTCACGGTCTCGTCGAGCCGCACGTTGCGCACTCGCTTGCCGTCTCGTCCATAGGTCGCGAGTCCACGGCTTCCCGGGTCGACCAGCACCAGCTCATCGCCGCTGGAGCTCCAGGCGGCTGAGGCGGTCCAGGGCGGAGCGGGCTCGAGCGCCACCCGCGAGCAGGTGATCGAAGCGTTCGGCATTGCGGATCGGCATCCGCTACTCGCCAAAGCGATCGTGAAGATGATTCCCAAGGCGACTCTCGGATCTTGCTGCATGGACTCCCCTCCGTTCGGTGCTGGCGGTATCGAGCAGCCGGGTGCGCTCGCCGGGATCTTGGACCATGGGCAGCGAGAAAAGTTCCCGCGAACCGCGGGAGACTCAGAGGCGACCGAGCTTGGGAGCCAGGATCTCGTCGACGCGACGCAGGCGGGAGCGGCTGACCCGCAGGCGCGTGCCGTCGGCCAGGACGACCGTGCGAGCACCCTTGAAGAGGTGTTCGATCTCTACCACGCGCTCGATATTGACGATCGCCCCGCGGTGGATGCGCAGGAAACAGCGCGGGTCGAGCCGCTGCTCGAACGAGGACAAGGAAGCACGCACCAAATGGGGCCCGCGCTCCGTATGCAGTCGTGCGTAGCAATCATCGCTCTCGATCCAGACGACATCGTTTGCCTTGACGATCAGCGTGCGACCGCCGGTGGTCACTCGGATGCGGCTCAGAAACGCTGGCGGGTCGCCGGGTGAAACGGTCTGTGCGGGCGAGGGGGCCGACGTGAGATCGGACCCGGTCGCAGGAGCCGAGACGCCCAGCTGCTGGGTGAGAGCAGCCATCTGTTCGGCGAGCTCTCCCAGCCGCTGCTCGCGCAGGCGGCGCTTGGCGCGTTCGAGAGCGGTCGAGAAGCGGCGATCGGAGAACGGCTTCACCACGTAGTCGAGCGCCTCGACCTCGAAGGCGCTGGCGGCGTGGTGGCCGTAGGCGGTGACGAAAACGATCGCCGGAAGCTCGTCCGGATTGAGCGCCGCGGCGACTTCCAGGCCACCGCGCTCCGGCATCTCGATATCGAGGAAGGCGATATCCGGGCGCCGTGTCTGGATGTTTTCGAGGGCGCTGGCCCCATCGCTACATTCGACGACCGTCTCGACCTCGGGATCTTGCGCCAGCAGGTCTCGCAGCGTGTCGCGAGCCAGCGGCTCATCGTCAGCGATCAGGACGGAAAAGCGTTTCATCCCTTGCGGCTCGTTATCCCGTCGCGATCCGCTGCAGCGCCGGCGCCAGCTCAGCCGGCAAGACAACGACGGCTTGGGTGCCGCCGTTCGTCCGTTTGTCTACCGTGAGGGACGCACGCTCGCCGTAGAGCTGCTGCAGGCGCGAGCGGGTGTTGCTCAGACCAACGCCCTGTTGCTCAGCGGCGTCGAAGCCGGCGGGCAGCCCGATGCCGTCGTCGGCGACTTCTATGTAAAGGCGACCTCCTTCCAGCCGGGCGTGGATCTGCAGGCTGCCGGGCGCGGCGCGCTGGGAGATGCCGTGGCGGATCGCATTCTCGACCAGCGGCTGCAGCAGGAAGTTGGGTACCGGCTGCTCGAGGCACTCTTCCGCTACGTCGTAGTGCACCGTCAGGCGGTCGGCGAAGCGGGCGCGCTGCAGCTCGACATAACGGCTGATGAAGTCGAGCTCCTCGGCCAGCGGGATGCGAAGCTGTTGGGAGCGATCGAGCGTCGAGCGCAGCAGCTCGCTGAGTCCGAGCAGCATCTCCAATGCGCGATCGTTGCGCTTGCGTCGCACCAAGGAAGCCACCGAGTTCAGGGTGTTGAACAGGAAATGTGGCTGAATCTGGAGTCGCAAGGTCTCGAGCTGGGCGCGCGCCAGCTCGGTTTCGAGCTGCGATTCGCGCAGCTCGGAAGCGCGGGCCGAACGGTAGCCACTGAGTCCGTAGCCAAGCGCCAGGCCGGAGCCGTAGAGCAAGAGGTCGACATGGAACCAAGACGCCAGCGATCTCACGAGGCTCGCGAGAAAAGAATAGCGATCGACCGGCAGATAGGGCTGCAGTACGGTGAAAGCCAATGCTGCCAGCGGTATGTGGATCAACGCGACACCCAGGGCGATCGCCAGCTCGCGCAGCCACAACGCGGGTGATAGCCGCGACCGCGACAGGCGCGCTCCGACCGAGATCAGCCACGGTGTCATCGGCACCCAGAAACCCCAGCCGACCAGCTGCCAAGCGAAAATGCGCCACCAGTCGTGACCGTGATCGATCATCGACAGCTGGATCTGGCTCGACACCAGCACGGCGGCCAGCAGAGCGGCCGTCGCCGCGGCGAGCACAACCCACCTCCAAGGCAGGCCGATCTCGCTCATTGAGCCGTGTCGCGGAAACTTCATCGTGTCGCTAGTACCGTAACCCTCTTTGGGAGCGCGGAACAAGGGCACGAACGCCGCCCGCGGTGAGCGGCAGTGGACGGGCCCCGTCGTGCTGTGAGTGGCGCCGTTCGCCGTCGATGGCTACCGCTCCCGGCATGTCCTCGGCCGTTCACAGCAGGGCGCGCCGCTCTCCTAGGCGGTTCCATTGAGCGTTCGCTCTGGCGCTGATGTGGAGTGCATACTATAGTGATGAGTGAGCTACCAAGCGCCAGAGTGTCGACCACATAGGGATCAATCGGTGGGAAATCCGAACGCTAGGAGGGTCCGAGCAATGAGGTGGCAAAGGTGAGTATCCGTGTGACCGACACCGAGGCGAAACTGTTGGCGGCAGCCCCTAGAGCGCTGCGAGATGGAATCGATCTGCTTCAGTGGTGGCAGGCGACCGATCCGAGCATGAGCTACCGCCACCACTACCAGGAAACCGTGACGCCCAACCGCCCGGGCGATCAGAGCTACGGTTTCTTCGATGACGTGCGCCTGGCTTCGCGCGATGTGCCGGTGACGGTGCCGATCAACGGCAACGTGCAGGAGATGTTCTACGACGATCCCAAGTCTTCGCGCGGCAAGCGTTTCGAGAAAATCGCGACGGAGGTCATGCACGAGCAGATCCGGGAGTTCATTCTCAAGTACTTCATGCGGGTGAGTGACTTCAGGCTGCCGGAGCTGGCGGATGACAAGGCTCATAGGAAGGCCGGGATCGCTGGCTTCGGCTTCTCTCAACTGTTCTACAAGCGCCGCGGCACGGACGAGATAGGCCGGTTCGACAAAGACTCCGAGGGTGCCATCGTCGAACTGACGGAATTCGAAGCTGGCAGCGACGGGGAGGCGCCCTATGAGTGGATTATTCTGAAGAATCCGATTTTTGGCTTCGGCTTCGATTTCAAACCCTTCGGAACGGTTTTGAATCGGTTGATCGGCGTCAAGGGACCCGAGATCAGGATCCCAGCCGACGTCTTCAACTATCTCGTGCTCTCCAAGGACTTCATCGTCAACGAGGAGTACGAGACGGATCCCAAAGATCCGAATGCCGTGCGTGCGCGCTATGGCTTTGGCTATGCGTTCGTCAACAACCCCGAACCAAGCGTCTACGGCTACGGCCCCGGAGAGCTCGAGCCAGCCTTCGAACAGATGGTTTGGGAGATACGAAACTCGGGTGAGATCAGGGTGCGGGCGGCGTTCGTCGCGCAGGAGCCGAAGAGCATCCTCAAGCTCTCGGTCGATCCGCTGGCTTGGGGATTTCAGTTCACCAAGGCGCTCGGGGGCGAGCTTCCCTTCAAGCCCCTACAGCGCGTGTGGTCGCGTTTGCCGCTGACCAATGTCACCTTCGACCCGGTCTTGCCGACGGTCCAGTTCTTGAATTTCATGACCGGCGGCCAAGCTGCCCGCGTCGGGATCTCCAAAGAGCGGATCATCAAGCAGGCGCTCTTTGTGCATTTCCTGCAGCACTACCAGACCATCGTTGGCTCGCTCCAAACCTGGCGTCAGATCCGGGATTGGCTCGGCAAGACCGAACCCATCCCCGAGTGGGTGCACACCGGCAAGATCACTTAGGACGCGCTGCGTCTGCCGAGCTCCTCCGGACGGTGGAGCCAGAAGCCCTGAACATAGTCGACGCCGAGGTCGCGCAGCATGTTGTAGGTGGCCTCGGTCTCGACCCACTCCGCGATCGTCTCGATGCCCATGACTTGGGCAACCTGATTGATGGCCTTGACCATCGCGAAGCGGATCTCGTCGTTCTCCATCGAACGGACAAACTCGCCGTCGATTTTGAGGATGTCCACCGGCAGATTTCTGAGGTAGGCAAACGAGCTGAAGCCGCTGCCGAAGTCGTCGAGGATGAAGCGGCACCCGAGCTCGCGCAACGCGTTGATGAAGTGGAGCGCACGGCTCAGGTTGGCGACAGCTGTGGTCTCGGTGATCTCGAAGAAGATCCGATCGGTAGCGACCTCGCTAGCCTCGAGATAGGCGAGGATGTCTTCGAGAAAGCTCTCATCTCCCAGGGATTGTCCCGACAGGTTGATGCTGACGCGGTCGCCGTTCAGCTGCTCGCCGTTCTGGGCCAGAAGGCTGAGGCTGTGGCGGACGACCCAGCGATCGATCGACGAGGCCAGGTCGTGATTCTCGGCGATCGGGATGAAGTGGCTCGGGGCGAGGTGCTCGCCAGAGGGGGCGACCATTCGAACCAGGATTTCGCGCAGGCCGCCGGTTTCGTGCTTCAGCGGCCGGATCTCTTGATGGTAGAGGCAGAGCTGGTCCTCGGCTAGGGAATGCCGGATCCGCTGGACCCAATGCAGACGACCATGACGCTCGGCGACCGCTGCGTCGTCCAGGACATAGGTGTGGACGCGGTTGCGTCCACCCTGGCGAGCTAGATGGCATGCGGCGTCCGCGGCCTTGAGGATCTGGGTGACGCTCTCGCTGCCGGCGGTAATCGGTACCAGGCCGATGTTGAGACCGACTTCGAAGTGCTGGCCGCCCCAATGAAAGCGGAAGTCGCGGAATGAGCGCTGCAGGGCGCGTGCAGCGGCTTGGGCTTCGAGGGCCGAATGGCCTTCGAGCAGCAGACTGAAGTCGTCGCCGCCGACTCTACCCAACATGCCTCGTTGACCCAGCTTGGCCTGCAGCTGCTCGGCGACGCGGCGCAGCAGCTCATCGCCCGCCACATGGCCGAACCCGTCGTTGATCAGTTTGAACTCCCACAGATCGAGGTAGAGCAGCACATGCTCCAGGCCTTGATCTCGCGCACTCTCGAGAGCCGCCTCCAGGTAGATCTCGAACTCTTGACGGTGCAGCAGGCCAGTCAAGGCGTCGTGGCTCTCGAGGTAGACCATCTGGCGTTCGAGGCCGCGGATGCGGGTCAGGTCGCGGAACACCACCACGGTGCCGACGATCTCGCCATCGGCGCCGAGAATCGGCGCCACCGAGTCACGGATAATGAACTCCTCGCCGCCGCGGCTGTGCAGACTGAACAACCCCGGAGTGACGATGGTGCGCTTTTCCATCAAACAGACGTCCACCGGATTGCGCCGCGGCCGCCGGGTCGATTCATGCAGTACCTGGTAGGCGTCGCTCACCGCACGACCCATCGCGTCGTCGAGGGACCATCCGGTGAGCTTCTCGGCCGCCGGATTCATGTAGTCGATACAGCCCGTCGAATCGGTGCGGATCACACCATCGCCGATCGAGGCGAGTGTGACCTGGGCCAACTCCATGTCGCGGGAGAGCGAGGCTGCGCGATCTGATATTCGATGTTTCGCCATTGAGCGAGCCTGGCTGCAAGGTCGTGATGCGTACCGCGTTGACTCGAGGCCAAGGAGCCGGAAGAGCTATGGGCTCATCGACTCACGAGTGAGATCTTTAGCCCTCGAGCCCCATGGGCTCTCGAATTGCTGCCCGGCAGCCGTGACCCACTGAGAAAACTGCTGTCTGGGGCGACGGATCTCGGCGTGTCGAGTGCTCCCGGAACCTGCCGATCTCCCTGTTGAACGACCACTGAGTCGCCTACTCTATCTCACTCCTCGCCTGGTCGCGTCAGCTTGGCTCTACTCGACAGCAACCAGTCGCAGGGTGACCTCCCGCCGCGGGCGAGATCCCTCCAGCGTCAAGCGAGCTTCGCCACCGACGCCGATATCTTCGAACGCCAGGACCAAGTCTTGGAGTGACGTCACCGGCTGATCGTTGACGGCGACGATGACGTCGCCCAGGCTCACTCCGCGCCGTGTCTGCTGCAGGCCGATAATGCCGGCGCGTGCCGCGGGCCCACCGCGCGAGACCTGACGGATAATGACGCCGCGGACGCCGACGCGGGCTGCCAGTCGGTCTTGCACCAGCACCACGCCGATTCCAGGCTGCACCGGACGCCCAAACTCGATGAGCTGGGGAACCAGCTCGCGGACGGTGTCGACCGGCACGGCGAATCCGATGCCAGCCGATGTGCCGCTGGGGCTGTAGATGGCGGTGTTGACGCCGATCAAGCGGCCCAATGAGTCGAGCAGCGGCCCGCCGGAGTTGCCGGGGTTGATCGCGGCGTCGGTCTGAATGACGTCGCGGATCGGAAAACCGGCCGGCGACTCGAGCTCACGGCCGAGTGCGGACACCACACCGACGGTCAGAGTTTGATCGAGTCCGAACGGATTGCCGATCGCCAGGACCCGCTGACCGACGACGAGATCGCCGGAGACTCCGAGCGGAATCGGTCGCAGCTTGCTGCTCGGGACGTCGATGCGAAGCACCGCGAGATCCTTGCGAGGGGCGACGCCGACGCGACGGGCGTCGAATTCTTCGTCGCCGAGCGTCACTTTGAAACGATCGCCATCCTGGATCACATGATAATTGGTGACGATGTGGCCCTCGGTGTCCCACACGAAACCGGTGCCGGTGCCCTGGGGAATCTCGAATACGTTGAGCGAGAAGTAGTCGCGCCTCAGAGCGATATTGGAGATGTAGCCTACCGACGGACTGCGCTCTCGGAAAACGCTGATGTCTCGCTGCTCCTGCTGGGTGAGGGAGCCGAGCGCGGTGAGCGGCGTCAGGGTTGCGACGGTGGCCGGGTCGTCCGCAGAGGTCTCGCCGATCGGGCGAGGTTGAGCGGCCAGCTCACCGTTGCCGGTACGCGAGGCGAGGTATCCGGTGAAGTTGCCGACGCCGAAGACAATCAGCAGAGCGAAGAGAGCCGACGTGAATTTCATGCTTGCGTGCCACCTGAGACAAAGCGCTGAAGCATCATGCTATCCCTAGAAGCTATCACCAGGCTCAAGTGGGTAGCGTGGCGAGAGTGTCCACCAGCTGCTCGGCGTCCGAGTAGCGGTCGGCCGGTTTCTTGGCCAACAGCTTGGCGAGCAGGTCGACCCATTCGTCCGGCAGATCCGGGCGGGCATCGCGGACGTCCGGCGGCGTGTCGTGGAGATGCTTCAGAACCACCGCGGTCGTGGTGTCTGCGATGAAGGGTTCTCGCCCGGCCAGCAGCGTGTAGGCGATCACGCCGAGAGCGTAGAGGTCACAGGAGCCGGTCAGCGACTGACCTTGGATCTGCTCGGGAGCCATATACATCGGCGAGCCGATCACCTCTCCGGTACGGGTCAGATGAACGCTCTCGGAGCCATCACCCATGCGAGCGATGCCGAAGTCGAGGACTTTGACGCGATCATCCACCAGGATCACGTTCGACGGTTTCAAATCGCGGTGGATGATCTTCAACCGATGCGCTTCGGAAAGCGCGCCGGCGATGCCCTGCAGCATTTTCTTGACCCGATCGATCGGCAGCGGCGCCTCGTTGGCGATCACCAGATCGAGCCCTGGGCCGTCGAGAATCTCCATGATGATGAAGATGCCGCCCGGGAAGCGCCCGAAGTCGTGCACCCGTACGACGTTGGGATGAGAGATCTTGCGGCAGATCTGGACTTCGCGGAGTAGCCGCTCCTCGTTCTCCGAGTGACCCAAGGCCGGCGTCAAAACGGTTTTGATCGCCACTTCGTCGTCGAGATCCCGATCGCGGGCGCGGTAGACGCGGCTCATGCCTCCCTGCCCCAGCTCGCCGAGAATTTCGTAGCGGTTGACCAGGATCTGCCCCGGAACCAGGCCGATCGACGAAAGTGCCGAAGTCAGCTCCAGGGTCGACGGCCGAGTCAGCGGTTGCCTGGCGAGAGCGCGCACGAGGACGTCGCGTGCCATGGGAGGCACCGCTTCGCGCACTTCATCGGGCCACACCACCGTCTTGGGGTCGACTTCCGGCTGGTCGCTCCAGCCAACCGGCATCTGAGCCTGCAGCAGCTCGACGGCCAGCAGGCCCAGGCTGTAGACGTCGCTCGCCGGACCGATGACCCCGTCCTCGAGAATCTCGGGGCTGAGGTAGGCCTGGCTGGTGGCGTCGCGGTCGGCCAGCACGTCGCGAAGTCCAATACCCACCAGCTTGAGTCGATTGTTGTCGTCCACCAGGATGGTGCGCGGTGAGATCCACTGATGCGTGACTCCCAGCTTGTGGGCGGTGGAAAGCGCTTCCGTCAGCTGGACGACGAAGTTCAAGTTGGTCAGGGGCGGCATGCGCTGGGTCGCCAGCAGGCTGCCGAGCGGCGTGCCGTCGAAGGGCTCGTACAGCAACAGCACCTTGTCGCTCGCCATGATGACTTCGTCGAGCTTGAGGATCGTCGGGTGGTCGAGAGCCACCACTTCGCGCATGACCCGGCGGAATTTCTCGATGCGGCTGGCGACTTCTGCCAGCGGGAACGACACCAGCAGAATTGGCTTGCGCGTCCGATGGTCGACGGCGCGAAAAAATTCTGCGCCGCTCCACCAGGGATCGATACGATCGCCGAGATCGAACGGCAGGGCCGAGCTGGCGGACGGGGACAGCGGTGTCGAGGAATGTGGTGCTGAGGAATGTGGTGACGAAGAGTGTGGTGCCGAGGGCTGCGGTGTCGTCACCGGCGGCGTGGTCGGTGTCGACCGCGTGCCGGCTGCCCGGGAGACCTGAGTCGGACTCTCGAAGGCGATCGGGGCCGTATCCCTGAGTGCCGTCCGGGGCATCGGCTCCGTAGGCTCACGGTTGCCCGGCTGGCTGGCCTCGAAGACGCTCGAAGTGTTCCCCACCTTGCCGCGGATGTCGCGCAACCGCTCATTGACATCGAAGTAGTCGTGATGCTTGGCGAGGATCTTCTGATAGCTGAGCTCCGCTGCCGGATACCTGCCGCGAGCTTCCTCGAGGCGTCCCTGGCAGTAGAGCAGAGCCGGATCCGTCGGGTCGATGTCGGAGCTGCCCAGCAGATCGAAGCGTTGCTCGGCCGCCTTCAGCAACCCTTCTTCGATCAATACGGGGATCAACAGGCAGGACGCCTTCTGGTAGTCCTGACTGGAGGCGCTGATCGACTGCAGGGCCTCTCGAGCCGCGGTTTGCAGGCCGGCTTTCACGTAATGCTCGCCAGCCAGGAGCAGGTTGCCCGCCGCCATGTAGGCGTCAGCAGCGAACTGGTCGTCGCCGGCTTTGCCGAACGCCTTGGCCGCCTGATCATGACGGTCCGCTTTGGCATAGCAGCGCCCAGCATCCTCGTAGCGCTCGATCCGCCAGAAGAACTCGGCGGCGCGCCCGAACGACTCGGCTTTCTCCCACAGTCTGGCGGCTTCTTCCCACGCCTCGGCGCCCTCGTAGGCCGAGGCCGCGGCGTCGAATCGCCCCATGCGCTCGAAGATCTCACCGGCTTCCTGGTGGCGGGCGCAGTTGAGGTAAATCTCGGCTCGCAGCTCCTCATCGGCCTCAGGCGCCCGCTCGATGGCGGTGAGTGCTTCGGTGACGCGGCCCGCACCCAGAAATGCCTCAGCCGCCTTGGAGAAGTGCCCCGCACGCTCATAGAGCGAAGCGGCGCGGGCGATCTGGCGGTGCTCGGCCATCAGCTCGGCGGCTTCCAAGTGACGCCCGACGTTGGACAGCACTTCCGCACGGTGCGTGTCGAGCTCGCGGATCTTCTTCTCGAGCGCGAGATCCTTGGTGTCGCGGCGCTGCGAGCGCAGCGATTTGTTGGCCGCTTCCAAGGCGCCGAGCGCCCGTTCGATCTCGCCGGCCTGGGTGAACGCCTCAGCGGACCGGCGATACATTTTGGCCTGCTCGAAGAGGCGCCCGGCGCGAACGAGCTGCTGCAGCTTCAAGCAGATCTCGGCCGCGCGGGCAAAGGCGCCGGCTTCTTCGTACTTTGAGATCGCCTCTTTGTACTGCCCTTCGGCTGCCAGCAGCTCGGCAGCCATCCGCGGCTGGCCGGCGTCGACGTAGACGGCGACCGCCCGGCGGATGTCGCCGAGCTCGGCAAAGACGCTCGCGGCCTGCCGGTAGCGCTTGGCCTTCAGATACAGCTCCGCAGCACGCTGAAGGTTGCCCTTCTGGTACTCCTGATCACCTCTGCGGACGTGGTCGCGGCTGAAGATCATGCGGCGCTGGGGTAGACGGGGCTCGTCTCACCCCCCTCGAGCATTCCCGCACCGCGGCTTGGTACAGCCGAGCGCTGTTGTAGCCTCGGCCCAGAACGCTACGGTGAAGAGATGCATTGTATCCGCGGACGTGGCTCGGGAGCTATACGTCAGCTCGATCGTCTGTAGGCCATTGCCTCCGAGACCCGCTGCTTGGCCAGGGTCAGCGCCGCTTCCGCGGGGATCTGGCTGTGGCTCCGAGCAAGCTCGAGCACCGCGCCAGTATTTTCTTTGATCTTCTCTTCGATGGTCTCGAAGGCCTGCTTCTGGGTGCCGCCACGGTATTCGACCGAGGCGCAGATCACCCCTCCGGCGTTGGCGACGAAGTCCGGTACCGAGACGATGCCCGCGTCGTGCAGGATACGCTCGGCGCGTGCGGTCACCGGAATGTTGGCGCCTTGCAGCACGAGCTTGCACTTCAGACGGGCCGCGTTGCTCTCGTCGATCACGTCGGGGCGAGCTGCCGGCACGAAGATGTCGCAAGGGATGTCGAGCCAGGCGTCGCGCGGTAGCTTCTCTCCGCCTTCGTACGTCGTGACTTTACGGGTCTCGTGTTTGACCTTGGTCAGCTTTTCGAGATCGATGCCGTCGGGGTCGTAGACGGTGCCGTCGAGATCGCTGGCGCCGACCAGAATCGCCCCGCGCTCCTGCAGATAGCGCGCCGAATGGGAGCCGACGTTGACGAAGCCCTGCACCACGACCCGAGCGCCTTCGAGACTGATCGAAGCGAATTCTTGCGCCACCTCGGCACAGACCGCGAGGCCATAGCCGGTAGCACCGATCTGATCGAGCGGAATGCCTCCGAGCACCTTCGACAGGCCGACCGAACGCCCGATCTCGTCGCGTACCCAGGCCATCGCGACCTCGTCGGTGCCCATGTCAGGACCCGGGATGTAGCCCTCCATGTTCTTCATGGCGCGGGCGAACTGCCGGATCAGGGTTTCCTTGTTGGGGGTTGTCGGATCAGCCAAGATCGCCGACTTGGCGCCGCCGTGCGGGATACCGCAGAGGGCGTTCTTCCAGGTCATGGCGCGGGCGAGACGAAAGACCTCGGCGGTCGACACGTCGGGTGCCATGCGGATGCCGCCGATTCCTGGACCCGCGGAGATGTTGTCGATTACTACGATACCTTTCAGACCGCAGCGAGGCTCATAAATGTAGACGACCTTTTCGGGGCCGTACTCGTCTGCTATTTCGTCGAAGACCCTGGGCACTTCAACCTCCTTTTGAGCGAGCTGAAAGTTTCCTCCGCGGAGCTCGAATCCGCAGGAATGTTCTGAATTCCGAGCTCGTGACGCGGTGAATGCGAGAGCTGATCGCCAGCGAGCTTAGATACGATTTTGAACCGCTCGCGGCTTGACCCGAAGCGGATAGAGCGTAGCTCGAACCTTCAGTTTATCAGATCTCGTGCTGCCGCCGCCGGCTCTTTCAACGCCCGAAGGCTCGAGACGAGTCCGGCCGCGAGCCCGCGCATCGTCGGCGCCGGCCTGCCGCGGCGAGGCTCAGAAGGGATTGCCGAAGCTCAAGAAGAAGACCGGTGCGGTGTCGTCTTCGGGTTCGGGATCGAGCTTCCAGC
>JBCCEE010000143.1:0-16919 GCA_039030415.1 Acidobacteriota bacterium
CGAGTCCGAGTTCCAGATGGCACTGATGAATCGGCGTCTCGACCCCCGGGTGGAGACGGTGTTTCTGACCCCCAAAGAAGAGTACAGCTATCTGTCGAGCCGCTTGACCAAGGAAGTCTTTCTCTTGGGTGGAGACCTCGAGGGCCTGGTACCCGGGGCGGTCCTCGAGCGCATGCGGGAGCGGATGAGGCGCCCGAGCTAGAAGGCGCCAGAACCACCCGCAGGGCTGGATGATAGGTTCTGTGGGTGCTCGACTCGATTCCAGCGTCCTACGCGAGCCGAATTCGCGACCAGCTGATCGCTTGTGACCAGCCTCTGATCGAGGTCTGGGGATGGCCATGGAGTGGCAAGTGGCGGCTGCTGGAACACTGGGCGAGCGAGGATCCCGGGGCCTGGGCAGGTGTCGGCGCCGCGGACTTAGAGACCACGGTGCGTCGCTCGACGGCGCGCTGGCTGGTGGCGGAAGGAGCTTACGATAGCGAGCAGCTGCTGCGTGCCGCCGAAGTCCTGAGTGATGAACAGCGGCTGATCCTTCCTATCGAGTGTCGAGCGAGTGATCGGATCCTCCCTTCGCGGTGGCTCACTCCGTCTCAGCTCCTGTTGCGCGGTTCGGAGATCGAAGCGCTATTCGGCGGCGGGGCCCACACCGCTCGCGTCGATGAGCTGCGCAAGATCAGCGATGGCTGGCTGGGACCCTTACTGTGGCTGCGTGAGCACGGCGCCCCAGACGATGGCGGCGTTCTGCAGGAGGGCCACGGCCCGGAGCCGCTGGAAGCGAGCCTGAGCAGTCCCGAGCTCCGGGCTCACTTTCAGCAGCGAGTGCTCGATCGCTTGGGGCCCGAGCTGCGCTCCGTGATCGCCGCGTGTGCGTTGCCTGACGAAGTCGATCCGGCCCTCTGGCGCAGGGTCTGGGCGTCTCAGCCACGCTATCTGGCGGAGTTTCAGCGGCTCGATGATTGGGGCTGGCTGCTCAGCGAGCCCGGCCGACCGCTGCGACTGCCACATATGCTCCGGCGGCTAGCGCGGTCGCGCTCGGCGGCGGGTGGGCGCGAGGAGCGCCAGATCTACCGTCAGCTCGGCGTTGCGGCCCACCGGCTCGGCGCCGACGCCAAAGCAGAGCATTACCTGCGGCTGGCCGGTGAAGCGCGTCAGCTCGCGCTGGTGTATCGACTGCGGCTGCCGGCAGCGCCAGAGCCCACGAAACCTCCCGCCGACGAGGTGGCTCAGGCGGAGCCACCAGCGACCCCGCCGCCGTCGAAAGAGGCACCCGCCGCGACCCGGTGCTACCGCCTCTCCCTATTGGGGCAGCCGGTGCTGCAGGTGATCGAGCCGGATGGTAGCTCTCGTGAGCTCAGCTGGCGCCTGCATCGCGCGTTGCTCAGCATCGCCTACTTGGCCCTGGCCCCGGGGCACCGAGCGACCAAAGATGAGCTGGTGGCGGCGATCTGGGGTGAGGCTTCGGAGCACGCGATCCGCCGCAACTTCCATCCCACCCTGAGCGAAGCGCGACGTGCTCTCGGCTCGAAGCGGGTCTTCGTCTACCGTCAAGGAATCTACGTGCTCAACCCGGAGTTCGAATGGTGGGTCGACTGCACACGTTTTCGTGAGCTGATCACCGCCGGGCGCCTTTTGCTGACCCAGCAGCCGGGCGAAGAGCCGCGGGCGCTCGACGCCTGGCAAGAGGCTTGGCAGCTCTACCATGGACCCCTGCTGGCAGGGACCGAGGCGGCTTGGCTGCGACCGCACCGCGATTCGCTCTATCAGGACTACATCGAGCTGCTGCGCGGCATCGGAGATCTCTGCAGCCGGCTCGATCGCCGCACGCTGGCGCTCGACGCCTACCGCTCTCTGCTGCTGGTAGAGCCTTTTGAAGAACGAGTCCACCTCGCTGTGATGGAGCTCTATGCCAGGCAAGGGCGGCGCGATCTGGTGCGCCAGCAGTTCGTGCGAATGCAGCAGCTGCTGATCGACGAGCTCAACGTCGAGCCACTCGAGGGAACGCTGGACCGCTACCATCAGCTGATGCGTTAGAATCCGGGCTCCGACAGCGCCCGACCCTCACCTGCCGCCAATCCTATTATGCCCATAGAGAGCTCCGCGTCGATCCCAGGCGCGATCGCATCGACTGAAGCCGTGCCGGCTGGGGACGCGCCCCATGAGCTCGGTGCGCTGGATGATTCACCGCCGGCTGATGCTGCGCCGGACGTCACGGTTCTGGTGCCGGTGCTCGATGAGCAGGATAGCGTGGTCGAGCTGCGTCAGCGGGTGACTCGTGTCCTGGAAGACCTCGGGCTCTCGTTCGAGATCGTGTTTGTCGACGACGGTTCGCGAGACGCTACGGTCGACCGGGTGCGGGCGATGCATGCTGAAGACCCGCGGGTCAAGCTGGTGCGTTTTCGTCGCAACTTCGGCAAAGCGGCGGCGATTACCGCCGGCGTCGAGCACAGTCGAGGACGGATCGTGGTGACGATCGATGGCGACCTGCAGGATGTCCCGGAGGAGATTCCGCGCTTTCTCGAAATGCTGGAGGCCGAACAGCTCGATCTCGTTTCGGGCTGGAAGCAGGACCGGCAGGATCCCCCCTCGAAGCGTTACCCGTCCAAGCTGTTCAACTGGGCGACCCGGCGGGTGGCACAGGTCGATCTGCACGACTTCAACTGCGGGTTCAAGGCCTACCGGCGCGAAGTGCTCGAGCAAGTGGCGATCTACGGCGAGCTGCACCGCTACATCCCGGTGCTGGCCAGCCGGCGCGGGTTTCGTATCGGCGAGATCAAGGTATCGCATCAAAAGCGTCAGCACGGGCACAGCAAGTACGGCTGGCACCGGCTCTACAAAGGGCCTCTCGATCTGCTGACGGTGTTGTTCATCACCCGCTACACGCGCCGTCCGCTGCACCTCTTTGGCGTCGTCGGCATGATCTTCATGTCGATTGGTTTCCTGATCAACCTCTACTTGGCAGGGTTGTGGTTCGTCGCCCAGTCCGGTTGGGCCGCGCTGCAGAATCTCTTTGGGGTCGACGCGACCTTTGCGCTGTCTAGCCGTCCCCTGCTGCTCTTTGGCATCCTGCTGATGCTGTTGGGGTTCCAGACCCTCACTACGGGTCTGCTGGGGGAGATGATCACCTTCAAAAATTTTCGCCGCAGCGACAGCTATTCGATCAGCGAGCGACTGGAGTAGTGGGTCCGAGCAAGAACTTCCTGTTCCTCACCCAAACCTACCCGCGTTTCGCCGGCGATACTTCAGGCCCGTTCATCCGTGAGCTGGCTCGAGGTCTGGTTCGCGGCGGCGATCGGGTGACGGTGCTGACCCCTCACGCCCCCGAAGTGCGGGCTTCTTGGGACGACGATGGGGTGACGGTGCGCAGTTTTCGCTACGCGCCCGAGCGCTGGGAGCTGATCGGCTACAGCCGCAGCCTGCAAGCCGACGAGACGATGCGGCTGGGGGCTGCGAGTGTCGCCCCGCTCTACGTGCTGGGCGCTCGCCGTGCCGTGCGTGCCGAGCTACGGCGCGCGGTGGCTGCGGGCAGCCCCTACGATCTCTTGCACGCGCATTGGGTGGTGCCCAACGGTCTGGTAGCCAGCCCACTGGCCGGCACGCTGCCCGTTGCGGTCGGCCTCCACGGCAGCGATGTTTTCGTGGCTGAAAAGTCCTGGCTCGAGCCGTGGGTAGCGAGGGCATTGCAGCGCACCAGCGTGCTCACCGGCTGCTCGCCGGAGCTGGTCGAGCGCGTCTGTGCCCTGGGTTTCGATACGGCCTATGCGCGGGTGATTCCGTATGGCGTCAACGCTGAGCAATTCGCTCCAGATCCGGCGAAACGGGGAGCATGGCGTGAGAAGCTCGGGATACCTCAGGCCGCGCCGATGATCCTGTCGGTCGGCCGGATGGCGACCAAGAAGGGCTATCAGGTGCTGATCGCTGGCCTCGATCGGCTGATGGAGCGTCATCCGGATGCCCATCTGGTGTTGGCTGGCGGCGGTGATCGGCTGGAGGAGTTTCGGCAGGCGACGGCAGCGTGGAGCGAGCGGGTGCACTTTCCCGGCTCGGTCGGGCACGATGATCTGCCGGATCTGTTCCGGGCTGCCGACGTGTTCGTGCTGCCGGCGGTGCACGATCCCAAAGGCAACGTCGATGGCCTGCCCAACGTCATTCTCGAGGCGATGGCGAGCGCGCTGCCGGTGGTCGCCTCCAGCATCTCAGGTATTCCGCTGGCGATCGAAGACGGCGTGCAGGGCTACCTGGTGCCCGAGAAAGATCCTGTAGCGGTAAACGATGCGCTTTCTCGCCTGCTGCAGGATCTTGCCAAAGCGCGGGAGATGGGAGCTGCCGGCCGCCGCAAGACGCGCGAAGATCTGAGCTGGGACGCGGTGGCAGCGCGCTACCGCAGAGCCTACGACCTGGCACTGGTGCCGAATTGAACTTCGAGGAGTCCACGTAGAGATGAGCCGCAATCCATTCGCCGATACCCTTTCGCTGCCGGTCGTCGCCGCACCCATGTTTTTGATCTCAGGCCCCAAGCTCGTGGTGGAGTGTTGCAAGCATGGCGTCATCGGTACGTTCCCGGCGCTCAATCAGCGGTCGACTGAGGGCTTCGATCAGTGGCTGAGCGAGATCGAGGCCGAGCTGGAAGGCGCGAGCCAGGCCGACGGTCGTGCACCGGCACCCTATGGCGTCAACCTGATCGTCCACCATTCCAACCCCAGGGTGCAGGCCGATCTCGAGGTGGTGGTCCGCCATCGCGTGCCGCTGGTGATCACATCGCTCGGCGCGGTCTCCGAGCTGGTCGATCAGGTGCACAGCTATGGAGGCCTGGTCTTTCACGACGTGACCAACCGTCGCCACGCCGAAAAAGCCGCGGCGGCGGGTGTCGACGGCCTGATCTGCGTCGCGGCCGGCGCAGGCGGCCATGCCGGAACGTTGAATCCGATGCCGTTCTTGGCCGAGATGCGCAGCTTCTTCGACGGAACCATCCTGCTATCGGGCTGCATCAGCACCGGCGGAGATGTCGCTTCGGCGATGCAGATGGGAGCCGACCTAGCCTACCTCGGCACCCGATTCATCAACACCGAAGAGAGTCGAGCGAGTGATGACTACCGGCAGATGATCATCGACAGCCGCACCTCGGACATCGTCTACACTGCCGCCGTCTCCGGCGTGCCCGCCAACTTCCTGCGCGCTAGCCTCGAGTCGATGGGGATCACCCAGGAGATGTGGGCCCAGAAGGCGAAGATCGACTTCGGCAAAGAGCTCGATGCGGCAGAGGCCGAGGCCAAGGCTTGGAAGACGCTGTGGTCGGCTGGCCAAGGCGTGACCACGATTTCGGATGTGCAACCCGTTTCAGCGCTCGTGGCACGCCTGCGGGACGAATTCCGGGCTGCGGTGAGCGCCCAGTCCGAGCTGCTGGAACGCTACTGACGTCGCCGGCCGTTTGCCGGCGGAAGACCTGGAAGGAGCTCGGGCGGTGAACGTGCTGCGGCGCATTGCGAGCTTCTATCTCGACGCCTTTCGCGGTCTGCCACGACTCGTGTGGCAGCTGTCCCTGGGTCTGCTGGTCAATCGCGCCGGAACCATGGTGCTGCCGTTTCTCGGCCTCTACCTGGTGCAGGAGCTCGAATTCTCGACCCGGGCTACCAGCGCCGTGCTGTTCGCTTTCGGTTTGGGGTCGGTGGTCGGATCGTACCTTGGCGGCGTTCTGGTGGGTCGCTTCACTTCGACGCAGGTGCAGCTGGCGAGCCTGGTGCTGGCGGGTCTGGGGTTCTTGGGACTTTCGCGGCTCGACTCCCTGCCGGCTTTGGTGGTCGGCGTGTTCGTCGTTGGGGCCGTGGCTGACGCCTACCGGCCGGCTTGCATGACCGCGATTGTCGAAGCCTCGCCGCTAGAGGTCCAAGCGCGGTGCATGGGCCTGATGCGTCTCGCCGCCAACAGCGGCATGGCTATCGGTCCGGCGCTCGGCGGTTGGCTGGCGACGATCGACTATCGCCTGATCTTCATCGGGGATGGGCTGACCTGCCTGGTGGCGGCGGCGTGGCTCTATCGGGTGTTGCGAAAACCCTCGGCGTCGACGGTGGCTCCGCCAGAGCGCTCGAGCTCTACGGCAGGCTCCCTGTGGCGCGATGGTCGCTTCCTCAGCCTGCTTGGAGTGATCTTCTTTGCCGCTCTGGTGCTGTTTCAGATCTTCGGCGCTCTGCCGCTCTATCTTGCTGTCGACTACCGCCTGAACGAGGGGCAGATCGGTCTCGTCTTCGCCTTCAATGCTCTGCTGATCGTGGTCTTCGAGATGGTCTTGATCAAGCTGCTGGAGCGCCGAAATCCAGGAATGGTGCTCGCGATGGGGCTGTTCTTGATGTGCTTTGGCTTCAGTCTGCTGCCACTCGGCGACAGCTTGATGTTCGCGGCCTGCACCGTCGTGGTGTGGACGCTGGGTGAGATGCTGGCGTTTCCGTTCTCCAATATCTTGGTCGCGAAGCTCGCCGGCCCCGCACGCACGGGTCGCGCGATGGGCATGTACACGGCGATGTTCGCGGTCGCCTCGGTGGTGGCGCCAGTAGCCGGACTCCAGACCCTCGATCGTTACGGCGGAGATGTGCTGTGGATGGCGGCCGGCGTGCTCGGATTGCTGGTGGGGATTCTGACCGCGGCCTTGGCTCGAAGTTTCGAGCCGGGGCCGAGGCGAGCGGGCAGTGAGGCCTGATGCGAAGGGTTGGATCGCTGCATCACCGTTCAAGGCGCGGGGCTCACTCGGCCGTCACCTCGACCCATCGGTCAATGACCGGTCCACCCGTGCGGGCGCCAAACCAGCCGACGTGCTCGAGCACCAGGTCGGCGACCAGCCGATAGCGTCCGGCCGTTTCTGGCCAGGGAATCTCGAATGCCAGCACCGCTCGGCCGAAGGGCTCGACCGGCTGCGGCAGCTGGATGCGCTCACTCTCGGTGACGAGCTCGCCCGCCTCGTCGAAGAGCTGATAGCGCGCCTGCACCGCGGTAACGCCCTGGTGCTCCCAAGTCACCGGGCTAGCGTTGCGCACTATGAAAGCCACCTGCGAGCTCGCGCTCGCGAAAGCCGTCTCCGGCACGGAGTCGGCGACGCGCTCGTAGGCGAACGCCTGCTCGTGCAGCTGCGGATCTCCGAAGTAGCGCAGCACGGCGGTCGCGGGTCCGCCGTTGGGGACGAGCAGACGCAGGCGCAAACTGCGAGTGAAGTAGGGGGTCTCGCTGTCCCACCAATAGAGATGACGCCGCCATGGTCGGGACGTGGTGATATCGACCTGCACGCCGAGCGGACCGCGTACGGCCTCGGCGGCCTCCGTGCCCACGGCGAAAGTCGAGGTCTTGGCATAGTCTCGAACCTCCAGGGTTGCTCGAGGAGCCGAGGTCTCGAGGAACACTCGCAGCTTGTCGAGTGGCCGCCAGTGGGCCAGCAGCAGCTCAGCCGGTGGCCGACCGGCAAAGAGCTCGGCATGCCACTTGCCGACGCGCGGGAACGGGTCGACAAACCTCAGGAAATGTCCCGCCCAATAGCGATCGCGTCGGCCTGCGATGGCGATCGCCGTCGACTCATAGGGCAGCAGGCGGAAGATGCCGGCGTGGGCATGGCTCTGACTCCCGCTGTCGATCTCGTGGAAGCGCGTTACGGAAAGCACTGCTGAGCCATACGACAGTGCGGCCAGCAGCCATGCGGCCGTCAGAGCGCGTCGTCCCGGCGGCTTGGGCAAGGCGAACAGCAACAGCGGATAGAGCGACGGGAAGTAGCGATTGCCGATGAAGGTATCGCCGCCGAAGTAGTTGTCGGTTCGCCAGCCGATAAAGAAGGCCAGCGCCGCAGCCAAAGCGATCAGGTTGGCCCAGCCGATGGCGTCGGGACGGCGCAGCGCGCACAGCAAGAAAACAAGCGCCGCCGGGAAGTAGGCCAGCAGTCCACTGTGTCGGCCGGTGACGAAGTAGAAGGCCGAGTAGGCGATCCGCCCGGGATCGGCATAGGTGGAGAGGCCGGTACTCTCGCTCGATGGCAGGACGTCGAAACGCGCTCTGGCTTCAGCGCTATCCTCACCAGCAGGGTAGCCGGTGGCGGGCGTGAACGACGACCGTATCGCGCGATAAGGATTGGCCGCGCCGGTGACGGCTTGGGTCATTTCGGCGAACAGCAGGAAAGCGACAACCGCCGTCAGGGTCAGGGCGACGGCGTGCTTCAGCCGGCGCTGCAGGATGGCAGCCAAAATCGGTGCCGCCACCAGCACGCCATTGGTCGGCCGCATGCTGACGGTGGCCGCTAACAGAATCATTCCCGCGAGCGGCGCGTAGCGCCAGGCGAGCCAGCGCTCGAGCCGACCCTCGCGATCCTCCTCTGCCGGCCGACGGCCGGCGTAGCACAGCGCGAGTCCTGCCAGCGCCAGAGCCGTTTGAAAGAGGTCGGTCATGCGCCACGCCACGTAGGGCAGAATCACCGCTCCGCCGGTGAAGGTCACCACCGCCAAGGCTGCCGTTCCTGATGGCCAGATTCGGCGCAGAGTGACGAACGCTAGCGTCAGCGCAGTCGCCAGGATCAGCGCGTTCAGCAGGATGGGCCCATAGGCGCCGAGCAGAGCGTAGAACGGCGCCGCGACCAGAGCGTAGAGCACCGGTTTGGAATAGGTGACGTGATCGCCATCGCGCTGCAGGATGAGGTGGGTTCGGCCGCCCTCAGCAGCGCGAGTGCGCTCGAGATCGCGCTCGTCGAAGCGCAGGTCACCGTCCAGGGTGACGCTCTCGATCATCGCCAGATAGGTACCCTCATCGCCCCACACCCGAGAGAGCGGGCTGCGATGGGCCGCCAGCGTCGCCAGCGCGCCAAGTGTGAGGATCGCGAGCAGCAGGGCCGCGATACCGTCCTGCCGTCCTCGGCGTGCCGCTGCGCTAGCGGATGACCTGGACCGCAGCTCCGATCCAATCAACGTTGGGGATCTCCAGGCCGAGCGGGTCCTCGGCCACCGGATCGATGAAGTCGAAACGACCGTTGCCGGCACCGATCGCGGCAAAAGTCAAGGTCAGAACGATCCCGGAGCCTGTGGCGCCACTCGGTGCCGTCCGCAGAATCTCGAACGACGGTGCGCTCGAGCCTCCGTTCTGTAGGATGACCTGGGCACCGGCGCCGATCAGCTCGCCGCGCTCGAAGTTGTCGAGCCGAAGCAGGGTGTTCGGAACCGTCAGGTTGAAGTCGATAGCCTGGACCTGCACGATCTCCGCAGCGAAGATCTCGAGCTGCAGGAGGTCCGACGTCGACCCGCTGCCGGATCGGATGCCGAAGCGCGGTGGCGAGCCGCCGCCGTCTGGCGTGACGATGATTGCCGGGCTTGGTGCGGTCGGAGGCGTAGATCCGCCACTACCGCCGCCGCTGTCACAACCTGCGAGCGCGCCGGTCGCGGCGAACAGCAGGCTGATGGTCAGGGCACCAAGACGTTGCATTTCGAAGCTCCTTAGGCGATCCTTCTACGCAGCCGCCGGGATCGTTGGGCTTTGGGATCCTTGGGAATTGTAGAACAACCGAGGGCGTCTAAGCGGCCTGCCTGCGACCGAATGTGGCATCACCGTCAGGAGATTCTTCGACGATGTCGGTTCAGATCATCACCGTCCAAGGCGACGGCCAAGGGTTACGCGAGATTACAGCCCGCATCCAGCATGCGGTGGCTGAGAGCGGCGTTGGCGAGGGCCTCTGTACGCTTTTCTTGCAGCACACCTCCGCCAGTCTGACGATCCAGGAGAATGCAGATCCTTCCGCTCGGCGCGATCTCGAAGCCTGGCTGAACCGCCTGGTGCCGGAGCGTGATGCGCTGTTCACCCACACCTCCGAGGGGCCTGATGACATGCCTGCTCACATCAAGGCCGCGCTCACCGCCACCTCGCTGTCGATCCCCGTTCTCGACGGTCGGCTGACCCTCGGCACCTGGCAGGGCATCTACCTGTGGGAACATCGCCGCCACCGCAGCACGCGGCGTATCGCGGTGCACGTCGGGAGCTGATGCTTCGATCGCCATCGCTCAGGCGTTTGGCGGAGCGAATTGTCGACAGTTGGCCTGGGCTCGATGAGAGAATGATCGGGGGTCGTTGATGTCAGCGGAAATCACCACGCTCCTGATGGCCTGGAGCGACGGGAATCACGAGGCTCTGGACGAGCTCATGCCGTTGGTGAACCGGCGGCTGCAGGCGCTGGCGGCGAGCTTCCTACGTAGCGAGCGCGCCGACCACACCCTGCAGACCGCTGCCCTCGTCAACGAGGCCTTTTTGAAGCTGATCGATCAAGATCAGGTGCGCTGGCGAGATCGCGCCCATTTCTTCGCCCTCGCGGGTCGAATGATGCGGCGCATACTGGTCGACCATGCACGTAGCGCCGGTTATGCCAAGCGGGGAGGCGGCTTCGAACGCGTGTCAGAAGAAGCTCTCGAACGCGTTCCGGTCGAGCGCCCGAAGGATCTGGTGGCGCTGGATGAAGCGCTGAGTGCGTTGGCTGAGCTGGACCCTGAGCAGGCGCGGATTGTCGAGATGAGGTACTTCGGTGGTCTGACCAAGGAGGAGATCGCCGTCGTGATCGGCATCTCTCGCGCCACCGTGACGAGGCGCTGGCGGCTGGCACGGGCTTGGCTCTTCCGCACCCTGGTACAAGGAGAGACGGATGATCTGTGACCGGTTGGCGCGGTGGGGGTGAGTCGACAGCGTTGGCAGCGTATCAGTGCGTTGTTCGAGACCGTGGTCGACCTGGAGCCGGAAGAGCGCGAGCGTTGTCTCGTCGAAGCCGACGCTGAAGAGCCTGGCCTGCGCCAAGCGGTCGAGAGCCTGCTCGAGTCAGATCGGCGAGCAGAGGATTATCTGAACGAGCCGGCTCTGCCTCGCACCGACCCGGCACCGACCGCTTCACCCGGCAGCCGTTTGGGGTCTTATCGTGTTGTCGAGCGCCTGGGGGAAGGCGGCATGAGCACCGTTTACCTGGCGACCCGGGACGACCAGGCATTTCGCCGCCACGTCGCGATCAAGCTGATCAGACGGGGCATGGAGAGTCGCACTGCGCAGCGTCGTCTGCGCACGGAGCGCCAGATCCTCGCCAACCTCGATCATCCGCATATCGCCAAGCTCCACGATGGCGGCACAACGCAAGATGGGCAGCCGTACTTCGTGATGGAGTATGTCTCAGGGGAGCCCATCGACACCTGGTGTGAGGTCCGGCGGCTCGGCCTAGAGGAGCGCCTAGTGTTGTTCCGCAAGGTCTGCGCGGCGGTGCACTATGCGCACCAGAATCTGGTGGTGCATCGTGATATCAAGCCGAGCAACATTCTGGTTACCCGTGAGGGTGAGCCCCGGCTGCTAGACTTCGGCATCGCCAAGCTGCTCGATCCCGGGCTCCACGATCCGGTGTACGAGCCGACCGCTACCTGGCAGCGGGCGTTGACGCCGCATTACGCTAGCCCCGAGCAGGTGCGCGGCGAGACCATTACGACCGCCAGCGATATCTACTCGCTCGGCGTTCTGCTCTATCGGCTACTCAGCGGCCGCTTGCCGTTCCGTTTCGAGCACCAGTCTCCGCACGAGATCGCTCGTACGCTCACCGAAAGCGATCCACCAGCTCCGAGTGTCCGGGTACTGCAGGCCAAGACCGAAGCCGAGATGCGCTCCCCCTCGGTGGGTCTCGAGGTCGTCGCTAGCCTGACGCCCAAGGAGCTGGCCCGCAAGCTCACCGGTGATCTCGACGAGATCGCCTTGATGGCTCTGCGCAATGACGTCAACCAACGCTATGGATCGGCAGAGCAGCTGGCCGCTGACCTCGAGCGTCATACCGAGGGACTGCCGGTGCTGGCGCGGCGCCAGAGCCTGAGATATCGGCTCGAGAAACTGGGGCGTCGACACTGGCGAAGCCTGACCGCGGCGGTGATCTTTCTGGTCCTCTTGCTGTTGTTCGCCGTCTCGATGGCCTTGCTTTCGGTACGCTTGACCCGTGAGCGCGATGACAAGATCGCAGCCCTTGCCGTCAGCGAGCACGAGGGGCGCAAGAACGCCGCCATCCTAGCGTTTGTCACCGATCTCTTCGAATCTGCCGACCCTGGGATCTCCCAGGGTGAGCAGATCACCATGCGCCAGGCCCTCGAGCATGGAGAGGCTGCGCTCGAGCGCCAGCTCGAAGACCAGCCCGCGGTACAAGCGGCGCTGTATGCCACACTCGGCCGCCTCTACCTGCGCTTGGGATCCGCCCAGCAGGCAGAGGAGCAGTTGCAGAGCGCGCTCGAGATTTATCGCCAGCTGGGGGGTGACACCCGTCTGGAGATGGCGGAGGTCGAGAGCGAGCTGGCGATGGCTGCCCTCGAAGGGCAAGGCGACCGTCGTTCCGAAGCGCGCGATCTCGCTCTCGGCGCCTTGGCGCGCGCTGAAGCCGTGGTGGAAGCCGAAGACCAGCGCCTGATTCCACTGCTCGACAACGTTGTCACTGCCCACTGCTACCTCGAAGAGTGGAGCGCTGCGGACGAGCCCTCGAGCCGTGGCCTGAGTTTGGCTCGGCAGCATGGAGCGCCGCTCGCGCTACTCACCGAAGCGGTCAACAATCGCGCCGTCGTGTTGCGCAACCTCGGGCTGCTGGCCGAGGCTGAAGCGCATTACCGGGAAGGACTCGAGCTTCAGCGGCGATGGGTTGGGGAAGTACATCCCACGGTAGCCGTTGTGCTCAATAATCTGGGCAAGATACTCGAGCTGCGCGGTCAACTTTCGGAGTCGGAGGCACATCATCGAGAGGCTCTAGCCTTGCGGCAGCGCCTCTACGGCGACGCCTCGGTGCAAACCGTTCAGAGCCTCTATCAGGTCTCGGTACTCCGGGCTCTCCAGGACGATCTCGCAGGTGCCGAGATCTTCGCCCACAGAGCCTACGTGATCTACCGCCGGCACCGTGGCGACCGCAGCCCCCGAACGCAGCGCCTGGCAGCCCACCTAGCTGCTCTCGGGGATCGCCAGAGAGCGAATGAGGCGAGCTCTTCGGAGCGGTGACTGAAGATTCTTTTTCGGCAGTGAGCCGAAAAGATCAAGCTTTCCCGCGTAACGGGCAGACACGATAGGCGCGAGCTTCTCCGCCGTCGATCCGCGAAGCGGCTCCGGCTCGTGCCTCCGGAGTCAACACTACGAGCTCAGAAAGAAAGGGGCTACCTATGTCTTTCGCTGTTGTGACCTCCAGATTTACCAAGAACAGTTTCCGGGCTGCGCTCTGCCTGCTTCTGCTGCTGTTGGGTTTGGCGAGCGCCGCGACTCCCATCATCTCGCCTGGTGGTGGTGGCTCTTGGGTAGCGAGCGGGCCGGGAGACAGCGGGCTGTGTCCGAGCACCGGTTCGATTTGTGCCGAGTGGATCACCTACAACGGCGACAGTCCCTACCGTCCCTGCTGCATCGCCGTCGAAAACCTCGGCAGCAGCTTGCTTTCTGCTTGCCCGATGTTGGATCGCGACGAGGAATAGCGGGTCATGTCGACCCGCAGCCTCCCGCCACGCTCCCACCCCATATCCGAATCAAGGAGACCTGAAATCATGTGGAAGTCTGTCCTTTTGTCGTTGGCTCTGATCCAGCCACTCGCCAGCGCGAGCTACGCCGCGGAGTGTGGCACCGAAGTGCCCAGCTCGCTCAGCCCCATCGTGTTCGCGGTACTCGACGGATCCCAGCTACAGGTTCTCCCGGCTGCGGAAGGCGGAGCGGTCGATATTCCGCAGCCTGTCTCGCTACAGCGATACTGTGAAGCCGACTGTGCCGATGGCACCACGATAGCGACTGCTTGCACTGGCACTTGCACCGCTCAGGATACCGACTGCGACGCTGGCATACAGGGCACGGTCACGTGCAACGGTGTCACCCAGCAAACCTGCACGGCATCTTGCCCGCACAATGAAGACCCGCCGCAATGTCGGCAACCGTGGCCGTGCAACTACCAGTATCACCACGCCAGCGGCTGCTGTATCGATCAACTACAGGATCCGAACTACGCTTGTCCGATGGTCTGCGACTGAAGCATGCAGAGTCGCCAGGTCTCGACACGACCAGCTCTTGATTCGGCGAGATCTGCTCGAGCGCGGCCTGGCGTCTACTATCTGACGGCAAGTGTCTGACGGCCAGTGTCTGACGGCTAGCGTGTCCTCAGGCAATGGCCGCGCCGCATTCGGCGCGGCATTGGAAGGTCTTGCGGTAGCTTACCGGAGTGGTTCCGAGATGGCGCCGGAAGTGTAAACGCAGCACTTGGGCGGATCCGAAACCCGACTCCTCGGCGACCCGTTCGATCGAGGCATCGGTGGTCTCGAGCAGCTGCTGGGCGCGGAACACGCGTTCTTGGGTCAGCCAGCGGTGCGGGCTGGTGCCGACCGAGTGTTGGAAGCGGCGGGCGAAAGTGCGAGGCGAAAGGCCGGCCCGCTGCGCCAGGCTGTCGACGGTGTGCTCATCAGCCAGGTGCTCGCGCACCCAGTCGAGCAGTGGCGACAGGCTCGACTCCTGTTCGAGGGTCATCGGGTGATCGATGAACTGCGACTGGCCGCCGTCGCGATGCGGTGGCACCACCATGCGCCGTGCGACGGCATTGGCGATCTCGGCGCCGAAGTCGTTGCGGATCACATAGAGGCAGAGATCGATGCCGGCAGCGCTGCCGGCTGACGTCATGATGCGTCCGGAGTCCACGTAGAGCACGCCCGGATCGACCTGAACCTCCGGATAGCGACGCGTCAGCTTGTCGATATGCGCCCAGTGGGTGGTGGCGCGTCGGCCATCGAGCAGGCCGGTGGCGGCGAGCACCAAGGCGCCGGTACAGATCGACACCAGGCGGGCACCGCGCCCATGAGCCGCGCGCAAGCGTTCGAGCAGCTCCTCTGGCGGCTCGACCTCGTATTCGCACCATCCCGGAATGATCACCGTATCGGCTCTGTCGATCAGCGTGAGATCGTGCTCGCCGTCGATCAGGAAACCGCCGGTACCGCGGACTGGCGGGGAATCGAGGGCACACACCTTGAAGTCGTACCACTCTGCGAGCTCCGGCCGCTCGCGGCCGAACAGCTCCAGTACGACGGCGAACTCGAACGCCGCGAAGCCTTCATAGGCCAGAGCGACGACCTTGGAATGGACTCGCTGAGGGGTTTGCGTTGCCATGGCAGAATCATAGCGAATATCGTCATTTATGCCAATCGACCGTTGGCTGAGCCAGGGCGTAGCCTGTGAGAGTCCGCTGTTGCTGAGGACTTCTCATCCTTCGACAGGAGGCCACCATGCATGTTTCCAACGCACTCCACACCGCCGGCTCGGCGCGATCGTCTTTCTCGGGGGCGTCATGGTCCCAGGTGTCGGGTCGCCGCGCCATGGCGCTTGCAGTATGGCTCGCCAGCTCTCTCGCGGGCTACGCTGCAGAGGCTGCACCGCTGGATCTGTACGAAAACCGCGGCCGAGCGCCGGCACCGGCGCGCGAGACGGATTTCGCCAGACTCGTAGACGAGGCGGCCGATCTGATCCGCGACCAGCTCGCGACGACACCGAGCTGCCAGGCTTACTTCGCCGGCCTCGGCGTCGACCTCGAGGCTTGGCTGGCGCCCGAGGCGCCGCCCTTCGTCGTCGCTCGTCCGTTTACTACGCTGCCGTGGCGTGGCAGCTCACCGATCTGCGGCGGTGCCCAGGCGCGTCCGCCTTTCGAGCTCCTCTTCGTAGACCCGCGCTGTTTCCGAGGCCGTGACGTCTGCGACCTGGCATCCCTCCTGCTTCACGAGATCGGCCACCTGGCCCGTCGCGACACGCGTGACAACGAACCGCCAGCCTTCTTCGCTGCCTGTCGCCTGAGTTTCTGCGTCAATCCGGCGCGTTACCACTGAGCGGGGCGCCCCGGGAGTCGGGGCGTTCGGCGTCGAGCTTGGGCCTTTACTGGCTGGCAGCCGGTGAATCGGCCGAGCGTCGGTTCTAAGCAGAGCTCGATGGTCTACTGCCTGAGCCGTCCACGCGTTGTCTGGTATGACACGGGGAGTTTCACGACGCTGGCTGAGAGTTGCCAGAGCACTCGACGCTGTCGCTGCCGGTTTGCCGGAGGACAGGCAGGCGATGTTCGAGCGCGAAAAGGCCGCTGACCCGGAGTGGGTTCCGGATATCGAGAGCTTCTTGGGGCTCGACCAGCGGCAGGAAGTTCGAGGTGTCCTCGGCAAGGGCGGCTTTGGCTATGTCTTCAAGGTATATGACCATCAGCTGAGAATGGAGGTCGCTTTGAAGACCCTTCACCGGGTCGAGCCTGGTGAGCTGGCCCGCTTCAAGAATGAGTTTCGTCGCATGCGCGGCATTCGTCACGAGAATCTGGTGCAGCTCGATCGCCTGGTGTCAGTCGGAGATCGGTGTTACTTCACGATGGAGCTGGTCGAAGGTCCGACCTTTCTGGACTACGCCCGTCTTTCGGATCCTTGGGGGAAGATGGCGATGGATGCGCCAACATACTCCCGAGGAGCTTGTTTCGAGAGCTCGGTGCTGCCGGCAGACCCTACTGAAGTCCGTCGCCTTCGCAACGCGTTGAAACAGCTGGCTTTGGGAGTCAACGCGCTACATCAAGAAGGGCTGCTGCACCGCGATATCAAGCCCTCGAACATCCGAGTCAATTCGCAGGGACGCGTTGTCTTGCTCGACTTCGGGCTGGTCAAGAGACTCGGCCCGTGTGTGTACGGTGAGGTGGGGAATTCATCGACCCGCGGAATCGGAACGCCGCATTACATGGCACCCGAGCAAGCTTTAGGGCTGACAGTATCCAAGGCTAGCGATTGGTATTCGGTCGGTGTGGTGCTGTATGAGGCACTCACGGGTTCCAAACCCTTTTTCGACCCCCAACCCAAACTCCCCAGAGAGCCCACTGCGGCGAAGATCTTGAACCCTGCCGCTCCCCAGGATCTCAGCGAGCTGTGCCAGCATCTGCTGGCGTCAGATCCACG
>JBCCEE010000144.1:0-16904 GCA_039030415.1 Acidobacteriota bacterium
CCGACACCGTGCGATACCCCGATCGAGGCAAAATCGTGGTCTCTGTAAGGTGCAGAGACCGCGATTGACGATAAAACCGGGTCTCTGCACCCTTGGGAACGTGCAATCGACGCTCAGATTGGCTGCCGGCGCCCGCGGCGAGCCGCGATATGGCGGCTGGCTCCCGCTCTTTCTCAGGAGCGTAGTAGGATCTCGCCCGCGATCCCCCTGGAATCGAGCCGCTCTCTAGCGGCCATGGAGCTGAAGTGAGTCAAGACAACCCACGCCGATGTGTCGTCCTGTTGAGTGGCGGCTTGGATTCGACGACGACCCTGGCGATCGCTAGGAGTGAGGGCTTCCGCGTCTACGCCATGACGTTCCGCTATGGCCAGCGGCACGAGGCCGAGCTGCGGGCGGCTCGCCGCGTCGCTGAGCAGTTCGGCGTCGAAGACCACATCGTGGTCGAGATCGACCTGCGGCAGTTCGGCGGCTCGGCGCTGACCGGCGATCTCGAGGTCCCCAAGGGACGATCCGCGGACGAGATGGCTGACAGTATTCCCGTGACCTACGTGCCGGCCCGCAACACGATTTTCCTGTCCTACGCCCTGGCCTGGGCGGAAGTGTTAGGGGCGGTCGACATCTTCATCGGCGTCAACTCGGTCGACTACAGCGGCTATCCCGACTGTCGTCCCGAGTACATTGCTGCCTACCAGCATATGGCTGACCTGGCGACGCGGAGCGGCGTCGAGGGTGAGCAGGGCCTCACCATCCATACGCCGCTGAGCGCGCTGGGCAAGGGAGAGATCATCCGCAGGGGACTGGAGCTCGGGGTCGACTATGGGAAGACCTCGACCTGTTACGACCCATCACCAGCGGGTGCTGCTTGTGGCGCGTGCGATGCGTGCCAATTGAGACTACAGGGATTCGCTGAAAACGATCTTTTGGATCCAGCGCCGTACCAGGCCTGAAATTAGGGCGGCCGCAGGCAAGAAAGCCTAGAACCGCTCCACTACAGCCTCTGACGGCCGCACCGGGCTCGATGTTCGGGTGAAATCCTCGGATAAAGGTAAGGCAAGTTGTTCAAAAAACGGGCTTTGCTGTCTAGGTATGCGCAGCAGAAGATAAGTCCTGTGTGATAGCGTCTTTATGTTGCCGTGAAACATAGCTGATTCGTTCAGAGATTGCGCCTCTTCTTTCCATGCGAGTCGCGCCTCTGGCGTCGAATCTGAGATGGAGTTTCTGACGGCCAGCCTCATTGAGGAGAAGCTGGTTGTAAAAGGGGGACGTGCGTGAAGGACCCTTTGAATACAGCGCTTGTGGGTACATCGTGGGCCCAGAGTGTTGGGGTGGAGGGTAAAGCTTGACGACGACTCCTGAAAGAACGGGCACCATCCAGCGGCAGGGCACCTGCCCTAAAGAAACCTTTTGTTGGCGACAACCGCCAGTGGCGGCAACCCGAGTCGGTTGGCCTGTCGTCGCGCGATCTAGAAATTTTTTATCTGGATACTCGCGAGGCAGCTCACGCTCTCAAGTGCATCACCGTGGAGCTCTATCCAAGCTCCGGTGACTCCACTCGACATTCACCGCAAGGAGGAAGCGCATGCTCCGTACCAGCAATTACACGATCTATGTAGACCTTCCCGAAGAGCCCGAAAAAATGCTCCTGGTCCATGGCTACAGCGGTGCTTACGACAAGGTCTCACGGCGGGTCGCGACGTATGTACGGAACTGCCAGGAAGGGCCAATTCCCAAGCCGCTCTATGGTAATTGGAGCCCGGAGCAGCAGATCGACGAAGAGGTTGCCAGGCCATCGGATGCGGCGATGGAAGTGCTGCAGAAACGGGGCTATCTCACCGCTCTCAGCCCTGAAGAGGAGTCGGAACGCTTCGCCGGCATGGTCGGCAAGCTGCATCACCTGCAGACCCAGCTGATGCCGGGCTACATCATGATGCCGACCTATCAGTGCAATCTGAGATGTTCGTACTGCTTCCAAGATCACATGCGGACCAATCCCAAATTCCGCCATCTGCTGAAGATCATGACTCCCGATATGGTGGATCGTATCTTCACTGCCATGCCAGAGATCGAGCTCGCGCACGGCATTGAAGACGTTTCGGAAGTGCCCAGAAATTTTACTTTCTTTGGTGGCGAGCCGCTGCTGGCGGAAACTCGCAGTATCGTCGAATACATCATCGATAAAGCGGCTACGTTCGGACCGGCGAATTTTACCGCGGTCAGCAATGCAACCGATCTGCATCACTTTGCCGGCTTGATCGGACCGGGGAAGATCGGGGCCATTCAGATCACGCTGGACGGCCCCCCTGAAGAGCACGATCGGCGACGCATCTATGCCGACGGCAAGGGGTCGTTCAAGCGCATCGCTCAAAACATCACCATGGCTCTCGAGCTCGGGGCTCAGATCAACCTGCGGATGAATATCGACCGCAACAATATCGATCAATTGCCCGAGCTGGCGCAGGTCATGATCGATCATGGCTGGTCGGAGTACAAGAACTTCTCGGCCTATACCGCTGCGATTCACGCCAACAACGACAAGACCGACAAGAAAACAACGTTCTCCTCGTGGACCTTGGTCAAGGAGCTGGACAAGCTGCGCGAGCAGCATGAGTGCATGAAGATCATCGGGCGACCCGACGACGGCCTGATCGATCGCGTGCGCAGCATTTTCGACACCCGCCGCGGTGCGGTGACGAATCTCAAGGCGAGCTTCTGCGGCGCCCACAACAAGATGTACATCTTCGATGCTCTCGGCGACATCTATGCGTGCTGGGAGAAAACAGGGGATGCGTCGATCCGCATCGCCGCGATCGATGAAGAGAGCAACATCAGTTGGAACGAGGGGCTGAACAACGTGTGGCGGCAGCGCACCGTCACCAGCAACCCGGTCTGCAAGAAATGCCGCTACTCACTCTATTGCGGCGGTGGCTGCGCGGTGCTGGCCGAGATCAAGAGCGGCAACTTACACACCAATTTTTGCGACGGTTTTCAGAGTCGACTCAGGGCAGCGGTGGCGGAGGCGTACGACGACCACCTGACCATGCAACCCGCGCCCGTCAGCGTCGAGCAGGCCTGCGACGTGTAGTCGTAGCCTATTGTCAACCAAGCCATAAGGAGGAAGTATGGCGAACAAGGGTAAGAAGCGTCCGGACGAGTCTATCGTTCGGGAAGCGCCGGCCGCTGAGCTGCAGCCGACCGAGTTTTTCGAGATCGAGAGTCTGAACGCAGACGCTCTCGATATCGAAGAGCTCGAGGCTCGCCTCGAAATGGCCGCGACCATCACCGAGCTGAGTCTGTACTGCGGTGCGGACTGCGGTGTACTCTGCGGTGCCAACTGTGCGAGCAATTGTGTCGGTGACTGCGGCACCAATTGCGTCGGCAACTGTGTCTCCAACTGCGCTATCGACTTCTGCGAGATCGATGGCTGCGGCACGATGCAGATCCCTTGATCGGATGATCCCCAGCGGATGATCCTTCGAGGATGAGTCCCGTGTCCGGCCCGATCCGGGCCGGACGCGGGTCACCAAAGCGGTCGGAGCGAGACGTCTGAGACGGGCAGTGACGGAGGTGCAGGCATCGAGACCATGGTGAACGCGCGAGACGTCGAAGAGAGCCCCGAGCATCCGGAGCCGGACACCGAGTATCAGGAGCCGGACGAGTTGGAGCTGAGCCGGCTCGAGGAGATGTGGCAGCGTCTCGAGAGCCGATGGCCCGAGGGCTTTCCGCTGCACCTCGAACGATTCGATCTGTGTTACGAGTCCAAGCTATACCGGCTGCTCGCCGCCTTCCCGTCGGTGCCTCGCGAAGCCGCTGTCGAGCTCTCCTTGGCGCTGAGATTTCTGGTCTGCGCCACCCTGATGACGGACAAGGTCATCGACGAAGAGGCCGATCGCAAAGAGCTCGAGCACGACTTCTTTCATATTCAGATTTTTCAGTTCGAGTGCTATCAAATTCTCTATCGGTGGCTGCCGCCGGAAGGCTCGTTCTGGCGTCGTTTCCGGAACTATTTCAAACAATTTATCGAAGCCTGTCTCGTGGAGCGGCAGTTCGCCCGCGGTGAGCTTCCGTGGAGTGAATACACGGAAGCGCGAGCCCTGGAAATTATTCAGGGAAAAAACGGTTTCGCGCGGCTACTGGCCGCCAGCCTGGCCCAGCTGAGCGATGATGAATCACATTTTCGCGAGCTCGCAGAGTCGATCGAAAAGCATTATTTCGCCTGGCAGCTGTGGGACGATCTGTGCGATTGGAAAGAAGATTTCGCCGCTGGCGTACCGTCCTGGCTGCTGGCCCAGGTGGTTCAGGAGCTACCGCCGCGCGAAGAGCGACAGCATTGGGTGCCGCATCTAGCGCGCAAGATCTACTACGAAGGGCACGCCGTGAGATCGCTCGCGAAGGCGATCTCGCTGCTCGAGGATGCGGATCAGCAGGTTGCGCACATCCCCGACCTGGGATGGCGACAGGACATGTCGGACTTGCGCCTGCAGTGTACGGCTCTCCACGACGACCTGGTGAGGATCGTCGAGAAGAACTTGAAGCGGGCGCGTGAGCAGAGGCCGTTCGAGCTCGGCACGCGAGCGCCCGGTGATCGGTTCGAGGAGACCGCTTGGGGCGCTCTGGGCTTCCTGGTCGATCAATGGCATCTGGGCTTCGGCGAGGCTCAGCATATCGGCTACATGGGGCGTGAAAAAGGCTACCAGGGGCCGACCGAGCTGCCCTCCGGGGACGTCTTTCAGCGCGCCCTGATCGCCGACGCTCTATGTGACGCGGATCAGTGGCTGGGCGGGCAGCTGAGGCCGGTCATCGAGAGCGAGGCCCGCTACCTGGTGAGCCAACGCAACACGTCTCGGGTCGGCGGCTGGCGCTACTTTCCGACGATCCTCGAGCTGGCGCCGGACGCCGACGATCTCGGTCAGGTGATGCAGGTCCTGCTGCGGGCAGGTTTTCATGGCGAGGTCGAGGAGCATTGTACGGCCGCCCTCGAGGTGATCCGGGCCGACGCTCACGGGCGCGGCGGCGCATTCTGCACCTGGATCATCCCGGAAGAAGATCGCGATCGCCTGGAGGAGACCCAGGCGCGCCTGCGGGGCGAGAGCTGGGGACCTGGGCCAGATCCCGAGGTCATGGCCAACCTGCTCTACGCGCTGGTGCTGTGGGACCGCCAGAGATTTGCCGATCTGATCGATCCCGGGGTCGATCTGCTGGAGAGCTTTCAGGCTCAGGATGGCTCGTGGCCGACCAAGTGGTACTGGGGCGTCTTCTACGGTACCTACGTCTGTTTGCGCCTTTTGGCGGCGGTGCGCCCCGAGTCGAGCAGCATCCCCAAGGCGGCAGACTTCCTGCGCCAGCACCAGCGGGAAGATGGCGGCTGGGGATACGCTGGGGAGAGCGATCCGCTCAGCACTTCACTAGGCATGTTGGGATTGGCCGAGAGCTGCGCCGGCTCCTTGCCGGATCAGGACGCGCACAGGGCACTGCGCGGGCTGGATTGCCTCGAGCGCCTGCGGCATCCCGATGGCAGCTGGTCCAGCGTGCCCTTCATTCGACTGCCGGACTACGGCAGCCGCACGGCCACGACGCTCTACGCTCTCAAGGCTTGCCTGGCCTGTCGAGGCCATGAGCCGGAGCAGCGGCCAGCGGCCGCACAGCCCGCGAGCGCACAGTCAGCAAGCGAGGTGGCGGGATGAGGTTCCTGTTCTGCTCGCTCTCCAACGATGGCTTTCTCTTCTCCGCGGTCGCTGTGGCTCGTGCCCTGCAGGACCTCGGCCACGAGGTGGCGTTCGTCACGGATATCACGCGCGCGGCGGTCCTCGAGGAGGCCGGTCTGAGGCGGATCCCGCGAGGGCGGAAGGACGGCGGTAGCTTCGAGATCGCGACCTGGTTCTACAACGTTCCCATCGCGATTCAAGTCAAGCACATCGAATATGCTCTAGAGGTGTTTCCGGCGGATGTTCTCGTCGGCCAACCCCTGGCCATCGGACCGGTCGTCGTGCGAGATCGAATCGGGATACCGCTCGTCGTGCTCGGCATGGGCTCGCCGGTGTGGCCGACCGATCCAGAGCTGGTGGTTCGAGAGCCGACGGGCGCCACCGAGCAGCGCCGCCTGGGCCGGTACCAGCAGATGATGGAGGTCTACAACAAGGCCCGCAAGCTTTTTCAGCTGCCTCCCGTCGACGAAGACTTCGTGCACTCGTCGCTGCTCGGAGACCTCTACCTGGCCCAGAGCGTGCCGGAGCTGTGGGCGCCTCGGGGCGGTATGGCCGACCGGATGGAGCTGATCGGAGCATGTTTGTGGGAGCCGCCGCAGAGCCATCGTGACGTCGACGACTGGCTGGCTCTAGAACCTTCGAAGCCGTTGATCTACCTCCAGATCGGACGCAGCTTTCTGCAGTCCAATCCAGCGCAGATGCTGTTTTCCTGCCTCGACCCGGAGGAGGTGCGGGCGGCGGCTTCCGTCGGCCGCTGCGACAGCCAGCCGGACGAGCTCTCGGACCACTTTCTCGTGCGTGATTTCGTGCCGCAGGAGCGGGTGCTGCCCCAGGCCGACGCGGTGGTCTGCACCGGTAACTCGACGGTGATGCTCGGCGCCTTGACCCATGGCGTGCCGATGCTGATCCTCTACGGCAAGGGTGAGCAGCCGGACGTCGCGGAAGTCTGTGTCGAAGCCGGGGCCGCGATCGCTCTGCCGGTGGCCGAGGTCACCGGCTCGGACATCCGGCAGGGCCTCAACCGATTGCGTACCGAGCAGCAGTTCCGGCAGCGAGCCCGGGAGCTGCAGCAGGCTTTTGCCGGCTACGGTGGACCGCAGGCCGCGGCTCAGCATATCGTAGGGGTGGCCGCTGAGAACGGCGTTTCCGCCGGCTCGACCCGGCGCGTAGCGACCGCCCCCTGAGTGGATCTGAAATGAGTGAGACGAAACCGAGCGCTGAGCCCGAGGAGCCTGCCGAGGCATCGCCGCAGGAGCCCTCTGAGGCGGCCGCGATCTCGATGCACGTCATCCAGAAGGGTGGCGACGACGGCACCTACCTGCTGCGCACCGCCAGCGGGCGGTACGTGAAGATGGCGCCGAGCGCCTACCACCTGGTGGCGTATCGCAATAGCGGGGTTTCTTTCGAAGCCATTGCCGAAGGCATCAGCAACCGGCCCGGAGGTCCCGAGACGAAGCCCGAAGAAGTCCGACGGGCCTACGGCACGATCGTGGCCAAGCTGCGTTACATCGATGAGCAGGACAGCTTGACGCGGTCCGGATTCTGGCTCCGCTGGCCTTTGATCTCGGAGTCGATCGTCAACCGCTTGACGCCGCTGTTCGGCGTCTTTTTTCGCCAATGGCCGGCCACGGCGCTGCTGGGTCTGATGCTGATTGCGGGCGTGGTCTTCCCCCAGCTCTTCGTCTCGCTGCGCTTCACCGGCGAGAGCCTGACCCTGGGTTATGGGCTGCTGCTCATCTCCTTGCTCTTTCACGAGCTCGGGCATGCCAGTGCCTGCTCGTACTTCGGCGCTCGACCGCGCGCCATCGGTTTTGGCATCTACCTGGTCTATCCGGTGTTCTACAGTGACGTCAGTGCGGCTTGGGAGCTGCGCCCCAGGTCGCGCGTCATCGTGGATGTCGCCGGGCTCTATTTCCAGGGCATCGTGGGAGCGCTCTACGTCCTGCTCTACGTGTGGACGGATTGGGAGCCGCTGCTGGTAGCGATCCTGATGATCGCCGGCAGCAGCGTCTTTTCGCTCAATCCGATCTTCAAATTCGATGGCTACTGGATGATCGCGGATGCGCTGAACGTCCACAACCTGAGCCAGCAGCCGGGGAGGATCGCGCGGCACGTTTGGGCGCGGCTCAGGGGGAAGCGTCCCGAAGCTCTGCCGTGGAAGCTCTGGGTGACCTCGGTGCTGAGCGTCTACAGCGTTCTGAGCTTCTCTATCTGGGGGCTCTTCCTGTGGTTCATTCTGCCGTTCTTCGCCGCCCGCATCGCGGCGTATCCTGAGCAAGCCTACCGATTCTTCTCAGCCCTGCTTTCCGGCCAATCCCCGCCGGCCACCGAGTTCGCGATCTCGACCTACATGTTCCTACTGGCGGCTTTCATTCTCGGGCGCATGACTTATGGCTATGGCCGGAAGCTGTGGGACATGGGAGCGCGAGGGGTACAAAAGGTGTCAGCAGCGCTCGCCAAGCAGCGCGAGCTGGCGGCGTGATCCTGGCAGCACGCCAGGACCTCAGGTCGGCCCTGCGATCGCTGGGCCGCAACCGAATCTCGAGTCTGCTGATCATCGCCATGCTGGGGCTCGGCATCGCCGGCAACGCCGTGGCGTTCAGCTGGATCGACGCCCTGCTGCTGCGCCCCCTGCCGTTCGACGAGGCGGAGCGTCTGGTCGATCTCGACGCCGCCATTCCGGAGTGGCAGCTCGAGTCGGCGGCGGTGCACTACACTGATTTCGACGGCTGGCGGCGTCACCAGACGACCTTCGAAGCGATGGCCGTGCTGCGCGGCCAGGACTTCAACCTGTCGGGAGTCGACTGGCCGGAGCACGTCAAGGGCGCGCGGGTCAGCCACGACCTGCTCGACGTCCTGCGCCTGCAGCCGGTGATCGGGCGCTGGTTCGAGGCCGCAGAAGATCGCCCCGGGGAAACCCATCTCGTGCTGCTTGGCCACGGGCTCTGGCAGCGCCGCTTCGGCGGGCGCGAGGATGTGCTGCAGCAGAGCATCAGGCTCGATGGCGAGCCGTACACGATCATCGGAGTGATGCCGCCCGAGGCGGCTTTTCCTCTCGCGGCCGATCTCTGGGTGGCGCTGCGAGCGGATCCGGCACGCTGGCAGGGGTACAACCTGACGTCGATCGCGCGCCTGCGCGACGGAGTCGAGCCCGCTACCGCCCAGGCCGATCTGGAGACGATCCAGCAGGGGCGCCGAGCGGCCGGCAAGCTACAGCACGAGGTGATTCCTGTCGTCCGCTCGCTGCACGAGCGCTACCTGGGGGCGGCCAAGCCCTATGTGCTGGCGCTGTGGATCCTCGTCGGCTGCGTGCTGGCGATAGCCTGCTTCAATATCGCCTGCTTGCTGTTCATTCACGCCCTGACCCGGCTGCGGGAGTTCGGCGTTCGCAGCTCGCTCGGGGCCAGTCGATTCATGATGCTCAGGCACGTCTTCGTCGAGTGTCTGCTGCTGGCGGCGCTCGGCGGAGCGCTCGGCTGGGTGCTGGCAACGGCCGGACTGCGTCTGCTGATGGCGTCGATCGGCGACGGCATTCCGTTTTGGGCCAGGCCCGAGCTCGACAGCCGCGTCCTGCTGCTGTGTGCCATGCTGTCCCTGGGCGTCGCGCTGCTAGCGGGCATCGCTCCCTATCTGCCGATCACCGGCAAGCCGGTGCGAGAGCTGCTGGGATCCGCGGCCGCTTCACCCGGCCGCAAGAGCCAGCGCCTGATGCGGACCCTGGTCGGCGGCGAGATCGCGATCGCCGTCGCGCTGCTGTTCGGAACCGGCCTGCTGCTGCGTAGCTTCTTCGAGCTGCGCCAGGTCGATCCCGGCTTTCGCACCGAGAATCTGCTGACCTTCGAGCTGCAGCTACCGCCGTCGTCCGATCGCCAGTCCGCAGTGAGATTCTACGAAGCGCTCCAGCAGGGGTTGGCGGGCCTCCCAGGGGTGCTGTCGGCCAGCTCGGTCTCGGCGCTGCCACTCAGTGGGCCGGCCGGCGCCGTCCTCGTCACCGAGAGCTCGGATCGACCTGCCGTAGAGGGTGAGCAGTCCGTCGCCCCGAGAGCGGGGGAGGCCGTGTCGCTGTTCCGCGTCGTGGCTCCGGGGTACTTCGACACGATGGGCATTCCCCTCTCGCGCGGTCGAGCCTTTGACGCGCAGGACGGTCAGTCCTCGGGAGCGCGGGTGGTGATCGTCAACGAGAGCTTCGCCCGGCGCTTTTGGCCGGAGCAGGACGCCATTGGCCAGCGCCTCAAGCGTCGCGGGCATCGCAGTCCGGACGCCTGGATGACGGTGATCGGTGTCGCTCGCGACGTGCTGCACGACGGCCTCGATCGTCCCTCGCGGCCAGGCGTCTACGTTCCCCTGGCGCAGCAGCCGCAGGGGCGCCTGACCGTCGTCTTACATGGCCCGAACGATCCGCTCGGCCTGTCGGAGCCGGTCCGGCAGCTGGTGCGGGAGCTCGATCCCGGCCTGCCGATCTTTCATTTTCAGACCATGCGTTCACGACTCGACGAGTCCCTATCGGCGCTCCGCGTGGTGGCGGAGCTGGCGACCATCTTCATGGGAATCGCCCTGATCCTGGCCCTCGGGGGCATCTACGGGGCGGTCTCGTACGCCGCCAATCAGCGGCTCAGGGAGCTCGCCATCCGCATGGCGGTCGGGGCGCGTCCGAGTCAAGTGCAGCAGCTGGTCCTGAGCTCGGGAGCGCGACTGATCGCCATCGGAACCGTGTTCGGGGCCGTGCTTTCGGTAGGGCTGCTGCGCGTTCTGCAGGCCGTGCTCTATGGCGTCGAGTCGAGCGGCCTCCAGGTCTTGGGCGTGAGCGTCGCGAGCCTGATGGCGGTAGCTCTACTCGCGGCGTTCGTTCCCGCCTGGAAATTCTCGCGGGCCGAACTGGTGCGCGCTCTGCATCCCTAAAAGACTTGGGGACGGGCGAGTTTTTCCAAGTCAGCGGCGAGCCGATCCCGGCGCGCTGCGTCGAGCGCGGTGTCCGGTAGAGACTCCAAGATGCGCAGCCCTCGCCGCGCCAGCGCCGGGCTGGGGCGGGGGCGCTTCAGGCGACTCAGCTCGCTGAGACTGGCATACGCGATTTCATTCTGGCCCGCGATCCTCGCGAGCGTAGCCCGCTGCACCAAACCGGGCATGAGCCGAATGCGAACCACCAGCAGCGGATGCAGCAGCTCGAGCGCTTCGCTAGCCAGGTCGGGGTCTTGGCTGCCTTGGCGCCAGAAGATGCGCAAGCGCGTGGCGGCCTCGAACAGAGGGTGGCGGGGCTCGGCCGTGGCCAGAACGGGCTCCAGGCGGCGCACGGCGCGCGGGTTCTGGACGCGAACCAAGCGCCATCCCTCCAAGACCGCGGCGGCGAGCGGAATGCTCGCGATGCGTTGCTCGAGCTCCGGCGGCAGCGGCTGTGTGTGCAGCGTGGGCTGCTTGGCCAGCATCCAGCCGAAGAGCGCTTCGGAGGGGCCTGGCGTGCTTATAGCTACGTCCCGTAGCGCAGCGAGGCCCTGAGCTTTCTGGCGGTCCGCCAGCTGGATCAACGCTAGGGCAGTTTGGCGGGCGGCCGGCTCCGAAATGGTCTCGGCGACGCGTTGCGCCCGGGTCAGGAATTGGAAATAGATCAGGCGGCGCACCGTGACCACCGGTGACCTATCCACCGCCGAATCGTCGGAAGCCAAGCGCGGCAGCGGGTCGTGCTCGCTGAGCATCGCGTTGAGTGCACGGTTGTCGGGCGGCCGGCGCAGTAACCGCGGAGAGTCGGTCTGCAATAGGTTGCGGGAGTCGGTAATCAGGGGAGCGCCTTCGGCGATCTTCCGAGCGCCTTCGATGTCGAGAGCCCTTGCCAAGAACAGATCCTCCGGCATCGTGACCCCGAGGTCGCGCCAGCGCTCGCCGCCCCTTTGCAGCGCGCGTTCGGCGCTACGCGCGATGTCGAACGGTTGCTTGCCAGCCAAGAACAGCAGGCCGCCGCCGGGCGGAGGCCGATAGAGCTCGACGTGGGGGAAGACGTCCAGCAGCGTCGCCATCAGCGAGCGTACCAGCGGGGGGTCGACGAAGCGCATGCCGACCCACTGGACGAACACTCCTTCGGGATTCAGGCGATCGCTGACCAGGGCGAAGAACTCGCGGGTGAACAGGTGCGAAGCGCCGGCGGTCCACGGATGGGAAGGTTGGGAAACGATGGCGTCGAACTGTCGGTCGCTCAACATCAGGGCGCTGCGGGCGTCGTTGAGGTGGACCTGCAGGCGCGGATCCGAGAACGGATCGTGACGTCGCCGATCGACCACGAGACGGTTGGCTTGCAGCACCTCCGGCTCGAGCTCGACCAGGTGGATCTCCCGTGCGGTCGGTGGAATGGCCTCCAGGGTGATCCCGGCGCCCAAACCGATGACCAGGTACGAGCTGGATTCGGGGCGACTGACGATCGGCAGCAGCCCCAGCCAGTGGGCGATAGCGTAGCGTCCGGTGCGTGCGCCGACGGTTTGGATCGCAGATTCGGGGAGACCGTTGGTGGTCACTCGCAGCTCATCGCCCTGGTCGAGCAGCATCACCGTGGCGCTGCGACCGACGCCGTAGAAGGCGACCTCGCCCGGCCATTGGATACCGCTCAGAGGCGTCGTGCGCAGGACCTTCCACGGCGTCGACGGTGGCCAGGCGACAAGCAGGGCCAGGCCGATCGCCGCGGCAGTCGCCGTTATCAAGCGCTTGGGGTGCAGCAGCAGCGAGGCGGCGAGGGCCAGGGCCAGGCTGAGCGCGATCGCCGCCGTCGCCGTGCCGGCGAGGCGCAGGCCCGGCAGCACCACGAAGCCAGTGGCGATCGCGCCGATGATGGCGCCGAGGGTGTTCCAGGCGTAGACGCGGGCGCTCGCCTGGCCGGCATGCGCGGCATCCCCAGCCAGCAGGCGCACCGCGAAGGGGAAGGTTGCACCGAGAAACAGCGCGCTCGGCAGCAGGGTGACGGCCGCCACCGTCACCGCTAGCAGCAGGCTGCCGTGGCTCAGACTCTCCATCGCCAGGCCGGCCATGCTCGGGTCGGCCATGCTCAGGCCGGTTCTCGGTGCTTGGAGGCGAGACAGCGCAGTGAGACGCTCGACGCCGAGGAAGGCGGTCAGGGAAGTGGCCGCCATGCCGAGCTGGGCCACGACCCAGCCGACGCCGGCTCGGCGGGCGTCGGTCGCCCAGCGCGCGGCGACCGCCGAGCCCAGGCCGATGCCGATCAGGAAGGTGGCCAGCATGGTGCCGAAGGCGTAGATGCTGCCGCCCAGCAGATGGCTGAGCAGACGCGTCCACAGCACTTCCCAGCTGAAAGACACGGCGCCCGAGATCAGCATGAGCGGCAGAATCCAGCGGGCGACGAGGATTTTCGCCGGGGCGGCCTCGGTGTTGGGCGGACGGTCCGCTGCGACTGGGGCCGTTTCGCGGGATCCCTTGGCCTCCGTCAGGGCGCTGGCTTCGCCGGGTCGAGTCAGCAGCAGAGCGAGACCGAACACCAGCACGTTGACCGCCACCGCCACCAGCTGGGTCGCGCCGAGGCCCATGCGAGGCAGCAGGACGAACGCCGCCAGCACGACGCCCAGGGCGGCGCCGACAGTATTGGCGGCATAGAGCAGGCCGATGCGCGAGCCGACCTCGGCGTCGCGGCGGATGGCGTGGCGCGCCAGCAGCGGCAGGGTCGCACCCATCAGCGCCGTCGGCACCAGCAGAATGACGAACGCAGCTACCAGGTAAAACATCGCCGAGGCTAGCGAGCCCGCATCTGGCGGCACCTCGAGCCCGCCTAGCACGGCGACCTGAAGCTGGCTCGAGAGCCGCACCGCGGGCGGCACGAGCAGGGCTGCCAGTGCGATGCCGAGCTCTAGCAGGGCGTAGAGCCGCAGCGGGCGTCGAATGAGGTGGAGCCGCCGCTCGACCAGGGCCGCGCCAGCGGTCAGCCCCGCCATGTAGGCTGCCAGGACGGTCGCCACCGCCAGCTCGGAGGTCCCAAACGCTACCGCGAACAGGCGCGTCCACGCGGTCTGGTAGATCAACCCGGCCATCCCGGAGAGCACGAAGCAGGCGAGAACGAGGGGGAAGCGCCGGTCGTTGGTCATGGGGCAGCTACGTTACCGGTTTGGAAGACCGGCGGAAAGCAGCCATCTTCGTTGGCCAGGCTCTCCTCGGCAGGGCCGACGATACAATCCAACGCTATGTCGAGTGGGTTCAGGCGCTGGCTGGTGCCGGTCGTGTCGCTGCTGGCGCTGGTGGCCTGCGGTCCCGAGCCGGCCGAGTCCGAGCTCGACTATCAACGGGGACGCAACGCCTTGGCGGCCGGCCGGCCGGAGTGGGCGCGGGTCTATTTTGCGGCGGATCTCGAAGCCCATCCCGAGCGTCTCGAATCGTGGCGCGGCCTCGGGCTCGCCTGGAGCTCGGGCAGCGAGGGCAGCTTCTCGAAGGCGATCGACGCCTTCGAAACCTATCTCGAGCAGAGCCCCGGAGATGACGAGATCCGCCTGCGGCTGGCTCGCTGCCGCTACCGGATCCGCGATGTGGCTGGGGCCCTCGAAGCGCTGGCCGGTCTCGAAGGCTCGGTCGAGGGTAGCGTGCTCGCGGCTCGCCTCTACCGGGATCGGGAGCCCGAGGTGGCGCTCGAGCACCTGCAGGTCGCCTTGCGGCAAGCTCCGCATGAGCTGGCGCCGCGGCTGCTGGCGGCTCAGCTCCATGCGCGGCTCGGCGAGCCGGAGCGCGTGGTCGAGCAGGCCGCCGCGGCGATAGCGATCGATCCTTTGCACGCCGAGGCCAGCTACCTGCTGGCGACCGCGTCCGGGCAGCTGGGGCAGGAGGAGGCCGCTCGCAAGGCGTTCGAACGGCACCGCGCCAGCCGTTGGCTGGCGGCGGGAGAGATGACGCTCGACGAGCAGATCGCTCTGTTGACTGGCGAGCCGGGAGGGCTCGCCGCGCGCCCGCGGGCTCGGCTGGCCCGAGCCCACCTGGCGGCCGGGCAGCCGCAACGAGCCGCAGACGTCGCGCGTCAGCTGGCCGCTGACGTCGACGTCGGAGCCGGCCTGCTGTTCGATCTGGCGCAGGCGTTCCATCGCGCCGGGCGAACGCTCGTGGCGCGCGAGCTGGCGACGGCGGTGCTCGACCGTCATTCGGAGCACCTCGGGGCTCTGACCCTACAGGCGGAGGTCGCTCGGCAGACCGGCGACTTCGACGCGGCGCGCCGCTGGTTGGCTGCCGGCCTGGCCGTCGATCCCGAGTCCGCGCCGCTGCACCACATCCAGGGCATGATCGCACTGTCCGAGCAGCGCGCCGCCGAGGGCGCCGCGGCGTTGCGGTTGGCGGTCGAGCTCGCGCCGTGGTCGGCCCGCTATCGGCTTGCCCTGGCCGAAGTGTGGCTGGCGGCCGGTGAGCGTGAATCCCTCGTGGCGCTGCTGTCAGCGGCCCCGGTCGCCGACCCGGCACTCGAGACCTTCCGGCAGAAGCACCAGCTATGAAGCTGGGCCGCACCCTTCTCTGCTGCGTCGCTTTGAGCTGCGGCCCGCCGCCCTCCGAACAGCCGCCGTCGGGCACGGCTCGAGAAACCTCGAGCGGCGGGTGGTTTCGCGACGTCACGGCGGCTTCCGGGATCGACTTCGTGCATCAGGACGGTCGCTCGGGCCAGCGTTACTACGTCGAGACGTCGGCCAGCGGCGGCGGCTGGCTGGACTTCGACGGTGACGGCGACCTCGACCTCTATCTGGTCAACGGCGCCGCCACACCGGGCTCGGAGCTCGCTGCCGCCCCGCAAAACCGACTGTACGAGCAGCGCGACGGGCGGTTCGTCGACGTCACGGACGCGGCTGGCGTCGGCGACACCGGCTACGGCATGGGCCTGTGCGTGGGGGACGTCGACGCTGACGGGCACGTGGATTTCCTGGTCACCAACTACGGCGCGGACCGGCTGTTTCGCAATCGGGGGGACGGCACTTTCGAGGAGATCGCGGCGGCGGCGGGCGTCGCCGGTGATCGCTGGGGCACGGGCTGCGCCTTCTCCGATCTCGATGGTGATGGCGATCTCGACCTCTATGTCGTCAACTACGTGGCGTTCAGCTACGCGCGCAATCCGAGGTGTGGCGACGCGGCCCGCGACCTCGCCAGCTACTGCCGTCCCGCGGTGTTCGACGGTCAGGCCGACTATCTCTATCTCAATCAGGGCGTGCGCGATGGCGCCGTCCGCTTCATCGAAGACGGCGCGGCGCGCGGTATCGCCCAGGGCAGCGAAGAGAAGGGGTACGGCGTAGCGATCAGCGATCTCGACGGCGATGGCGACCAGGATCTGGTGGTCACCAACGACGAGACGCCGAACCGGCTCTACGTCAACGATGGCACCGGCCGGTTCGTCGACCGGAGTTTGGAAGCCGGGCTCGCCCTCGACCGCGACGGCCGTGCCGAGTCGTCGATGGGCCTCGATCTCGGCGATGTCGACGGCGATGGCCGTCTCGACGTGCTGATGACCCACTACGCCTTCGAGACCAACACGCTCTACTTCAACCGGGGAGATCTCACCTTCTACGATTTGACCAGCGAGGCGGGCCTGGCCGCCCCCTCGTATCTGCGGGTCGGCTGGGGCGTCGGCTTCTTCGATATGGACAACGACGGCGATCTCGACGCCGCGGTGGCCAACGGCCACCTGCTGGACAACGTCGAGCTGTTCGAGTCGGCGGTGAGCTACGAACAGCCGAATCAGCTGTTCGAGAACGACGGGACCGGCGTCTTCCGTGATGTGTCCCAGAGGGCAGGACCTGCCCTGAAGAGCGCCGGGGTCAGTCGTGGTCTGGCGGTCGGCGACTGGAACGACGACGGGCGTCTAGATCTGCTGGTGACCCACACGAATGCGCCGCCGGAGCTGCTGGAGAATACCAGCGACTCTGGATTCCACTGGCTCGGCCTGCGCCTCCACGGCGGGCCCGCGAATCCCCTGGCGATCGGCGCTCGAGTCATGCTCCGCGATGCCGAGAGGCGCCTCCTGGGCGTCCGTGAAGTGACTAGCGGCGGCAGCTTCTTGTCGCAACCGGATCTGCGCCTGCACTTTGGTCTCGGAGCGTTGAACGGACCGGTGGTGGCCGAGATCCGCTGGCCCGACGGATGCGTTCAAGCACAGGCCATCGAAGTCGTCGATCGCTACCTCGGGGTTCGCTACAATCGCGAGTCATGCGGCCACCGAGACTCGCCTCGACCTCGCTCCTGATCGCCTGGCTCGCG
>JBCCEE010000145.1:0-16837 GCA_039030415.1 Acidobacteriota bacterium
CGAAAGAGCCTATGCACTCTCCTTTAGGTTTCGCCGGCCGACCCAACGAAGCCCTACCAGCGGCTGGTGTCGCCGGTCTCGAAGCTGTCCGAGAAGATCTCGCTGGGGCTGCACAGGGCGGCTTCGGGCAGGTTGGGCCCGAGGTCCGCGATAATTTGATCGATTACGTTGCCGGTATTGCCGAGGCCGGTACAGCCGAAGGTACCTTGATGTAGCACCACCACGCAGTGATCGTCATAGCCGACGATCGGTGAGCCCGAAGAGCCGCCGGCGGTGTCGGCGTAGTAGGTGCCGAGGGTAGCGGTGCCGTTGACGAACACCCGATCGATCTCGCCGAAGCCGCTGGCGTCGCTGGGATGGGTCGATGCGACGGCGATCTGCTTGCCTTCACCCCGCGGGTGCTGCGGAATATAGATGCGCTCGCCTTCCACCGGCCCGGTCTCACGCAGCTGGAAGAAACCGTAGGTGTCGGTGGGGTTGGTGTCGAGCAATAGCAGCGTGTAGTCGAAGGTTCCATTGGTTTGAACGAGGGTCGACATGGTCGTCACGATATCGCCGGGGCAGGCCCCGCGAGCGCAGAATTCGCCGCACATGCCTTCGGCCATGAATTCGAAGTCAGTGTTGGCCGCCGCCTGCGGTGTCGAAATGCAGTGGTTGTTGGTGAAGAGATGGCCTTCGTTGCCCACCAGCCAGCCCGTGCAGCGGGCCGTGCCGTTGATCAGCAGACGCGCCACGGCTCGTGACTCGCTGTAGATCTCGGGCTCGGTGCCTGAGTAGCACTGCGCCCAGTCCGAGTCATCGATACCGCACACCGCCTCCGGAATCACCGGCACGTCCGGCGCGAAGCCCCGCGCCACGTGGTCGATGGTGTAGCCGTAGGCCTGGTGGGTGCCCTGACTGTAAAGCTCGACGAACAGCCGGTCACCCGGTATGTGGATGCCCCAGAAGCCTTCGGTCCTGCCGAGCTCCCCCTTGCCGTACCCTTCATAGCGCCAGCTGCGGCGACCGTCCGGCGAGCGCACGATCACATAGTCGCCCTCAGCCAGCTCAAAACGCGAAAAATGCGGCGCGATGTAGGTGGCGCCTGTGAGGTGAATCTCGTGGGTCAGAATCAACGCCGGTTCTTTGGTGCCGGGGCCGATGTAGGGGTGGGCGGTGTCGTATCGCTCGGCCACCAGCTCACCGACCTGCATGGGGCCGGCTTCGGGCACCAGCTCGGTGGCGAGCACCGCCCAGGCGGGACCTATCGCCAATGCGGCTAGCATCAGGCTGAGCCCCGCGGAGCGTTTCACTACCTCAGAGTGCCGGGTCACAAAACACAAAATGGGCATCGTCTCGTCCTCCTGCCAAAAGATCGAGTGGGAAATCGCCGGCGCAGCTGCTGATCTCGCCGGGGCACGTCATTTACAGATGCGATTTCCCGCCACAAACTCGATCAAGGACGTCGGATCCGCGAATCGGAGCTCAGGGGACACTCGTATCCCAGGCCGAGGTATCGCCGGATTCGAAGCCGTCGGCGAAGATCGGGCCTTCGCCCAGGGATAGATCGTCGACGTCGACGTCGAGGCCGGGATCGCCGGTGTCGTCCGGCTCGACCTCGACCCGGCAGCGCGCCGACGCGGTCTGCGGCGGCGCTTCGAGCAGGAATTCAAAGCCCTCCCAGACGGTGCCTCCCGGCCCGAGCGGTTGGATGCTGATCAGCTCGTTGAGGACGCTGCCGCCGCAGGTGGTGTCGTCGAAAAACTCGCAGCCCAGCGTTAGGTTGGCGGTGGCGTCGGCCAATGGCTGGAAGCGCGCCGACGCCATCAGCCGGTAGCTCCTGCCGGCCATCGCCGGTACGCACTGGCGCAGCGCGACGGGTGCGGACTCGGATACCTGGAACTGTGCCGAACCGGAGAGCGAGGAATCCTGAACGTCTTCGCTGCCGGCAACGACGGTATTGGCGCTGACGGTGACGATCTCCCAGGGATCGAGCTCGACCGGGCAGTCGTCGAAGTGGCCGTTGACGAAGAGGTTGCCGTTGGACAGCCGGAAGTCACGCACAAACGGGTCGCCGCCCATGCCGTCACCGTCGCCGTCGAGCAGATTGCCCGCGGGGTCTCGCAGATCCGGACAGGCGAACAGGCGGTAGAAGCCATTGGAGCGCACTCCGGCCAGAGTCAGCTCGGCGGTGCGAGTATCGGGACGCCACGACACGGCCCGCACGGTTTCGGCTGAGTCGTCGACCTGCACCGGGCCGCAGGCCAACGTGGCGAATTCAGCGTCCGGCCCGGCCGCCACCAGCAGGTAGTTGGACGGATTGGTGACGTCGTCGACGTCGGAGTCCCCGGGCGGGTCGTTCATCGGCTGATCGAAGCTGAGACGCAGGCGGCGGAAAGTCTGGCGCAGATCACCGCAGTCCGTGATCGGCAGGCCAAACCCGGTCTCGATCGCGGCGACTCCTGGCGCCCCCTGATCGTCATCGTCGAGGATCGTGCCGACACCCACGGCGGCCGCGACGACAGCCTGAGTGGGATTCGACAGCACCACCCCAAAGCTCTCGTCGCCCTCTTCGAGGGTATCTCCCAGCACCTGAACATCGACGGTCTGCTGCAGGGTCCCGGGCGGAAAGCTCAGGCTGCCCGCGACCGCCTGGAAGTCACTGGCGTCCGCGCTGCCGTTCTGGGTGGCGAAGTCGACTCCAACGGCCACATTCGAGGCCGGCGTCAGGCTGACCGTGAAGCGGAACGGGGTGGTGCCGGCGTCCCCTTCGGCCAGGGTGACGCCAGCGATGGCCAGGCTCGAGGGCGCGACGACGGAGACGGCATAGTCTTCGACCTCGCCATCGGCGGCGGGGCCGGTCGGCGACGCCACACCGGAGCTGCTCAGGCGGAAGCGCGCGAAGGCATCACCGGCGACCGCGCTCGCCGGCACCATTAGGGGCCAGGAGATCGGGCCGGCCGACACCGCGATGCCGTCGAAGACTTTCTCGCCGGCATCGTCCCAATCGCCGTCGCGGTTCCAGTCGAACCAGGCGTCGAGCCGGCCCGAGGCCGACGCCACGATGTCGATCGACGCGCTGAGGCCGATCAGCAGCGGCTGCGGGAAGCTCACGCCGTCCTCATCGTCGCGGCCGTCGCTGTCGTCGCCAAGGGCGTTGGCTTCCGGCTGGCCATCGGCGTCGGCTTCGACCGTAACTCCCAGGTGCAGCACGCCGACGATGCCGTGGCGGGCACCGTCGTCCGCTAGCAGGGTCGGAAAGGGCGCTGGCGCGTCGCCGAAGTCGGCCGCTGCCTCGGTGAGCGTCAGCTCGATGACGTTGTCCGTCGGATCCAGCTCCTGCGGCAGCGACTTGACACCGGCACGCACCGTCCACGGCCCGGCAGAGACCGGCATTTGGGCAACGACCTGCAGCTGCGCTGCGCTGCCGGTCAATGGCGCGGTGAGATCACAGACAACCGTCGGATCGTAGGCTCGGCAGGTCCAGCCGCTACCGCTAGCGCTTTGGAAGGCCGCGCCGTCCGGCAGATCGAGCACCGCGACGGTACGGGTCGCTGGCGGCGCCGCAGCGTTGGCCACGTCGAGCTCCAGAGTAATCGGCGCCCCCGCCATCACCTGCCCGGGAGTGGCCAACAGGGTCACGCCGAGGTCGACCGCCGTCGGAGCCGGCGTATAGAGGTAGACATCGCCCGGATCCCTGGCGTTGTCGACCCGCGCCATCAGGTCCCCCGCGACGCTGCGAAACAGCACCGCGGAGCCATCGTCCGAAAGCTGGGCGCGCTCCGAGGTGGCGTTGCCCGAGCCGGTGCCATCGAACCGCCGACTCACCAGGGCGCTTGAACCCGTCGCCGCGTCGAATAGGAAGAGGTCGGGCAAGGCGCCGTTGGGGTCGGCGAGGGACGTGATGTCCTGCGCCGTGCTCGAATACGCCACGCGCTCGCCGTTGCCGTTCAGCGACGGCAGGGTGGAATGGCTGTTGGGGGGATCACCGGCCGGCGTCGACGACACCCGCTCGAGGGTGCCGGCCGTCACGTCGTAGCGGAAGACGTCGGCCAGTAGGCTGGCTTCGGGCGGCGACATCAGGTCGGTCGCGGTGCTGTCGAAGGCGACGATCCGACCGTCTGGGCTGATGACCGGGTTGTTCGACGCGCGGTCCGCGGTGGTGCCGGGGCTGCCGGCGGCGTGGGAGACCAGGGTGACGACGCCAGTAGCGCGCTCGAACAGAAAGACGTCGGCCTGAGTGCCATTGGCGTCACCGCCGGCCAGCATGTCATCGGCGCGGGTGCGGAAGGCGATCCGGCTGCCGTCGCCGCTGATCGTCGCCTGCGAAGCATTCTGGTTGCCGGCGAAGCCCGCCCCGGCGTCGGTGTGCGACACCAGTTGGGTGGTGCCCGCGGCACGACTCCACAGGAAGATGTCGGTGGTGCCGTTGACGTCGCTGCCGGTCACCAGATCATCACCGGTGCTCTCGAAGGCGACGTGGTCGCCGGTATCGTCGATCACCGGCCGGGTCGAGGCGCCGGTGGCCGAGCTGGTGACGCGGGTCATGGTGCCGCTGGCGACGTCGTAGAGGAAGATGTCGCTCAGCGTAGTGTTGGGGTCGACGCCTGGAGTCAAATCGGAAGCGGCACTGCCGATCGCGATGCGGCGCCCGTCGGCGCTGAGTCGCGCTTCGTCCGACGTGCGGTTGCCCGGTAGGGTCGGAAACCCATCGACGTGGGTCACCAGGCGGACGCTGCGGGTCGCGACTTCATAGAGGTAGATGTGGTTGCGAAACAGCCGCGGTAGCGATGGCGTGACGAGATCTACCGCACGGCTACGGAACACGATCCAGGCGCCATCAGCCGAGATCTCCGGCAGCTCTGAAGACGAGCTGGCGGTGGTCAGAGGCTGGCCGGGGACGTGGGACACAAGGATAGTGACGCCGGTCTGGGCGTCGAATAGGAAGACGTCACTGGCGCCGAAGTTGACGTCGCGCTGGCCGGGCACGAGGTTGGCCCCTTCGCTGACGAACACGACGTAGAGCCCGCCGCTCGAGATCTGGCGTCGATCGCGGTCGACCGTCGCGTCGAACGCCCGGCTGTGAGCGCCGAGGTTGCGCAGCGGAACGCGGCGCACGGCCAGCGCGACGTCGGGCGAACCGTCGTCGACGAACAGGCCGCCGGGGGCGCCCGGAACCAGGTCACTGGCCAGGCTCTCGAAGACGGTGGCCGTGCCGTCGCCCGAGACTTCGGGCCAGCTGCTCGGTGCGTCGGCCGCCGCTGCCGGCTGTCCGACGGCGCGGGACAGCAGCCTCACGCCACCGGTTGCCTGCTGCCAGGCGAACACGTCGCGATCGCCATTGGTGTCGGTGCTGATCGTCAAGTCGGAGGAGAAGCTCTCGAAGATCACCCGCGATCCGTCGTCACTCACCGAGGGCAGCCGCGATCCCCGATCGGATGTTTCTAGCGGCAGCCCCTGGACGTGGGACACCAGGCTCACCGTGCCGCTTCCGACGGCGTAGTGAAAGACGTCCTCGCTGCCATTGCCGTCATTGCCGCCGGCACCGACCAGGTCTTCAGCGACCGACTCGAAGACCACGGCGCTGCCGTCGGCCGAGACGATCGGCGGACCCGAGGTGTCGTCGCCGGAAGTCGTGGGATCGCCGATCCGGTGGGAAGCCAAGGCGAGCGTGCCGGAGCTCGCCCGCCACACGAAGACGTCGCCGGTGTCGTTGCTGTCATTGGCCGCGACCAGATCGTCGGCGGCGCTCTCGAACGCTACTACCCCACCGTCGGCCGAGATGCTGACCGAGCGCGAACGGCCGCTGCCGGCCGTGGTGGGATCACCATCGACGTGCGATAGCAGGCTCAGGGCCGCCGGGCTGCCGGCCTGGGCGCGCTCCCATAGAAAGACGTCATCGGTGCCGTTGGCGTCGGTGCCGACGATCAGATCCGTCGCCTGGGAGACGAAGGCTACCCAGCCGCCGTCCCCCGAGAGCGCGGGGGCGAGCGACGGTCCGTTGCCGGTTTGGGCGCTACCCGAGACCAGCAGGACGTTGCTCGCCGCCGGCGCCAGGCGATCGAAGAGAAAGACGTCGTGGTCGCTGCCGTTGGCGTCGGGCTGCGTCACCAAGTCCTGCGACAGACTCTGGAAGACGACGAAGCGGCCGTCGGCGGAGAGGTTGGGCTCCAGACTGTTGGCTTCGCTGGTCTGGCTCGGTAGACCCGCCGCATGCGAGACCAGGGTCATCGTGCCGCCCACGCGGCTCCACAGGAAGACGTCGTCCTCGGCTGCGGTGTTGTTCTCGACCATGCCCGGAATCAGATCGGGGGCCGAGCTGAGGAACGCCACCCAAGCGCCGTCAGCGCTGATCACCGGCTCGTAGGACTCGCCATCGGCTGCGGTGGTAACGGCCCCTGCGGCGCGCGAGACGAGAGTGACCCTCCCGGTTTGGCGGTCGAGCAGGAAGACGTCCCTCAGCGTGTTGCGGTCGCTGGCTCCCGGCACCAGATCACCGACGCTGCTCTCGAAGACGACGTAGCGGCCGTCGGCGCTGATACGCCGGGAGCCGCCGAAGCCGGCGGCGGTGCCGAGGCTCGCCGGGGCGGCGATGCCGTCGGCCGCGATCGAGATCTGCATTACGTCATCAGCCAGCGACGGAGTCGCCCCGCCACCTCCGAGGCCTATCAACAGCCAAACCACGGCCTGTCTCGCAATCCCCTGCCGGTTCGTCTTACGCATCGCTCCTCCTCGTCGAGTGGGTTCATCGGGGAGAGCGCGTAGCGGTAGAACTTTGCGACACGGTTCTGCCCTACAATCAGCCGCTTCGGTGCATCGCACGAACGTTCATCCGCCCGAAGGTGTTGGCATGCGTGATTTCGAGCTCGAGGTGTACTTCTCCGCGTGGGAGTTCCAGGCCAAGATCCACATGACGGCATCGGACGTCGAGAGCATGCGGCTTTCCGAGCTGCTCGCCCTGGCCACCCCCGAGCAGCGCTCCGCCTTCGATGAGCTGTGGCTGGGCTACACCGAGACCTGGGGCGCGCCGGATCTGCGCGAGGCCATCGCAGCGACCTATGACACCGTGGATCCCGCCGACGTCGTGTGCTTCGCCGGCGCTGAAGAAGGCATCTACGCCGCCATGCGGGTGCTGCTGTCGGCGGACGACCACGCGATCGTGGTGGTGCCGAACTATCAGGCGGCCGAGACCCTCCCGCTCGACATTTGTGACGTCAGCGGCGTCGCCCTGCACGCCGACGCCGGCTGGCAGCTAGACCTCGACGAGCTGATCGCCGCGCTGCGCCCCAACACCCGCCTGATCTCGCTCAACCTGCCCAACAACCCGACCGGCGCGCTGCTGCCCCACGCCACGCTCGAGGCCATCGTCGATCTATGCCGCGAGCGCGGCATCTATCTGTTCAGCGACGAGGTCTTCCGCCTGCTCGAGCTCGACGCCAGCAAGCGTCTGCCGCAGGTGGCCGATCTCTACGAGCGCGGTCTGTCGCTGAACGTCATGTCCAAGGCCTATGGTCTGCCGGGCCTCCGCATCGGCTGGATCGCCTGCAGGGACCGCGAGGTCTTGAGCCAGCTGGAGCGCGCCAAGCACTACCTGTCGATCTGCAACTCGGCGCCGAGCGAGCGGCTGGCGTTGATCGCGCTCGAGAACCGCCAGCAGATCCTCGAGCAGAAACATCAGCTAATGCGCTCCAACCTCGCCGAGCTAAACGCCTTCTTCGCCGACTTCCCCGACCTCTTCGACTGGTCGCCACCGGACGGCGGCTGCATCGCCTTCCCGCGCTTCCGCGGCGCAGGCGGCGTCGAGACTTTCTGCCGCGACCTCATCAACGAGCGCGGCGTCCTGCTCCTCCCCGCCTCCGTCTACCGCTCCGAGCTGCTGCCCGCCCCCACCGACCACTTCCGCATCGGCTTCGGCCGCAGCGACATTCACCGCGGACTCCGGGAGATGCGCGGTTTCGTCGAGCAGAAGTACCGCCGGCTCCAGTAGGCTCAGTCCATGCCGGGGCTTGGTCACATCGCGGTCGGGATGGCGGCGGGTAGGCTGCACAGCAGGTGGCAGGCGGCGCGCTCGCCGGTGGTGGCGATGGTCGCGTTCACCGCGCTGTCGGCGATTCACGACGCGGATTTGATCGGCTTCTCGTTTGGCATTCCCTATGACGCCCCCTACGGCCATCGGGGGGCCTCGCATTCGATTTTCGCTGGCCTGCTGCTCGGCATACTGGCCGGCTGCCTCGGCCGAATCGCCGGCTGGGCCTGGGGAATTACGACCGTCCTGGCCTGTGGCGTCGCGGTAAGCCACGGGCTGCTCGACACCTTGACCGACGGTGGCCGCGGCATCGCGCTGCTGTGGCCGCTCTCCACGGAGCGCTTCTTCTCGCCCTGGCAACCGCTGCCGGTCTCTCCCCTCGGCATGGGCGTATTCTCGTGGTGGGGCCTGCGCGTGCTGCTGTTCGAGCTGGTGGTCTTTTCGCCGCTGTGGCTGTTCGCCCTTTGGCCGAGGAAGCGCTAGCGGCCACCTCAATCAGCTTTCTACCCTCAAGACGCCGATTCTTCTAATCAAAGTTAGTAGATCTTTGGCGCGAGCCTCGATTGCACGGTCTGCACGGTGCAGAGACCCCAATTGAAGCAAAATCGCGGTCTCTGCAAGGTGTAGAGACCCCGATTGACGCTCAATCCCGGTGTCTGCACCGTGCAGAGACCCGAATCGAGGCAAAATCGTACGGTCTGCACCGTGCCGAGACCGCAATCGACGCTCAATCCCGGTGTCTGCACCGTGCAGAGACCCTCTTTTCAGCTCGGCCTCTCAGCGACGAGCTATAGGCGCGGGCCGGATCGCAGCAGAGTCCGGTCGAAAAAGCGCACGAGCCGACGGGCGTATTCTTCGGGTCGGGCCGCGAAACCCCCGCCGTGGCCGGCTTCGGGAATCTGCCACAGGGTCTTGGGCTGCTCGGCGAAGGCGAAGTAGCGACTGACGACGCGGGTCTCGAGCGCGTCGGTGGAGATCAACAGTAGCGGTCGCGGCGAGATGTTGGCGATGACGTCGACCACGGAGGGCGGCTGACGCATGCCGAGCCGCAGCTCGAACACCGGCGCTGCCAGCCAGGACAGCACCCGCCAGTAACGGTACTTCCAAGACAGCTGCGAGAACGGCAGATGATCGCGAATACCACAAAGGCTTGGGCCGTCGACCATCACGGCCTTGAGCTCGGGATGCTTGGCGGCGGCCCGCAGCGCCACCTGGCCACCCATCGACGTGCCGAAGATGCCGAGACGCTCGAAGTCGAGAGCGCTCTGCTGGCGCAGAAAGTCCAGCACCGCCGGCATGTCTTCGAGGTCCTGCCAGCCGCCCGAATTCACGCTGCCGGTGCTCTCGCCGTGGGCTCGGCGGTCGTACATCAGGATGCCGTAGCCCTCGGCTGAAAGCACGCGCGCCTCGCGCTCGACTCCCATGCGGTGGATGCCGCCCGAGTGCAGCAGAATCACCGCGGCACCGTTGCGCGACGGCAGGTACCATCCGGCCAACGTCTCGCCATGGCTGGCCAGCTCGACGTCACGGTATTCGGCGCCCCAGTCGGCCGGCGTCGTGCAGCAGACCGGGGATTGCGCGGGCTCGGTGTCCTGCCAGATCAGCAGCAGGAGAAACCCCGTGTACGACGTCAGCAGACCGCCGACCACTCCGATCGTCAGAACGGTGAGCCCGCGTCGCAGTCGGATGCGGATGGGCTTGGCTCGCTTGTCATTCACTCCCTCACTTTTCCAGACCGCCCGGCGCGCCGCAAGTGGCGTGGACTCCGTCTCGAGCAAAGCGCAGTCTGACGTTGCCAGCTCCTCGCCCGAATGCGATCATTGGGCCGTGTTCTCGGTCTGCGCAGGGCGGATCGAGCCTGCTTTTCCTCCATCGAGGCTGTTCCTTACATCGAGACCGCCAGCTGAGACCGCAAATCCGAGGATCCGTGCCCTCCGTTCATGCCGCGACGTGGGTCCGCACCGCCATCAGAGTCAGCCTGGCTGTACTCTGTGCCGTCGGCTGGGCCGATCAGTCGATCGCGCAGCCCGATACGGCGTCTCCGGACCCTCGAGCGCTCCTCGAGCAGGTGCGCTCGGCTACCGTCGACCTAGAGCATCCGCTCGATCCCTCCGGCCTGCGGCTCAGCACCGGCTTCGCCACCCTGGATCTCACCGAAGGCGTTTTGTTCCCGGTGCGAACCGCTGCCGGACAAGCGACCGAGATGGTGTTCATCGGCCGCGGCCAGGCCAGCCTCGACCCACCGGACAATATCGAAGCCGGACAGCTCGAGCTGTTCACCGGCAGCCGTAGGCTCGCTGAGACCTTCACCGAGGCGGTCTTCGTGATCGCCCGCAATGCCGCCGCCCGCTCCCTTCTGCTGCGTCCCGCGGCGACCGACGTCGCCCCGGAGGTCCTGCAGCGAGCCGCCGAGCGCTACGCCAAATGGAACCAGAGTCCCGAGCGCCGTACCCTCGGCGTCGAGACCGGCATCCTGCTCGACGCCTTGAGCGACCCGCTCTACGAGGACTATTTCGCCGGCTGGTTCCTGGGCGAATCGCTCGGCCCGTTTCTGCTGCAGGTCGATCCGGCCGCCGAGGAGCAGATCAACCTCGGCCAGTTCGTGCGCTTCGAGGTCAGCGCCGAGCGCCAGCAGAGCTTCGCCCGCTACCTGCACCAGCAGCAGCAGCGCGGCAAGCTCACCGGCCTGGAGATCGCCACGCTAGGGCGCTGGGACAGCTGGATCCAGGCCCCGCTGCAGGCCGCGGACGGCACGCCGCGCGCCGGATCGCCAAGTTTCGAGCCCCAGCACTATGTCATCGACGTCAGGGTCGACCCCAACCGCCTTTGGCTCACCAGCGAGACCCGGGTCACGCTGCGGGTGGCCAGCGGCGGCCGGCGCGTGGTGCGCCTCGAGCTCCACCGCGACCTCGAGATCACGCGGCTGACGGACCGCACCGGCGTCGAGCTGTTCTACCTGCGCGAAGGCAAAGACGTCAACGTGCTGCTGCCCAAACCGCTGGCGCAAGGCTCGGAGCTGATTCTGGAGCTGGGCTGTGAGGGCACGTTCTTCGACCCCGGTAAGAACCGCGATCTGGCGCTGCGCAACAACCTCGGCTGGTATCCGAGAACCGGCGCCAACGAGCGCGCCACCTACGACGTCACCCTGCACTGGCCACACTCCCACAGGCTGTTGGCGAGCGGCACCGAGGTCGCTGCCGGGGAGGCGGACGGTCTGCGCTGGCAGCAGAGGAAGCTCGACGTGCCGGCGCTCGGCTTCAGCTTCGAAATCGGCCTGTTCGACGTCTGGTCGCTGAAAGCCGGAGACATCCAGCTGCACCTGGCGCTGGATCCCGCCACCCTCGCGGACGCCCCCGAAGGCGTCCCCGACAAGCTGGTCGCGACCATCGCCGATTCCCTCGTGTTCTACGAGAGCCTCTTCGGCCCGTATCCGCTCGACGAGCTGGTGGTCGTCACCGTACCGCGCCAGACGTCGCAAGCGCTGCTCGGCTTCGTGACGCTGTCGGGCCGGCTGCTGGCCGACTGGGGGGTCTTCGGCACCCTGCTCGGCGTGCAGGATCGCAGCTCGGTGGTGGCCCACGAGATCGCCCATCAGTGGTGGGGGCACCTGGTCGGCTGGCGCAGCTACCGCGATCAGTGGATCAGCGAAGCGATGGCCAACTATGCCGCCCTGCTGTGGGCCCGAAGGCGCGGTCTGCAGCCGGAAGTCGGCCCCATCACCGGCTGGCAGCAGGAGTTGACGGCAACCCTGGAGGACGGTCGTCCGATCGAATCACTAGGCCCGCTGGTGCTGGGCCAGCGGCTGTTCTCCAGCCGCTCGCAAGACGCCTACCACGCGATCGTCTACCGCAAGGGCGCGCTGGTGCTGGAGATGCTGGCCCAGAAATTCGGCGAGGAAGACTTCTTGCGGGCCCTGGCGGCGCTCGTCAAGTCGACGACCGGCAAGGTGATCTCCACCAGCGATTTCCTCGATCTGCTCGAGGTGATCACCTCGACGGATCTGGACGCCTTCGCGCGTCAGTTCATTTTCGGCACCGGGCTACCCGAGATCTACTACGACTATGCCTTCGAGCCGCTGACCGAGGGCAAGTGGAAGGTGCGTATCCAGGCTCGCCAGGAGCTGCCGTCGCGCACCCGCTACGGCATCGTGACCACCGCCGACGGCACCTTCGACGTCGAGCGGCGACGGGTCGAGAGCGAGCTTTCCGTCGAGGACTCGGAGCTGGTGGTGCCGTTTCAGATTCTGCTCGTCGGTGAATCCCGACCGGCGCGCAGCATGGCTCCGCAGCCGGCGCTCGTCGGACGGCTGGTGATCTCGGGCCGGCGCACGGATCTCGAGCTGGAGATCGAGCAGGCGCCGCGGCGCCTCTGGCTCGACCGCGACCGCGAGGTCTTCGGCAAGTTCTTGGATCGCCGGCGTCATCCCAAGCGTATGCTGATGCTGCACGCTCAGGAGTTCGCGGCTAACGGCGAGCTCGAGCAGGCGATCGACATCATGGCCCGCGCCCTAGCCGCCCGCTCACCGCTCGGCTCGACCGATCATCTGCTCGACGCCCACCTCCACCTCACCCTTAGCGGCTGGCGGCTCGACCGCGGCGACCGCGAGGCCGCCACCGCCGAGCTGCGCAGCGCCGAGCGAGCCCTGGCGGCGGGCAGCAAAGACCTGCCGCGCTCCGAGGCGCGCCGTTTCGTCAATGCCTTCGAGCTGCTGCGGGCTCGCCTGGAGATCCATCGCGGCGACTTCGAAGCCGCCTTCGAGCGCCTCGACCGCAACACCTCAGAGCCCGGCGGCAGCCGCTCCACCGAGGCCTACCTGCTGCTGGCGATCGCCGCCCAAGCCACCGGCAGGCAGCCGGAGCTCGACAAGGCGCTGGCGGTGGCGCGGCAGCGCGGAGCCGACTTCAGCGCGCTGCTATCGGGTTCGAGCGTCGACGGCTCGGCGGCGGGCAGGTAACGAGGGACTGAATCATCCCCGATCGTTCCGGAGGCAGAGAATCCCCCTCCAGCTCCCCCTTTTCCCAAGGGGGAGGGCCAGAAAGCAAGTGGATTGGCTTCCCCCCTTTGACCACGGGGGGATCGAGGGGGGATTTCTCAGCCACCCTCTCTACTCGTCGTCTTCCGCGAAGCTCTCGCGGGCCAGCTGGGTCGCTTTGGCGAGGTCGGCGGCCGGCATGATCAGCCCGCCCATCATGTCTTGCAGCTTGGCCGCCGAGCTCAGGAACGACATGCCGCCCGAAAAGGCGCCGCTGATCTGATCTTCGGCTGCCGGCATCTGGGTGACCGTCACGCCCACCAGTCGGCCGTCGGCGGTGAACACCGGCAGGCCGAAGCCGCCGCTACCCGGCTCGGTGGCGATCAACAGCTTGCGCGGGCGCTCGAGCAGCGCGGCGACGATGCCTTCGGTGACGATCGGTGCGGAGCCGAAGAACTTGTCGAGGCGGCGCAGGCGATAAAAGCGGTCCCCGGGGCCCAGCTCGGCCGACTTCGAGAGATCGAGAAACGCCACCGGCGGCTCCGCGGGTAGCTCGTCGATCTGGACCCAGGCGAGGTCGCGCTCGGTATCCCGGGCCAGCAGCTGGGCATCGAGCCCCTCGGTGCGATCGCCTACGACGACTTTGATCTCGCGCGGCGTCGCGGTCATATCGAAGCCGGTGCCGCGACCCATCAGCTGAGACATCAGCCCGATGTAGCCGCCGAGCTCAGTGTTGGAGCACAGCACCAGGCCGTCGGCGCCGATCAACAGGCAGGTGGTCTCGCCTTCGACCTCACGGTCTCCGCCGCCTCCGGTCATCTTGACCTTGAGGACGAAGGTGACGTCGACCAGCATCTCGCCCTTGGCGGCCAGCGACACGTAGGGATTGACTTCCTGCGCTTCGAGTCGAACCGAAGGCGAGAACAGAAGCGCGACGCAGGTCGCGATCATCAAGCGGCAACAGACTAGTCGGAGGTGGGTGTCCACTCGGGCTCCAGGTATTGAAAGTGGGTCTTTACGCCTCGCAGCACGACGATGACGACCCGCGATGGCTGCTCGCGCTTGATCTCTTTGAGAACGCGACGGAAGCTCTTCAGCCCGCGGATCGGCTCGTCGTTGATGCGCAGCACGAGATCGTTGGGGCGCAAACCGCCCAGCCCGGCCCAGCCGCCGGGATCGACATTCTCGATCAGCACGCCGCGCACGTCGGAATCCCAGCGGTTCTCATCGCGATCGAAGAAGGTCAGCTCTCGCACCGACATCTCGAAGTCGCTATCGGCGTGACGCCGGGCTTCGTCCTTGGCCAGGCGGGTGCGCTCGAGCCGCACCGGGATCTCCAGGGTTTGGCCGGAGCGCAGGACGGTCAGGTCGGTAACCCCGTCGATCTCGAGGCTGCGCACGCGGCGCGCCAGGAGCGCCGCGTCCTGCCGCCCCGCGACGACCAGCGCTTCGTCATCGACGGCGAGAATCACGTCCCCCACTTCGAGCCCGGCCGCTGCCGCCTCGGTCTCGGGATAGACGCGGGTGATCCGGAAGCCACCGCGCTCCAGCCCCAGGTGCTCGGCCAGCCGGGGAACGACGGGCTGGGTGGCTACGCCGATCCATGCCTTGGGCAGCTCGCGCGGCGGATCGTCTTCGTCGTCTTCGCGCGGCGACACGATCGCCAGCCGATTGGTGCCGCGACGCGCCAGCTCGAAGAGCAGCTCGCCCGGCCGCTCGGCCGATGCCTCGGGATCTCGCGCAGGCTGGTAGAGCTCTTCGTAGACCGCGATCAAATCGTCCAGCCCGGCGATCGGTCGGCCGTCGATCGACCGCACGATATCGGCGGCCTCGATGGGGGGCTCGGCGAGCTGGGCCGAGCCGCCGCGACGCACTCCGGTCACCATCGCTCCGGCCGTGCTGTCCAGACGCCACTCGCGCGCCATCTTCTCGGTGATGGCCTGGGCGGTCAGCCCCCAGATGGGAAACACCCGCTGCTTGCCGAGGTCTTTCGCCAGCTTGGCGGTGATGATCCGCGCGGTGATCTCTTCGCCCCCGCGCTGCACCACCGCCTCCAGTGACGTGCCGATGGGCAGGCTGGCGATGCGGTCGAGGAGCAGCGGCACTTCTTCGACGAACCTGACGGTCACCGGCTCGCCGTCGAGACGCAGCAGCACGTCACCCGCTTCGACGCCCGCGGCGCCGGCCGGACCGTCGAGCACCACCGAGCTGATCAGCACGCCGGCTTCCAGCCCGGTGCGCTGAATGGGCTTGAAGCTGACCCCGACCCAGCTGCGCACCACCTCGCCGTCGGCGATCAAGGCGTCGGTGACGCGCGCCGCCAGGTTGCTTGGGATAGCGAAGCTCAACGTGCTGCCGCCAAGCTCGTTGACCCCGACAATCTCGCCTCGCAGGTTGACCAGTGGGCCGCCGCTGTTACCGGGGCTGATGACCGCGTCGTGCTGGATCCAGCGGGTGAAGAGGCCGGTACGCTGGCCGGCTTCGAGCTCCATCTCCTCGATATCATCGCTGCCGAAACCGCCGGCGAACACGCGCTCGGTGTTGGACACGATGCCGAGGCTCACCGAGCGCGACAGCGAAAAGGGCGAGCCCATGGCCATCACATAGTCGCCGATCTCGAGCCGCGCAGAATCCCCGAAGCGGGCTACCGGCAGCGGCTCTTCGAGCTCGTCAGTGTCGAGCTGCAGGACCGCCAGATCGGTCAGCGGGTCCTCCCCCACCAGCCGCGCCGAGACTTCGCGCTTGTCGGACAGCGTGCAGACGAATTTGCGTCCGTTGCTGGTCACGTGCTGGTTGGTGACGACGTAGCCCTCGGGCGAGATGATGGTGCCGCTGCCGACGCTGCGGCCCTTGAATTCCTTGCCGCCGCTGTACTGAACGGTCACCACGCCGATCGACACCAGCGCTGGGAAAACGCTGTCGCGGGCTTCGGCGATCACCCGCCGCAGCTCGCTGCGAAAGGCGTCGTGCGCCGCGTCGGACGTATGGACCGCGTCGTCGCCGAAGGCCTGGGGCGCCGACAGCACCAGCATCAGCAGAAGGCTCGAGAACCTGCGTAGGCGAGCGGTCCGACGGATTAACGCGCCCTGGAAAGACAGAGCGTGCCAGGGCTGAATACGGTGCTGAATCAGATGTGACATAGCGGCGGCTCCCCGTAATCTCAAAGCTGGCGAGCAACGTCTTGGGCCGCCACTGCGTCTCGAGGGTCGCCTAGTCTACAAGCTTGGCGCCGGCTTGCCACCTTCTCCCAGCGGAGCTCAACCCGACCAGAGGTAGCGCTCGATCTCGCACACCTGGCGAAAGCCGAGGCGTCGGTAGGCGTTCAAGCCGGCCTCGGTGGCGTGCAGAGCGCCGATCCGGTAGCCGAGCTCGCGCGCTTGACGCAGCGGTCGCGTCACCAGCAGCGAACCGATGCCGCGCCCGCGGGCCTGCGGCAGGGTGGCGACGTTGTAGATGCCGGCAACGCCCGCCACCCCGAACATCGAGCCACAACCCACGGGCTCACCTGCGAGGGTGGCCAGATAGTGACGGACGTTTGGCTGATCGAATCCCAGGCGACCAAAGCCTGAGAGAAACAGCTCGGGTACCGGCGCCGGCAGGTCGAAAACCCGCTGAAAAATCTCCACCCACAAACCGAGCTGGCGCTGATTGAAGACGCGCTCGCAAGTGATCGAGCTATCGGGGCCGCCGGGCGGGGCCGGGTCGGACGAATCGATTGGGTCCAGCGAATCGATTGCGTCGGACCTATCGATTGGGTCGAGCTCGGCCAGCTCGATCGCCATACCCGGGACCACCACATCCCTGCGCAGACCGCGATCCTGCAGATGCCGTCCCAGATTGCTCGGGCGGGTGCCCGGCCC
>JBCCEE010000146.1:0-16793 GCA_039030415.1 Acidobacteriota bacterium
AACATACTCGTACACATGTTCCTCGCACCCTCACAGGCAGGGATATGGCGCCCTTGGCTTCCGGCCTTCTGAGCTTTCTGGCCCGAGCTGCTGGGTGGACTCCGTCGCCAGATCGAGCTCGAGGCGCAGCTCGCGCAGCATTTCGAGGTTGGGACGCGAGCCCGCGGCCACCACGAGCTCATCCACCACCACCTGCGCCGTGCCGTCGACGTCGACCACCTCGACGCCCGCGCCGTCGTCCGTGCCATCCTCATCAGCGCCATGCGGGCGCACCGCCGCGATCGACAGCCCGGTGAGCAGCGTCACCGCGCCGCGCTGCACCGCCTCGGCCACCCGCGTGCCGAGCCGTCCGCGTTCGGCGATCTCGTCCGCCTCACCGCCGCCCCACAGCTGCCGCGGATCCGTCTTGCGCACCGCCCACGCCACCCGTGTCGCCGGCTCACGCTCGGCCAGCTCCACCAGGCTCAGCACCGTGTGGATCGCCGAATGCCCGGAGCCCACCACCAGCGTCCGCCTACCGGCGTAGCGGTCGCGCTCGCTGCCCAAGACGTCCGGAATGCCATAGCGAATGCGCTCCTGATGCTCCGCCTCACCGTCCGCCATGACGCCACCCGCGCCGAGCGGGTTCGGCGTCGTCCAGGTGCCGGACGTATCGATCACCGTCTTCACCCGGAAGCGCCGCGACCCGTCCGGCGTCTCGGCCACGATCTGAAACAGCGCCTCCTCGCGCATCCCGTTCTTCATGCGATCGTGCCCTTCCTTCGCTACCGCCACCACCCGATGATTCAGGCGGATGCGCTCGGCAATGCCGTCGAGCGCCGCCAACGGCTCCAAGAACTGCTCCACCAGCTCGCGTCCCAGCGGCACCGCGTCCGGATCCGGCGCCCGCCAATCCGTCCGCGCCTCCAGCAGCCGTCGACTCGGCGGGTCGATCAGATGCGACCAGGGCGTGAACAGCCGCACGTGACCCCAATCCCTCACGCTCGAAGCGATCCTCGGTCCCGCCTCGAAAATCAGCGGCCGCAAGCCGCGCTCCACCAGATTCGCCGCCGTCGCCAGGCCAATCGGCCCCGCCCCAACAACGGCTACCGTTCGCTGCGTATCGTCCATGATTCCGTCTCCCATAAATGTCTCGTTGTCTCAGGGCTCGTGCGCCGGGTCAGGGCCCGTGCGCCGGGTCTGTGGCACCGTCTCAGGGTTCGTGCGCCGGGTCTGTGGCACCGTCTCAGCAGCAGCGGCTCGTCGACTCCTCCAAGCCCGTGCCGCAGCAGCCCGTCGCCGTCGCCGTCGCCTGCCGAGCTGCCGGGCTGCAACAGCCACCGGAGCCGGTCTCTGTCACGTCAGCTTCGGCCGGCTGCGCCCCCGGAACGTAGACGCGGGAGGTCGTCAGGATGAAAGTCGGGTTGGGGTCAGAGAACTTGGTTGCGGGTCTTTGGCTATCCGTCATGATCTTGCTCCTTCGTCGAGTGGTTGAACGTCTTGTGTTTCATAGGAGTAGTCGGAGCAGTTGGTAAAAGGACGCAGCGGACCAGACGCAGGGAGGAGCCGAGGGGGCTCGATGAGTAGGTGATAATCTTGAGCACTGGGGTTACTCAGACGCCCGACAATTGCCCCACCTTGGAGAACCGATGAGTGCTCATGCCGTTACCCTTCACCTCGACGCCTCGCTCTACGACTACTTCCGGAAGCGCGCTGAGGACAAGCGCCATAGCCTGGAAGACGAGCTGCTCGCAACGGTCGAGGCGGCTGGCCCGAAATCGCTAGAGCTGCCGCCAGCGTTGGCGGCGGAAGTTGCCGAGCTGCCCAGGCTCGAAGACGAGGCGCTGTGGACGGTCGCCCGCGATCATCTCCCGCGTCAGGCCGCGGAACAGCTCGAGACACTCAATCATAAGCAGCAGCGCGAGGGCTTGAGTCGAACGGAAGAGGATACGTTGGGCCAGCTGACCCGTGCTTATGAACGCTTCCTGCTGCTGCGTGCTGAAGCGGCCGCTCTGCTCAAGAGCCGCGGGCACGACGTCACAGAATTGGTTACGCCGAGTTGATGTGGCCGAGCTGATCGGTTTGGGATGAGTCAAAGCTACGTTCCGGCAGGTCTACGGCGGACCCTGGCCGCGCAAGCGAGCAACCGCTGCGGGTACTGTCGAACGTCGGAGGCGATCGTTGGAACACCGATGGAGGTCGAACACATCGTCCCGGAATCGCGCGGCGGATCGACGACACTGGACAACCTATGGCTAGCGTGCTCGCTCTGTAATCGGCACAAAGGCGATCGAACCACGGCAGAAGATCCTGCGAGCGGCCAGGTTGTGCCTCTCTTCAACCCGCGGCTCCAGGTGTGGAGCGAGCATTTCTCGTGGATCGATTCCGGAGCCCGAATCGCCGGCCTCACGGCAGTCGGCCGAGCTACCGTGATCGCGCTCCATCTCAACCGTCCCGTGCTGGTGCACGCACGCGTCAGGTGGATCGAGGCTGGGTGGCATCCGCCTCGGGATAGGTAGCGATCGGCCTACGGTCGCTAATCTCAATGGAGGTTTTAGCCTTGGAAATCAAAGCGGAAGAACTAGCGCTAGCGTACATTCGGCAGGCTGGACGCGAGCAGCTGCCGGATCTCAACCTCAACAACAAAAACCTTTCGAAGCTCCCTCTCGAGGCCTGCAAGCTCACCCAGCTGAAAAAGCTCTACCTATCCGGCAACCGGCTTTCCACACTGCCTCCCGAGATCGGTCGACTCACCCAGCTCGAGAAACTCGTCCTCGACCTCAATCCGCTCGAACGCGTACCGGCGGAGGTCTTCACGCTGCCCCGGCTGCAAGAGCTTTGGCTCGGCGAAACAGGCCTCGAGGCGCTGCCGGCTGGGCTGCTGCGATGCAAGCAGCTGAAACGGCTCGATATCGACCACAACCAGTTTTCGGAGCTGCCGCCTGAGATCCAAAACCTCGACCAGTTGGAGGTCCTCAACCTCAACGACAACCAGCTCCGGGAGCTGCCTGCCGAGATCGGTCGGCTGACTCAGCTACAAAAACTGTTCGTCCAGAACAACAACCTCTCGGCCCTGCCTCCCGAGATGAGCGGGCTCACTCAGCTGCAGAGGCTCAACCTCGACGGCAACCCGAATCTCGGCCTCCCAGCTGAGATCGCAGCCACAAAAGACGCAGCCAAGATCCTCGGCCACTACTTCGGGTAAAGCGGGCAGGTTTGAGGTCGAGCGTAGTCTCGACCAGTCGGCGTATCCGCTAGATCTCGGCGCTGAGGACCTTGTCCTCGCTTCATCGCCGTAGATTTCGGCGAGCGCACTAGGGGTCGAGGAATACGATCAACGTCGATCCTCAATAACCACCTCCGATGCCAGCTTGCCTCGCACAAGCACCGTAGGCCCTCGAAACGGCTTGCGATCACCTGCCGGCTGAGGCCGTTTCACCAACCCCCTGGCTTCGAGCATGGCAAGACGCATCGCTTCGTCTTGCTCACCGACCTCAGCGAACGCCACCAATGCCGCCACAGGTTTGTCACCACGCAGTATGACGATCTTCTCTCCGCGCTCAGCACGGCGAAGGTAGCTAGACAGTTGATCTTTCAGGACTCGGGTGCTCACAGTAACCATCGTCATGATCTCCTGTGGCTATCGTAGCTACAGCGTGAGCAAACTCCCAACTCCCAGCGAATCGATCCAGCACCTCGGGCGAAGCGCTCCCAGAATCGACTTTTGATGCCTTTCAGTTCCAGTCTCCTCCGGGAAGCCTTTCTGCGTAGCCACGAGCCGGCCGTCGGACTTAGAGTAGACGACGCCTGTGCTACGTTCTTCTAGGAGACGGAGCGCAATCATGGCGGAACTACTACCCGAAGACCCAACTGTCCTCGCCACGGACAAAGATGGCGTGATCCGTATCGCTGGAACGCGCGTCACCCTCGACACCTTGGTGCACGCCTACCGTAACGGCGATACGCCGGAGCAAATCGTTCAAGACTACTCTGCGCTCGAGATCGCGGACGTCTACGCCACGATTGCCTACTATCTGCGCCATGAGCCAGAGGTCGCGGCATACCTGGAGCGACGCAGGGCGGAAGCTCGGACGGTCCGCGCAGAATTCAAGAAACGCTTTCCCGTCGACGGGTTGAAGGCGAAGCTCGAGAGTCGTTTGCACTAGATGCCTGGCGGTCTGCGGCTTCTTGCCGACGAGAACTTCAACGGCCATATTGGCAATAGAAGAGCTGGAGCTGGTTGTCCGAGCGAGCCGTGCCGAGGAATGGGACGGCCGAGTCTGCTTTCTTCCGTTGTGACCGTCTCCGGTGACGAAGCGGGCAACGTCCACTTCATCGAGCTGCGTATCTAACCCGTCAAACGGGCAGAGCAAAACCGAAAACGATACAACGAGCCCGATGACCACCTCTCGAGCGACAAACTGGATTACACTGCAAGCTCAACCGCGTCCGTGAGATCCAGCGATTTGCCTCGGTCCCGATGGATCTCGTCCGTCCTGAGAAGGAGGCTCCATGCTGCGAAGGACATTTCTTCTTGCTGGCCTCGCACTGCTGTGCTCTCCTTTCGGACGGCCCGCCGCCGCGATCGGGTTCCAGTGGTTTGCTCGGGCGTCCGGTGTCGGTGCGAGACTGATCCGAGGGGTCCGGGCCGCGAGCAAGAGCAGCCCGGCCTTCCACGCCGGCATCCAATCCGTCGCCTCGAGCTCGAGCTACGAGCCCGTGCCGCCGACTCGACTGCCCAAGAGCGGCGAGGATCCGCGCGTCCCCACCCGCAGGATGGACACCTCGGAGCGCAGCAAGATCCACAAGTCCATCGAGCGTTCTCTCAAAAAGCTCGATGACGACTTGAGCCAGCCAGACCGCGATCAGCTCGCCCAGAACATCTGGGATCTCATGGTGCGCATCTCAGACGTCATGGATCTGAAAGACGCCTTGCATCTCGTCGATCTGTGGGGGAGGGGCCGCAAGCTGGACGTCGTAGCAGCGCGGATTCACGTCACCGACTGCTCCACCTGCCGGAACGCCTTCCTGACGCTGAAGCGCGGGACGGATCTCGAGATGATTCCGATCACGAATCCGCTCGATTCTTAGCTGCGCCAAGGGGCGCGACTGCCGCGGCTAGCCCGGCAAACGTTGCAGATCATTCAGATCCTTGTAGCGGCCGCTTGCTTGCTTGTTCCTACGCAAGTCTTGGAGGCTGATTATGCTCACTTCGACACCGTCTACGCTGCCGACAACTCGCTCTCGGTAGCATTCCTCGAAGTCGACGCCGGAAATGCTGGTCAAGATCTCGAGCCTCACGGGTGGGACGCCCAGGCGAATCAAACAGTTTTCTGCCAGAAACATCTCCGGCGAGATTTCTTCGGCCGGAAAACCGAATTCCTCCATCACCTGCACCATCTTGTCGGCATTTTGCGGACTCATGCCGATCCAGATATCCATGTCGTACGTGGACCTCGGATAGCCGTGATAGCCGACGGCGTATCCTCCGATCAGTAGGTACTCGACATCATTCGCGTTCAACAACTTCAAGAAGTCTTTGAAGTCTTGCGGTAGCTGCTTCTTCACCAAAGTTCAACCTTCTCAAGGTCTCTACCGCTGCGAGCCTCTCTTGAGGCGTCTGAGCGTGCCAATACCGTTTTTCTTCCTCGTCCGCATCGTCGATGCTGGTGATTTGGAGTGCACTTTTGTCTAGTCGAGGGAAGGCCATGACGTCTCCTTTGCAGCTACCCAACAGTTTAGATCCTAGCACGGGGTCGTCCAGCGTCAGGCTCTTCGGATCGGTAGACACCTTCGAGGGGCAAGACGTTTGAGAGGGCCGTGATGCCGAAGCTCCACCGGGTCGAGGCCACGCTCAACCAGACTCGCACTACGAGATTCTGCGCTAGACGCCACCGCCATACGCTTTCATCTTGGCTCGCCGCCATCTGCCCGCACTGAGCAGCTTCAGATAGAACCACCCGAACGGCGCGAAGAACGCCGCCAGGGACGAAGCCAGCGCGCTCAAGAAAAGCCGTTGATTCTTGGGCGCTTCTCCGTCGATCGAAGCGCCGTGGTAGAACATGTCTCGCATCGACGAGTAGAGCAGGCGAAGTGATGGCGTTCTCCCGGTGGCTTCGACCTCGAAGACCCTTTGAGTGATCGAGTTCAGTCGCCGAATCTGTGCTTTCTTGAGTGGGTCGATACGCTCCATCAGCTCCAGCAAAGCCTCACGTCCGCTGGGCCCGAGCAGCATCGCGAGCTGGCGACGCGCCGCATGAAACGCCATCAGCTTGCCGTAATCCTCCGCCTGCCAGGAGGCATTCAGAATGCTCCCGCCACGCTGGCGAATCTGCTCGGCGTTCAAGAGTCGCAGCGCTTTGACGATACCGATCACGTAACCCAGTCTTTCGGGGAACGCCTCGATATCGCGAGCCGAGCGCAATCGAATATTGACGCGACGCATGGCAAAGTTGATCCGGCACGCGGGTCCACGCCTCGAAATATGGATGCAAAACGGCACGGAATACGCCAGGTGAATATCGTGATGTTCCGGGAAGATGAGGCGCAGATAAGTTGAGTTTGGGCGCAGCACCAGCTTGTGAGAAAGCTTCACTTCGTGGCGCGTCGCCGGGCTGCTGTCAATATCCAGCAAAAGGTGGATATCGGAGATCGTGAACAGCAAGTCCATGCGAGCCACCCAATAGTCGGGGTCCTCGTGCGATTCGCTGGCGTACCAGCATTCCAAGACCTCCCCTTGACCTTCGAGGGCCGGCTGAACCAGCCCATTGAAGAGCTCCACCGCCGCCTCTGAGCTGAATCGTCGCGAAACGCTGGTATAGAAATCGAAAGGATATTCAAGCTCCGAGATCTGCTCGAGCTGCTCAATGAGCTCGCGTTTTCTTCTTGCCCCCACCGTGAGACCCAACGCGGCGACGCAGGTCCACACGATGGCTACCACGCCCAGCAGGATGTTCCACGGCACGAGCCACACAAAAGGAAGCACGAGAAATGGGGATAAACATCCCAAACAGCAGCAAAAGAACATGCCCCGTTTCCCCACGGCCAGGAACAGGTCCCACAAATAGATCGCCGTGTGAATCGAGGCGACCGCGCCCAGCAAGAAAACCACCTTCCCCAGGCCATCGACCCACGGCCACCCGTCCGGCAAATTGGCGAGCCCAGCCGCCACGGCAAACAAGAACCCGATGAAACCCCAGGGCATCGGGCGGATCTTCTGGATTTGCTGACCCTTCTTGGGCCTGAAGGGGCTGGTTTTGGTTGCCATGGGAGAACGAGGCGTCGCTGGCTGGCGTCGTGTCTTACGCGGTGGCCTTCTTTGATGAGTCTACTCTGTGGCGCTTGCAGAATAGAAGCCAGAGCGTTGCAGAATAGAAATCAAGAGCTTGCAAAATAGAAATCAAAGGCTTGCAAAATAGAAGTTAAGAGCTTGCAAAATAGAAGTCAGAGGCTTGCAGAATAGAAATCAGAGGCTTGCAGAATAGAAGTCATAGGCTTGCAGAATAGAAATCGACCTCTATAATGCTGGGATGCTGAATCGCCTGGCTCAACAGTTGATCGAGGAGCGTCTCGCTTCGGTTCCGGCGGTTGCTCTGGTGGGTCCGAGGCAGAGCGGTAAGACGACGCTCGCACGTTTGCTGTCGCCGCGTTACTACGACCTCGAGCAGGAGTCTGAGCGGCTTCGCCTCGATCTCGAGTGGGACGACATGGTCTCCGATCGTCAGCTCGTGGTGCTCGATGAGGCGCAAGCCTGGCCCGAGATCTTCAGCAGGCTGCGAGGCGCGATCGACCAAGATCGCAAACGCAACGGCCGCTTCTTGCTTCTCGGATCCATCGCGCCGTCCTTGATGACGCAAGTCTCGGAATCTCTAGCCGGGCGGCTGTCTCTGATCGAGCTCACTCCCTTGCTCTGGAGTGAGTTAACGACGCAAGCATCGCGGGATCGGCTGTGGCTGTGTGGCGGCTTCCCAGATGGTGGCGTGCTCACGCCCAAAGACTTCCCGCGCTGGCAGATGGACTACCTGGCCCTTCTGGCGCAGCGCGACCTGCCGAACTGGGGGCTGAGCGCTAGCCCACAGGTCACGCAGCGTCTGCTCAGTATGCTCGCAGCGGGCCAGGGCCAGCTCTGGAATGCCTCACAGATCGCCCAAAGCTTCGGGCTCACCTACCACACGATCAATAGGTACCTGGATTACTTTGCCGGTGCTTTCCTGGTTCGCCGGCTACCTCCGTACCTGGCCAATCTCCGCAAGCGACTCGCCAGACGCCCCAAGCTCTACTGGCGCGACAGCGGCCTGCTCCACGCTCTGTTGAGCGTGCCGGATCGAGAGACCTTGCTCACTCAATCCTGGGTCGGTGCCAGCTGGGAGGGATTCGTGATCGAGCAGACGCTCGGCGTCCTCAGCACGCTGGGCGTGCGGCACCAGGCTTTTCACTTCCGGACCAGCGATCAATACGAGATCGATCTCGTGCTAGAGCTCGGCGCTGAGCTGTGGGCGATCGAAACCAAACTCACTACGTCGCCGGGCCCTGGCGCCATGAGGCGGCTCGATCACGTTGCCGAAATGATAGGAGCGACCCACCGCTTCCTGATCTCGCAGACCCGTGAGCCGATCGAGGGTCGGCAGCGAACATCGTGCAACCTCGAGTGGTTCGTCGAGCATCTGCTGAACCGCTTTGGCCCCTAGAGCCTGCGGGCCTCTCCGCTGGATCCCGATCCCAGATCGTCTGGTGGAATGCCTTCCTGACGCTGAAGCGCGGGACCAACATCGAGATGATTCCGATCATGAATCCGCTCGATTCCTGGGTAGCTTTGGGATCGGCGTGGATAGCCTAAGCTCTCGTAGAGCTCACGCTCATTGAGACACGGGGCAGCCCTCTCGAATCTGAATCTCAGGCAGTGAATTCTGGACCCCGACCACCTAACCTCACAGGCTATCGATTCGGGAAGAAGTAACGCGCGACAATGGCAAACAGGCCGATAACGTTGAGAGTTGTTCCACCGATAAGGGATATCAAGACGCCGTCAGAGATATTGATCCAAGCTAACCCGTCCGCGACGATCAGACCAAAAATCGCAAACATCCAGATGGCAACCAGAATGAAAATGCGCTTCGAGTATGTCTTCCGGTGCTCGAGATCGGACTGGATCTCACTCAGCTCGAGCTCTTGCTTCTGCCGAGTGTAGTCACTCTCTTCATCCAGGTAGGGCTGATCGTCCGAACTCCGGACAGCAGGAAGTTTGATCTTGTCCGGAGTTACCAGCGATCCCGACTTATGGTCCGTCGCTAGCTGGTTGCTGGTCAGCGACTTTGATGAAGTAGTCTCGGATCTCTTCATTCAGAATATCGACGCCTTTTATTCTGCCGCTGAGAGCTCTCTCATGCCAAGCGGAGTGCCATGGCCCCTCGGGGTCGTGCGACATTTTTGAAAGCTCAACCGAAGCAATTTCCCCATAGACGCGCCATACTCTCTCCAACAGTTCTTTCGTGTCGTCATCCGAGACTGAAGAGAGGCTAGGGCCATCGGCGCTTTGGTCGAAGATAGGAAACTCAATGGGACCGGAGCCATGAGACTTGACGGCATGATAGATCGATCGTGTGACCGGACCGTAGGGCCAAGCTTCAATCATCTCGTCGATCAGCGGTTCATTGTAGATCGCGAGATTCCACCCGTGCGCGAAGTAGATCAGCTTCTGCAGCTTCATAGGATCTACAGGGCTCCTGTCCTGCAATCCGCGCTGGACGAAATAGTTGGCTATTGCTGATGCTGGATATGTCATCGGCTTTTCTCCTAGCACACCCAGCTTATATCGTCAAGAAGGTGTCTGCAACCAACCGATGTCCGAAAATCAACAGGAATAACCATCGTACAACTAGCTCAACTGCCCAGGATGCCATCTTCTCGCCAGCCCTCGATGAGAAACTCCCAGAATCGGCGTCGACGCCCGAGGCGATTGGCGATCTGCGGTAGCGCGTCGGCGACTTCTTGCGGTTTGACGAACTCCCATACGTCGATATCGCGTGCCTCGCGCAGCAGGATGGTGAGTAGCCGGAGCCGTTCTCGCGAGTCAGGGCCATTGAGCCGCTCCTTGAGCTCGGCGATGCTCAGGTCCTCGTTCCACAGGAAGTAGGGCCGAGCGTCTGAACGGTCTAGGTCGGTGGTCATCGGGCGCATGGGCCCAGTATATCGGGATGGACCCTAGAACCTCTGTCGGAGCCCACTGGCTAGCGAATCGGATCCGCTCCTGCGGGCGATCAAACGCTTCCAGCGCGATGAAAAGCACTGCGTGCTCAAGCTGAGTGGGTTGCTAGAGCCTTGCAAAATAGAAATCAGAAGCTTGCAGAATAGAAGTGTGGCGCTTGCAAAATAGAAGTCAGAGGCTTGCAGAATAGAAGTGTGGCCTCTGAGCCCACTCGCGCCGAGAGTCATTTGACCAGATAGAACGCGCAAGTACTAGACGCGTCAGCGCCTCCGATCCTCAATCGCACTCCCTGCAACATGCAGACACCGCGATTGACGCTCGACTGCACTCCCTGTGGCGCCCGACACCACCCTCGACGCTCGAACGCGGTCCCGGCACCGTGCAGAGACCGGGGTTGAAGCAAAATCGTGGTCTCTGTGGCTTGCAGAGACCGCGATCGACGATAAATCGGGGTCTCGGCGGCTTCAGGAGACCCGGTTCGACGATCCGGCCAAATTCCGGGGGCTCGGGGAGAGGGCGGTGGGTGTGACGGTGTGTCGGTGTGTTGGTATTTCCTACTCAGCTCAGAATCGTGTTTTCTTTCTTTCTCTAAAACATGAATTTTAAATAGGGTTGGAATCACCAGCACACCAGCACACCGTCACGCTTCGACGGCCTCGATGCACCAGGAGAGACCCTGGCGGGTGCGCTCGGCGGTCTCCAGGCGGCGGCCTTCTAGGTGGCGGCCGCGGAGGCGACGGAGGAGGGTGCCGAGTTTGACGGGGGTGGGCAGGTCGCCGCGGCGGAGGCGGGGGACGAGGTCTTCTAGCGCAGACCTGAGGGTGGTGTACTGCAGGGCGTTCTCTTCCAGGGCGTGCAGGATCTGGCGGACGGTGGCGGCGCCGCCCAGGCTGGGGAGGAGCTCTTCGAGGCCGGCTAGGAGACGGGTCTCGGCGGCGCCGCGAGGGTCGACGGCGGCCAGGTTCTGGGCGATGGAGGCGGGGTCGGGCAGGCCGAGCCAGACGACGGTGCCGCGCACGAGGTCGGACCAGCCCTCGAAGGAGCCCCAGGGCTTGAGACCCTGATCGGGACAGCCCGCGCGGTGGTAGCCGGCGAGCAGGGTGAGGGCGGCCGGCAATAGACGGGGACGCTCGGCCACCAGCCACTCGGTGAGGCGCGGATGACGGAAACCGCCGCGATGCTCGGGCTTCTCTTCCGGCGACTCGAGACGGATGTGCAGGCAGCGCCGCGGCATGTCGCCGGTGAGCTCGATGTTGTTGCCGGTGACGTACCAGGTGATGACCAGCGGCAGCTCGAGGTCGACGTTCTGGCCGAGCAGGCGGTCGGCCCAGCTGGTGGCGGTGAGGGCGAGATCGAGGGTGGGCGAGCCGAAGGCGCCGCTGACGTTGTCGATCACCACCAGCTGGCGCGCCTTGAGGGCGATGGAGGTGATCTCTTTGCGCAGCTCGTTCTCGTCGCGGGTGTAGGGCATGCGCGCTGCCGGGCGGCCGGTGACGATGATGTGGCAGACGTCGGCCAGCAGGCTCTTGCCGGCGCCGCGGACGTTGGCGTCAATGAGGTTGACGGGCGACGGGCCGCTGAAGGCGTAGCGCGCCAGGGGCGTCAGCAGGGCGGCCAGCCAGCCGGCGATGTGGGCCTCACCCGCGAAGGGGAAGTCCACCACCGCCTCGCGCACGGCTGCGAGGGACCGCTCGCACTCGTCGGCCGACGGCGCCTCGGGCACCGGGGCGAAGCGGGTGCGCGGCGCCAGGTAGAGGCCGCTCGCGGGATCGTAGCCCGGGGTCTGCAGGACGCTGCCGTCGGCCCGCAGCACCGGCCCCTCGACGACGCCCTCGAGCCGCGGCAGTCGCGGCCAGTCGAAGCGTCCGAGGATGGCCTTGGAGATCCACCCGGGCGGATGCACGGGCCGCCACTCGACGCCCTTCCCGATGCGCCTCATCCGCTGGAACTCGCAGTGGGTGGTGAGCAGCTCGCGCATGCGCGCGTCCAGCACCTGGCGCGCCGCCGGCGCCTCGGGAATGCGCAGGGCGGAGGGCTCGTCCACCGGAGCGTCTGCCGAATCGGGTGGCACCTGGTTTGTCAGCACCTGGTCAGGCAGGTCCGCCGAATCGGGTGGCACCTCGTCTCGCGCCCCGCTCAGGCTCTCCCACTGCACGACCTGGACGAGGGTGCCGCCGCGACGGAAGAGGTTGCGCTCGCGCTCGGCGACGGCGGCCAGGGCCTGGTCAGCGACTTCGTTCTCGAGGTGGCTGACGGCGATGGGATGACGGTCGCTGGGGTCTGGGCCGTTCCCGTTCGAGCCGGCTCCGTTCGGGCCGTTCCCGTTCGATCTGGCTCCGCTCGCACCGGCCTCGCTAGCACCAGTATCGCCAGCAGAAGCTGACGGCGACGCGGGGTCCGACGGCGTGTCCGATGCGTCGTCTGAGGCCGTGTCCGACATGTCGCCTGAGGCGATGAAGCGCGTTTCGTCCTCAGGCGCCTCGCGGGCGGCCTCGTCGTCATCGTAGACCGACAGCGGCGGCGAGGGCATGGGCGGGGCTCCGAGGACGGACAGAGGGCGGCGGCGACCCAGGACGATGGGGCTCTTGATCTTGTTGCGGTGCGGACAGGGGCGGCAGTGTTCGTTGTCTTCGCCGAGCCATTTTCCAATCGCTTTGCAGGTGAACGGGCCAGAGCTTGGCCCCAAGACCTGGTCGATCTTGCGGTCGGTCTCGGCGGGGTCATACCTGGGATAGGGCTGGCTCATGCGGTGGGCGAGGGCGCGACCGTCGAGCCCGTCGCGCGACTGGCAGCGCGCCACCAGGGTGAGGCCGGCGAACCACTGTTCCTCGTTGAGGTTCTGGCTCTCCTCGTGGCAGTGGCGCAGGAAGGAGCACTCGCGGTAGACGTCTTCGAAGCTGGCGGGCGGCCCGGTCTCGGTGTCTCGCTGCGACCCGGTATCTCGTCGCGACCCGGTGTCCCGACGCGACCCGGTATCTCGACGCGACCCGGCCTGGCTGCGACGCCTCCCGCGCTCCCTGAGGGCATGAGTCTCGTCGAGCGCTGGCAGCAGGTCGAAGTCGGCCTCGTGGTAGCGGCGCGATGGGTCGAGCCGCTCGATGACGGTCTCCTGGGGATGCCCGGTGGCGTGCTTTTTGTGGTTGAGGCTGCCGGGGAGGCGCAGCACGCGCGCCAGCTCGGCGGTGTGGTCCACCGACCAGCCGCGCTCCCGCGCCGCGCGCTGCACCGCCCCCTGGACGCGCAGCAGCAGGCTCGACGCCGCGAATTCGTCGTCGTCGTTATCTAGAATCAGCGGCTCGCGCATCAGCCAGTAGGCGTGGAAGCCGCCGCCGCTCCACACCAGGGCGGAGGGCGGCTGGGGCACGGCGTCGAGCAGGGCGAGCGCGGCCTCGCGGGTCGGCGGCAGGGTGTCGCTGCTGTGGCCGGGGCCGGCGACGTCTAGGTCTACCCACAGCGCCGGCAGGGCGACGGCGGTCTCCTGGCGACCGCGTACGGCGTGCGGCGGAGCGTTGGGCCGATCCTCGCGGGCGATGGCGAGCGCGGCTTCGCGATCCTGCAGGGCGACGCCGTAGAAGACGTGGAATTGAGCGCGCAGCCGATCCGCCTGCTCGACGGCGGCGTCCACCGAGCCCAGCCAGTACGAGCGCGAGCCGCGACCCTTCGGGCTCAGCGTCCACAGCACCAGCTCGGGCGGGCGCGGGCCGTCGGTGAGCTCGGCGAAGGGCTCGGGGTAGAGGGCGTTGAGGAAGTCGCGGGTGGTGCTCATGGTCTGGTCTGGAATGGCGAGCCGGAAAAGGGGCCGACGCCCGCAGGCGCCGGCCAAGGTGGAGGGTTAGGCATTCACGGTGCCGCCGCGACCGTCGCGCGACGAGCGGTCGTCCCCCGGCGGGTCGCCGTAGCTCGAGGCGCCGTCACCTTCCGGTGGCGTCTCCCCGTTCTGCGGCTCCGACGTGTCGCCAGGCTCGCCCGTGCCGTCGCCGGAGGAGCCATCGCCAGATGTACCATCTCCCGACGGGTCCGACGGGTCCGACGGGTCCGACGGGTCCGACGGGTCCGACGAGTCCGACGGGTCCGACGAGTCCGACGCGCCGCCCGACGAAGGATCCGACGCGCCGCCCGACCCGTCGCCCGTCGAGCCGCCAGCGCCGGCCGGACGAGAGCGGGCGCTGTGGGTCGACGGCCGCAGGCGGGCGGCCAGGTAGTCGCGGCCGGCGACTTCGTAGAGCGCCTCGAGGAAGCGCGAGCAGCGGCCGTAGACGCGCTCGAACTCCTCCACCGCGAGGTTCTTGGCCTCCTGGGTGCGCACCACGTCGCGCTTGGCATCGGCGATGCCCTGCAGCGTTGCGGTGAGCAGCGTGAGGTCGGGATCGAGCGCGCCCACCCACTGGGCGACGTCCACCGCCACGCCGTCGTCGCGCCGCGGTGGCGGCTCGAAGTTGGGCGCGGTGAGACGCTGCACGACGCGGGCGGTCATGCGTCGCACAGTGAGCGGATCCTTGGGGATGCGGACGCCGATGCCGAGAATGCGCTGACAGGTGCCGACGCCGTAGGCGGCGTCGAAGGTGTCGCGGATCTCGCTCAGCTTGGGGTAGAGGCGATCGCCGACGTCGTCGCGCACCAGCCGCAGGCGATTGAGCTCGCTGTTGCTGGTGAAGTGGGCGTCGTCGGCCGCCTCCATGGCGTCCTCGTGCAGCTTGACGAGGTTGCCCACGGCGAGCTGCAGCACTTCGGTGTCGGGCAGGGTGGCGCCCTCGGGCAAGCCCTGGGCGATCACCGGCTCGAGGGAGAGGGCGACGTCCGCAGCGTGCTGGTGAGCGGAGGCGGCGACGTCGAGCGACGGGCGCTGACGCTTTATGACCTCGCGCGAAACCAGGGTGGCGGGTTGTTTTTGAATAGGCATGATCAAACTCCTTGGTTGACGCCTTATTTGTCGTCGATGTCGATCGACAGCTTGATGGTGATGTGACGCGGCCAGCCGAGGCTCGGTGCGTCGGCGACGTCGCCGCCGAGCGGGGCGGGCCGCTCGGTCCACAGCTGAGTGCGCTCGGCTTTCATCTCGCGGGCGTCCGGCTCGGGGCCGCGGCTCGGCACCGCGCGGGACGGGCCGGAGCTCGCGGGTTCGGGTCGCGACCCGAGCAGGTCGACGATCCGGTGGATGGCGTGGACAATGTGCTGCAAAACGTTCATGGCGTATATCTCCATCGCCCGCACAGGCGGGCGTAGTTATTGGTCGCCCGATATTCGGGCGCAGGCGTTACAGGTCGCCCGAATGACTCGGGCGCAGGGGTACGGATCGCCCGGTATTCGGGCGCAAGCGTTACTAGTCGCCCGAATGAGTCGGGCGCAGGCGTTACACGTCGCCCGACAATTCGGGCGAAGGTTTTAGAACCCGTCGTGGGGACGGGTCATGGGGTTGGACGCCACCCGGATAAACGGCTCGCGCTAGCCGGAGGTGGTGTCATCGGAGGTGGTGTCACAGTGCGCGCGATACATCGCTTTGACTCGGTCGATGAGCTGGGCAGCCTGGGTGATGAGAGCCACCGCGACGTTGCGCAGCTCGTGAAACGCCTGCCGCACGCCGGGCGGCAGCTGCTCGGCGTCGAGCCGGTAGAGCTGCTCCACGTGGTTGGCCAGGGCCGAGGTGTCGAACCCCGGTTCGGGCTCGTCGTCCCCGGCCTGGCTGCGGTAGTGCTCGCGCTCCACACGCACCTTCTCCTCCCACAGCTCGACCTCGCTACAGCCCAGGCCGCGCAGCACTTCGCGCTTCAGCTCGGGCTTGAAGGTCTTGCGCCTGCCGGCTTCGATCCGGCTCCACTTGTCGGCGTTGAGGGTGTGGGTGCGGTCCGCGCAATCCTCCTGCAGGAGGCCTTGGCGTTTGCGGAGGTTGGCGATCGCGATGCGCAGACCGTCGAACAGCAGGGTTCGCTCGGCGTCGACCGTCACGTCGATATCGGGATCGCTCTCGGAGTGCTTGCGCTGCGTCTCAAATCTCATGGAAAAGAGGGTACTGAGCAGGTTTTTATCCCGTCAAACACCCGCAATGTGCTGCTGGCCAGAAGCGACGCGCACCGCCAGCCGCGTCGACTGCGATTTGCGCGCCTTCTGTTTCGCGGAATTTTGATTTCGGATAACGCAAATTTACTGACGAAAAACAAAGCTTGCCGAGCGAGGGCTCCCGGCCCCCGCGTCGCGAGTGCGCCGTGCGGCTCCGCCTGCTGGCCGGCCAACCGTCTGAAAGCTGCGATTGTTGGGTGGGCCAGGAAATGGGACTTTTTTTGCGGAACGTGGAGATTCCGGACCCGCGCCCTGCGTCCGCTGGCCGAGGGCGGACGGAGCCGGAGAATTACAATCTTCGCCAGGGAGAGCTAATGTGTAAATTTGAGAACCAAATCTCTTGATTCGACACGCTCAGCTCGACAGAATCTTCATAAAAAGAGATCACTAGACGGCCCTTTCGGCGGCAAGCCGATCGGTACCTTGAAGCAACTCGAGTGGGCGCCTCCTGACGATGTGGTCCAGAGCCGACCCACTCCCAGGAGGTTGGGATGAAGCGCTACGACGACTCAGTAACGGGTGAATCGAAGTCGGGACGGATCACGGAGCGACCTGG
>JBCCEE010000147.1:0-16776 GCA_039030415.1 Acidobacteriota bacterium
AACTTTTGCTACCATCTAAATATAGAGAAGGCTTCAGTTATAGGTGAACTGATTTAAAGTTTCTCAGGTAGTTGAATTTTATGTTTGATCATCCAGCAAGTAAAGGCAATAAAATGCCAGGACCACCAGGATGCAAGCGTAGTATCCTGCCTGATAAGTAAAGATCGGAAGCTATCATTCCATGCATTAGTTCTTTCAACCACAAAGCGTTCTTTGTACATCAAATCGTCAAGCAAGATATCTGTATCGATTCTGGAGCCATTTCTTCGATTGGGCGGCGCATTGAGCATAATATTATGTTTATCAAGTACTTGCCTAAGGGATTTGGCATCAAATCCACTATCTGCATTGAGGAATAGCCCTTCTACAGGGATATCCATTTGTTTGAGTTGAGCGAGCATTTCCTTGACTTGGTTCTCAATTTGGTAAAGATCGTTGTGGTTTCCAGCTAGTGCAAAATCCCTACAACAACCCCTACAGCTCACCCGCGCCAACTCACGCCACGGCTGGATTCGGCATCCGTCTAGCGGCCGCTCTGATCGACTGGGTGTGGATCACGGCCGTCTCCGCGGGAGCCTACCTGTTTGCCGGCCAGCAGGTGGGGGCGATCGTAGCCTCTTCGCTGGGTTTGATCGTGATGCTCTTTGGGTGGGCTATCTGGGGAGCGACGCCAGGTAAGAAGGTCTGCAAGCTCCATCTCAGCGCTGGAACCGGCAATCAAGCCGGCATTGGCTTCCCGCGCGCTCTGGCGCGGATCTTCGGCTACCTGCTGAGCGCGATTCCGCTGGGCATCGGTTTCTTGATGATCGCCTTCAGCAAGTCGAATCGCGGTCTGCACGACATGCTCGCAGGCACCGAAGTCCGACGTCAGGCGTGATTCCGTAAGCTCGGTGTAAATCTGCCGCGTGCGATATTGCGTCGCTCGCAAGCGCGGGACTACGATGCCGTGATGAACGATTCCCAGCTAACCGATTCTCGGCCGGATACTTCGACCGTCCCGCCGGCCACGTGGAAGATCTGGCTAGGTCGTCTCGGTGGGATCGTCCTCGGGGCGGTCTTCCTGGTTGCCGCCTGGGCGAAGACGCTCGATCCGTCGGCGTTCGCGACCCAAATCACTTCCGAGGGCCTCGACTTCCTGCTGCCGGCGTCGGTGGTGGCGCTGATCGCCCTGGCGCTCGAAGTCTTCCTGGGTGCAGCGCTGCTGCTGGCGGTACGACGCCTGTGGATCCTACTGCCGACCGCTGGCCTGGTGGTGTTCTTCCTGTTTCTCACCGGCCGCAAGTACTGGCGCTACGCTCAGGGCATCGAGCCCGACGACGGCGCCGGCTGCGGCTGCTTCGGCAACCTGGTGGAGCGCACTCCGGCCGAGGCCTTCTGGCAAGACCTGTTCTTGATGGTGCCGGCGTTGCTGCTGGCCTTCCTGGCCTTCGATCGTGGCTCCAAACCACCGCGCGTGAGGATGGCGATCGTCGGATTCTTGGCCGTCGCTACGGCGCTGGTGGCCTGGAAAGCGCCCGATCTGCCGCTCGACAACCTGGCGACCCGCTTACGGCCCGGCACCGACGCCATGACGATCTGCGCCGGCTCGGAAGAGGACGGTACCCGGGTGTGCATGGACGGCATCTTGCCCGAGCTGGCCGAGGGCGAGCATATCGTCGTCATGGCGGGGGTCACCGACGAGCAGCTCATCGGCGCGGTCGAGACGCTCAACGAATACCATTGGGCAGCCAGCGGCCCCAGGCTGTGGCTGTTGACCGATGCCACCAACGAAGAGCTGTTCACGTTCCGATTCAGCCACGCGCCATCGTTCGAGATGCGGGAGGCTCCACCGGCTCTGCTGAGGCCGCTCTATCGCACCCTGCCACGCTCATTCCTGGTCCGTGACGGCAGTGTCGTAGAGACCTACAGCGGCCTGCCGCCGTTCGATCAGCTGGGGCAGCCCAGCGGTGATAGCTGAAGCGCTGCCGCCGTCGCCCAGGATATGTGCACAAGCCGATGTGCTATTGTCCATAAGATAATCGTCAATAAGACTGTGAAGGCCGCTGCTGGATGGTTTGCGACAGACTTGGTCTGAGACAGTTGGTTCGAGACAGACCGATCCAGGCAAACCTGTCCAGGCAAACCCGATAAACTGAATGGGCCGTAGGTTTCATGAGAGCACCGAAACCCACCCGCTTCAAAGTATCGAGCGGGCAGCGACCTTCCACAACAGATACCACCAAGAAAATCGGGGTTACCAACATGCGACAGAATCGATGTGATCACGCGTCAGGTCGGCAGCCGTTTCGGCGGTTGACGTCTGGGCTCGTGTTGACCGCACTCGGACTCGCGTTCGCCGCCGCCATGTCGGTGAGCGCCCAGGTTCCGGCAGATGCAATTTTCAGAGACTTCAAGCCCAGCGGCGATTTCCTCTTCGACCTCGGCGGCCAGACGCTGGAGCACGCCGAGATCTACCTCTCGGATCGAGCCGCCGCCTATCTGGTCATCGCTCCCGAGCTGGCCTCCCCGGTGATCGTCAATCCGCGCGCGCAATCGGTCGAGAGCGTCAGCTTCATGAAGATCTCGAAGCGCGACGACGGCATGCTCGACATCCTTGCCGACGCGTCGTTCCGGCCGCTCGGCAAGTTCAATCTCTCGGGCCAGGAAGTCCAGTTCAAGGTCAAGGGGCAGGATGCCAAGCTGCACCCGAAGCCGCCGCTGCTCGGTGAGCATCGCGCTGAGACGCTGCGCAGCTACAAACCCGAGTATGGGATGTTGGCCGACGAGTACACGCCAACGGCTCCGGCGTTGGCAGCGCTCAAGGCGCAGCAGGATGACGTCCGGGTGCGGATCTACTTCGGCACCTGGTGCTCGGTGTGCAGCCGCCTGGTGCCGCGGATCATCAAAGTGGCCGACGAGCTCGATGGCTCCAAGGTGAGCTTCGAATACTACGGCCTACCGTCGCAGCTCGACTCCGATCCCGAGGCCAAAAAGGCCAAGGTCAGCGGGGTTCCGACGGCGGTGGTCTACGTCGGCGGGAAGGAGGTCGGCCGGCTCTCCGGCGGTGACCTCAACGCACCTGAGAAAGCGATCAGCAAGACGGTCAACGGAGCGAAGTCCTAGTGACCTCCCAGGGCATGAGGCTTCCCGGCACGCTGTTGGTGTGGGGCCTCATCGCCCTGACGTCTCCGCTGACCGCACAAACCGACGACTCGGAGAAGCCGACCTACCGCTACGGCTTCGAGATCAAAGGGCACTATCGGGACTCTGATCTCGCGGAGTTCCCGTCTCCCTTGAATTTTCAGCCCTCCTCGATCCCGCCCGATCAGGACCGTGTGTTCCTGCGCACGGTCGAGGCTGGGGAGCACGCCGAGATCTCGGTCGTCACGCTATGGCTCGAGGCCCACTGGCGACCCTGGCTGTCGGGCAAGCTCAAGGTCGACCTGATCGACCGCCACGATCGTAACCCGACGTCGGAAGACAACGAGTGGGACGTCGACGAGCTGTGGGTGCGCTTCGGTCAGGAGACCGAGCCCGGCGATCTGCCGGAGCAGCCCTGGAACGCCTACCTCAAGATCGGCAAGTTTCCCAAGTTCGAGCGTCAGGACGATCGCCACCTCGAGAGCTACGGCCTGATCTCGACCTCGTTCAATCGGGCCGAGGACTTCGGTTTCGAGGGCGGCGTTGATTTGGGACGTCGCTTCTACATCAAGACATCGCTCACGCAGGGCAACCCGCTGTTCTACCGCGATCCCAATGCGTTGGCGGGTGACCACGGCATCGAGATCTTTCGCCCGGGTGCGGTGATCAATCCCGACCCGGACATCGAGTCGGGCTTCCCGATCCTCTACGACGCCGATATTGAAGACTATGACTTCAGCGACCCGGAGTTTGGCGTCGGCCTTGGCGTCCGCTTGGGAAGCGAGTCGGGCTTCTTCGCGGGCGATTTCCTGGTCTTCGCCTACGGGCGTGATCTCGCCGAGACAGTCGACCTGACCGGCACCTTTTACGGCGGCGACCTCGATATCTTGAGAGGGCCACTGAACCTCTTCCCGCCGCCCGGTCTCGAAGGCAACGAAAAGAACGAGTGGGGCGCCAACCTCTGGCTCTACATCGGCGACTTCACCTTCTTCGGCCAGGCGGTGGCCCAAGACACGGCGGGTCTGCGCCGCGAGGGTTGGGAGGCCGAGGTTTCCTACGCCTTCGATCTGCCGTACTTCGCCGCGGTCGGCGGACGTCAGCTGTTTTCCTATGTCGCTCCGGCCTTCCGCTACTCGGAGATCGATCCCCAGTTCCGGACCCATCCCATGTTCCCCGCCCCCAGCATCATGTGGGATTGGGAGAAAATCGACGCCGGTCTACGCGTCGGTTTGCTCGACGAGATGGTCGATCTCACCCTCGAGTGGAACGACAACACCTTCGTGCGTGCCGGCCGCGACGAAAGCGCTGATGAATTCCTCGCCACCGTCCGCTGGGAGATGGACTGGACGCGCTGAAGCGACAGGCTGGCAGGGTCTTCAGAATTGGGGCGCGATCCCTGATTTGCAGTGGATTGCGCGATGAGTTAGGCTGAATTCAGCGGAGGTAGAGATGGCGAAGCTATGGGCAGAGATCGACGACGACTGGCGGAGAAAAGAAGAGCGGGCGTTGGCTCAGCGTTCCGCCAACGCGGCTGCGGCTGCTGCGGGTGAGCCCCTGCCGTTTCCCAACCCGTGGGACACACTGGACCCCACCAAGCTGCCAGCCGATGCCTCACCTGAAGCGATCCAGAAGCGCTACGTCGAGTTCCGCAGGCTATGTCCGCCCTATCAGCCAAAGCGGCACACTCTCTAGCAGACTTTGCAGAGCTCCTAGAGCAGCTCGAAGCCGAAGGTTTCGAGTTCGCTGTTATCGGCGGCCTCGCGGTGGGTGCCTACGCCCAGCTCATGGGCGAGGAGATGCTGTCGGTCGATCTCGATCTCTACATGTCCCATGAGACCCTAGTGGAACTTCTGCAGTGGGCTCCCGGAAAAGGGATCCAGGTCGTCAAGAGGCCCAAACCTCGCAATATCCCGGTCGCGTTCTTTGAGCACAATGGAAAAGAGATCAACGCGCTGACGGCAAGTGCGGGATTGAGCGATCCCCGGGTCATCAGCCGCACCGCGAGATGCTTTCGGCTTCCGACTCACGCTGATCTCGAAGTACCGATCGCGGATCCGTTCGAGCTGCTGAGCAACAAACTAGCCGTTCGACGTGACAAAGATCTTCCTCACATCGAAGTGCTGCAGCGTTTCGTCGAAGAAGAAGCCTGTTACGCATTCGTTGAGGAAAGGCGGCCTCGCGCTAGGCTGGCACCGGCAAAGCGACTTCTCGAGGTGATGAATCGGAAGGTCTTGCCAAGGCTGCTGGCCGACCGACTCGTCGATCTTGCCAGCACCGAGGTGGATTATCGATTCTTGATGTCGCGGGTCCCCAACGAAGAGCAGGCAGAGCGGATTCTGAAACGCATCGAGCAGCGCGAGAAAGAGCTGAGTCGTCAGCTCGAGGCAATTCTGGCGACGAGAACGTTTGGCTAAAGCTCATCTGGGTAGCTGGAGCTTAGGCGGTGAAGAGATGAGCTGGTTGCGCAAACTCGACGATCTCCTGCTGGCGTTGCTGGTGGTTGCCGTCGTGGACTTGGTGCTGTTTCACGGTGGGGTCTATCGGCCTTGGATACAGCCCAAGTCGTATTCCGGTCTGGTTGAGCGCCAGGGAGAACGCTTTGGCGATCTGCTCGAGACGTTCCCGGATCGCGAGAGCATCGTCGTGCTGGGCAACTCGCAGACTCGCGAGGGGGTTCGCGAGGGGCAGCTGGAGGCTGAGCTGGCGGCGAGCGGGCAGCGGTTTGTGGTGGGCAATCTGGGCATCGGTGGCTCTTCGCCGCGCGCTTGGTCTTACCTGCTGCAGAGCGACTGGATTCCGCTGGACACGACCCGAGTCGTCGTGCTGGGGATCAACATCCGGGTGATCAGGGCCGCTATGGGTGACGAACAGCGGGATATCGATATCTGCAAGACGCGGCTGTGCGCTCTCGAAGCGACGAACCTTGCGGGCACTTACCTTGGTCTGGAGAAGCAGCTGTCCGTGGCTGCGGGTGTGCTCTTCCGGTCGCTGCTGTTTCGCGACGATGTCAAGCAATATCTGAGCGCTCCCGGCACGCGGCACGAGCAGGTTGCTGCGAGCAGAGCGCGCTTCGAACGTCGGCGGCAGAAGGGCTTCCGGCCGGATGACCGCTCGGACGACAATCTGCTGACGGCCCGCCTTGGTGAGGACAACCGGCTGGTGGTCGATGAGCTGGCTCCGTTCATCCGAGAGAAGCCGAGCCTGAGGCGCCGCATCGAGGAGCTCATGGTTCGACGCCAGCGGATCCTGCTGGCGATGGAGGACGGTGAGAAGATGACGCGGCGCTTTGTCGCCGAGCCGGGCAAGATCCGCCTGCTGCGGCTGCTGGTCGAAGACCTCAACGCCAAGGGCGTCAAGGTGGTGTTCGTGATGGTTCCCGAGTCTCCCTATTCGGTGAACCGACCGCTGTACAAAGATCACTTTCGCACCCTGTTCAGGCGGCTGAAGCGGCGCGGCGCGGACTTCGCCGTGTGGCGCGATGCCGACACCCTCAGGATGCTCCAGGATCCGGCGTACTTCCAGGATACCCTGCACCTCAACGCGGCCGGCGCAGAGCTCTACACCCAGGGCCTTGCGCAGTTCCTCGCCGAGAAGCTCGCCGAGCCCGGAAGGCCCGCTGGCAAGGCGAGCTAGAACTGGAAGTAGAGGAACGGCTCGACGCTGTCCGGCGTGAACAGGATCATCGCCCAGACGGTAGCGGCGAGGATCACGACCCGTAGGGCGAGAGGCCAGCGGTCGAAGCGGTCGAACAGGCTATAGAGCTCTTCGGCGACATGTGCTGCATAGAGCACCGCGCACAGCAGCAGGGTACTGGTAGCCGTGATCGTAAAGTCGCCCCCGAGCCAGAACATCCGCACCAGCATGTCACCCGCGACGTCGATCGAGGCGGCGCGGAAGAGCACCATGCTGATTACCCAGCCGTGGAAGGTCAAAAGCACCCAGATCGGGATCATCGACCGTGACGCGGCGAGCCGGCGAACCGCGTGATGACCCTCGGCGAGACCCCGGAACAGGCGGTGCACGATCAGAAACAGGCCGTGCAGCACGCCCCAGGCGATGAAGGTCCAGTTGGCGCCGTGCCACAGCCCGCCCAGCGCCATGGTCAGCATCAGGTTGCGCAGGGTGCGCGACGTGCCGCCGCGGTTGCCGCCGAGCGAGATGTAGAGGTAGTCCCTGAGCCAGGTCGACAGCGAGATGTGCCAGCGTCGCCAGAAGTCCGACATGTTGACCGCGCAGTAAGGCCGGCGGAAGTTGTCGGGGAACTGGAAGCCCAGCAGCTTGGCCAGCCCGATCGCCATGTCGGAGTAGCCGGAAAAGTCGAAGTAGATCTGGAAGGCGAAGGCGTAGGCCGAGATCCACAGATCACCGCCCGAGAAGTCTCCGGGGGCCTGGTGCACGCGGTCGACCAGCAGCGACAGGTTGTCGGCGATGACGATCTTCTTGAACAAGCCGAGCAGGAAGAGCTTGAGGCCGGCTCGGATGTGCTCGGGCGTACGCCGGCTGGCGGCGACGAGCTGCGGCAGGAAGTCGACGGCACGCACGATCGGGCCGGCGACCAGCTGGGGAAAGAACGAGACGAAGAGCGCGAGGTCGACGAAGTCCCGCGCTGGCTCGCAGCGCCCGCGGTAGACGTCGATCGTGTAGCTCATGCTCTGGAAGGTGTAGAACGAGATACCGACCGGCAGCAGGAGCTCGTGCAGCGGCAGCCGGAGCGAGAGCATCTCGGTCAGGCTGGCGGATAGGAAGTTGTAGTACTTGAAGATCCCCAGCAGCCCGAGGTTCGTGGCCAGGCTGAGGGTGAGGAACCGGCGCCGCCGCTGCGGCTCCTGCGCACGGTGAATGGCACCCGCGGCGAGGTAGTCGATGACGGTCGACGTCAGGATCAGGAAGGCGTAGGTGGGATTCCAGCTGGCGTAGAAGACGTAGCTCGACACCAGCAGCACGTAGCGCCGCCCGGCCACCGGAGTCAGCGCGTGGAGCGCCGCTACGGTGACGAAGAAGACGGCGAAGGTGTAAGAATGGAAGAGCAAGAAGCGGGCGGCTCGTTCAGATCTCGATGCTCGACTAGATCAAGAGGCTCGACGGCAGAGTCCCTACGTCAGAGTCCTGCGCCAGAGCGACCCCCGCCACCATGCTGCCTAAGGTACAGCGGGCCTGAGCGAGAGGTGGGGCGAGTTTATTCGGCGTCGCCCCACAATTCCTGCAGACGGCGGTCTCGGCCACAGCCCGTGCGGTAGGTCTTGTACCGAATTGGATTCTTCTTGTAGTAGTCCTGGTGGTATTCCTCGGCCGGGTAGAAGACATCGAGCGGCTCGATCTCGGTGGCGATCGGCTGGTCGAAGCGGCCGGAATCGGCGAGCGCCTGGCGGCTGGCTTCGGCGAGGCGCAGCTGCTCGTCGTCATGAGCGTAGATGCCGGTGCGATACTGGCTGCCGCGATCGCAGAACTGGAAGTTGACGGCCAGCGGATCGATGTTGCGCCAGAACACGTCGAGCAGCTGGCTGAACGTGACCTTCTTGGGGTCGTAGGTGATCTGGACCACCTCGGTGTGGCCGGTGCGGCCGGCGGAGACCTGCTGGTAGGTGGGGTTCTTCACCTCGCCTGCGGTGTAGCCCGAGATGGTCGAGACGACACCGTCGAGCTTGTCGAACGGCGGCTCCATGCACCAGAAGCAGCCGCCGGCGAAAGTGGCCTGGGCGATCTCGCCGGAGGCGATGGCTTCGGGGGACGGTGGCTCGTCGGCGTCGGTGGTGGCCGCTCCGCAGGCGGCGACGAAAAAGGAAACGGCCAGCGTGGCCAGTAGCGTGCGTGTCTTAAGGGTCATGAGTCCTCCAGTGACGGCTCGAGTTTCGACCTGGCGTCAGACTGCATGACGCAGCCCGCCAGGCTGCGAGGTTACCTCACTGGAAGTTTTATCGACAGCCGACGAAAGTTACGCCGTGGCCCAAGAGGAGCTCTACTAGGGCAGCCCTGCACTGTCCCGAGGCGATCGATAGACGGTCGCGCTCGGTGGACTGCGCGCGACCTCGCAAACTCGCAGGACCAGCTGCGAGCTGCATAAACCTCTGTTCTTCAGTCGCTTACGAACTCCAAATGCGTTTCCAGCTCAAACAGTCCTCGGCCGTGCTCGTTCCACCAGCGCGACCTCCCAGCTCACGAGATCCAGGCTGGGCCGACCGGGCTGGGCTCACCAGGCTGACGTGTCGCCGGACTCGAAGCCGTCGGCGAAAATGAGGCCGTCGAAGCGCTGCCCCTGAATGCCGGTACCGTCGCCGTCGACCCCGAGGCTCTCCCACACGACGACGAACCGCTGGTCTGCGGCGGCAACCGCCGGCCGGGTCTGGAAGTCGATCACGGCGGTGTTGACGCGGAACGGCCCGCCGATCTTGGCCCCTTCGGCGGAGAAGCGTTGGGCTTCGATCTCGCGTTCATCGCCGCCCAGCTGTTCTAGCCCTAGATCCGCGACTCCCGGCCCATCGTCCCAGGCGACGACGAAGGAGCCGTCACCCTCGACCGCGATAGCCGGACGGCGCACGTTGCCGGCGGTGGAGCCGTTGGCGATGAAGCCTTCGAGCAGAGTGCCGTCCGAGCTGTAGCGCCGGCCGGCTGCGATCTTGGCTTCGGGAGCGATCGTCGGGCTGGCCCAAACGACGACGAAGTCACCGTTGGGCGTCGCTGCGATGTCCGGCTGCAGGCTGTCTTCCTCGGTGTTGATGCTGACGCGAAACTCGTCACCGACCGGAGCCCCCGCGGCGTCGAAGCGCTGGCCCATGATGCCGCGGTTCGGCGACGCGGCACTGCCGACGCTCTCCCACACCACCCAGAAGCTGCCGTCGTCGGCGATGGCGACGGCGGCGTTCTCCTGATCGTCGGTGGTGTAGGTGTTGACCTGGAATTCGTTGGCCAGCGGCATGCCGTCCGCGGCGATGCGTCGTGCCTGGACGCTGCGACCGCTCGAGTCGTCGCCGCCGGAGGTGATGTCGTCCCACACGACGACCATCGAGCCGTCGGCAGCGTAGCCGATATCCGGCGCACGGGAGGCGTTGGCGGTCGAACCGTCGGCGATGAAGATGTCGAGGGGTGAGGCGTCCGCCAGGTGGCGACGGACGGCGACGAAGTTGGTCCCGGGGATGATGGACGGTGAGATCCAAGTCACCACGAACTCGCCGTCGGGTCGCATGGCGACGTCGGGCTGAAGGTTGTCTTCGTCCGGGTTGATGCTGGGCTGAAACTCGCCGCCGATCGCCAGGCCGGCGCTGTCGAAGCGCTGGCCTAGGATCGTCGCGACGCTATAGCCCGGGGCGGTGTCCGACTGCCACACGACGACGAAGTTGCCGTCGGCATCGGCGGCCACCGAGGCGTGCTGCTGATTTCCGGTGGTGTACGTGTTGACCGGGAATTCCGGCCCGACCGCGGGCGCTGGCTGGGCGTGCGTCGTCGAGCCAACGTTCCACAAGGCGAGGCAGGCGGCAAGAGAGGTCCAAGCCCCGTACCCAAGAGTCGATGATGCGCTCCAAGTCATGAGTGATCCCTCGCAGAGTTGACGCTGACGCGGCGATAGACGATGCCGAACGCTATCGCTGTCGATAGGCCGGCTGGGTGAGGTGTGGAAGAGCATGAGCTCCGCATCGTGAAGGTTCCATCTGAACCGAAATGCGGAATCCGCGTGAAAAAGAGGCCAATGTCGATCCGTAGCGGTGCGGAGTTGACGCTGCCGCCAGCGATGTTTGGCATCAACATACCGGGTACGAGCTTCGCACCCGGTATGTTCACGGTGCAGAAAGCGCAATCGAGGCTAAATCGCGGTCTCCAAGGCTTACAGATACCGGGTGCGAGCCTCGCACCGGGTATGTTTGTGCTGCAGATACCGGGTGCGAGCCTCGCACCGGGTATGTTTGCGCCGAGGATCTTCGATCCGAGCTTCAGGCGCTCGTCTCGTAGATCTACGGCTTCACGGGGCCTGTGGGCTCTCTCGAGGCGGAAGGCAAGAGCGTCAGACGATTCGTACGCGGGGCATGGGTTTGCGGGAGAACAAAGTCTCTCTTTCCGCAATAAAGATGGGCCGGGAGCATAGCGGCTTTGGTAACCTTGAGACTCCTGCACTCTTTGATCTTCCCGTGATCCGTGCCCACCGGTTGTCGAGTCCGGTGTTTCCCACTAGCCAGCGACGGAGAAAGCGATGCTTGCCACCACCACGCCGCGTCGGTCGACCCTTTTCATCCTGCTCGCCCTGCTTTTTACCGCAAGCGCGGCCCACGCCCAGCCAACGATCTCCAAGGTCTTCACGCCGAATACCATCGGCCCGGGCAGCGTCAGCACGATCACGTTCACGATCACCAACGGTGCCGGAGCTCCGGTGACGGATCTCGCCTTCACGGACAACCTGCCAACCGTGCCGGGCAATCTGCTGGTCGCGGCGGCACCCAACATCACGTCCGACTGCGGGACCGGCACCGTCACGGCGGTGGCCGGCAGCGGCACGATCACGTTCAGCGACGGTCAGGTCGGCGGCAGCCAAAGCTGCACCATCACCGTCGACGTCACCGCCGGCACGGTCGGCGTCCACACCAACCCGGCGATCACGTTGACGTCGAGCGCCGGTAGCGAGATGAGTCTGCCCACCGACCTCATCGTGTTCAGCGGGCTGCCGGGCTTCTCCAAGAGCTTCGCGCCGAGCTCGGTGCCGCTCGGGGACAAGACCACGTTGACGTTCACGATAGACAACACCCTCAACGCGGCGCCAATCGGCAACCTGGAGTTTACCGACACCCTACCGGCCGGAATCGTGGTCGCCGATCCTTCCAACGCGGCGACAGACTGCGTTGCCGCATCGGCTCCCGACACGACCGTGACCGCCGTACCCGGCAGTAGCTTCATCGAGCTCGATGCCAACGGCAGCAGTCTCTTCGCCGGCTTCGAGGTGCTGCCCGCTGGCGCGACCTGCACGGCCACCGTTGACGTTGTCTCGATCGGGGTCGGCACGCAGGTCAATGTCACGGGGAATCTGTTGGCGGATTTCACGGGTGCCGGCAAAGCCAGTGCGACGCTCGATGTCACTCGGACGGACCTGGCGATCCAGAAGGCTTTCGTCGACGATCCGGTGCCGCCAGGCAACACCGTCGAGCTCGAATTCACCATCGCCAACTTCGACCGCACCTCCTCGGCCACCGGCGTCGCGTTCACCGACGACCTCACCACCGTCCTCACCGGCCTCACCTTCGACAGCCTGGTTTCCAACACCTGCGGCGGCTCGGTGTCGGGGGTCGGCGGCACCACCATCGGCTTGAGTGGCGGCACTATTGCCGCCGAGGGCTCGTGCACGATCCGAGTCAGCCTGTCGGTGCCGGCCGGCGCCACGCCGGGTAGCTACCCCAACACCACGAGCGCGGTGACCGCCACCGTCGGCAGCTCGCCGGTAGTTGGCAACATGGCTTCGGATGACCTCTTCGTCGAGTCGGTGCCGTTGATCACCAAGACCTACGTGGGTAGCCCTGCCGACCCGGGCGGCACCATTCAGCTCGACTTCACGATCACCAACACCAGCACCACGTCGAGCGCCACCGACATCGCGTTCATGGACCTGTTCGACACGGTGACTCAGACCGCTTCCGTCACGCCCGCAAACGGTTGCTGCGGCGCCGGGTCGATCTGCAGCTTTACTCCTCTCATAATGGGAACCAACGTGATTCCCGCCACCCTGTCGATCTCTAATGGCACGCTGGCGCCGGCCGGCATGGCGGATGATTCCTGCACGTTCTCGATCACCCTAGACGTGGTCGCGGACGCTCCTCCGGGCATCTACCCCAACACCACCACCGAAATTACCGCCACGGTCGATGGCGCCACCCGCACGGGCGAGCCCGCCAGCGATTCCTTCACCGTCATCGCTGCGCCGCCGCTGACCAAGGCGTTCAACGATCCGGTGGCACCTGGTGACACCGTCACCCTCGATTTCATCCTGCAGTACCCGGCGGAAGCCTCCGGCGACGCCACCGGCATCACCTTCACCGACGACCTGTCGACGGTGCTCGCGGGCCTGGTCGGCACCGGCCTGCCGATCGCCGAGGCCTGCGATCCGGATGGACCGGGCGGCGATCCTGGCACCGGCACCCTCAGCGGCTCAGCCGGCGACACCCTGCTGACCTTCGCGGGGGGCACCCTGTCGCCGGGTGAGACCTGCACGATCAGCGTCGACCTGACGGTGCCGGCGGGTGCCGCTTCCGGCAACTTCACCAACACCACCCGCGGCGTCGCCGCCACCGTAGGAGGCTCGCCGGCGACGTCGGCGGCGGCCAGCGACGTGCTCAACGTCTCCGGCCTGGTGTTCACCAAGGAATTCACCGAAGACCCTGCGCTCCCTGGTGACTTTACGAACCTGCGCTTCACGATCGAGAACATCCACCCGACCGACGACGCCACTGGAATCGTTTTTACCGACAACCTGGGCGCCACTCTGTCTGGCCTCATCGCGTTCGGCGGGCCGACCATGGATACCTGCGGCGGTTCTCTCACGGGAACGAGTTTCGTAATCTACACCGGCGGCAGCGTGACCTCTGGCTCGTCGTGCATCATCGAAGTCGATCTGCTGGTACCCGCCGGGGCTGCCGATGGCGACTACAACAACACGACGAGTAATCTGACCGCCACGCAGAGCGGTGGTCCCGTCGTAGCCGACCCGGCGGTCGACGTTTTGACGGTCAACTCCAGTCTGCTTCAGCTCGACAAGGCGTTCACCGATGATCCGGTGGCTCCTGGCGACCCAGTGACGCTCGAATTCACGCTCACCAACCTCGACGGCGCGAACGCCGCATCGGCGATCGCCTTCACCGACGACCTCAACGCGACCCTCGCCGGTCTGACCTTCGACAGCATCCTGCTCGATGACTGTGGTGGCACCGTCATGGGCACCGGAACGAATCTGATCACCGTGAGCGGCGCGTCCCTCGCCGCTGGCGGCACCTGCACCCTTCGCGTTTCCTTGACCGTGCCGGGTGGTGCCGCCGCCGGCACTTACCCCAACACCACCAGCGATGTCACGGGCACGATCAGCGGATTCCCGGTCGATGGAGATCCGGGCCTCGACGATCTCGAGGTCGTCCAGCTGCTGACCTTCAGCAAGTCGTTCGACGGCCCGACCACCGCCACCGGCACCGCCGTCCTCACCTTCACCATCACCAACCCGGGCAGCGACACGGCCAACGGCATCTCCTTCACCGACGACCTGAACGCGGTGATCCCCGGCTTGATCGCCATCGGCCTGCCGGCGGTGCCGTGCGGCGACGGCTCATCGATCACCGGCATTGGATTCCTCACGTTCTCGGGCGGCACGCTGCCGCCTGCGGGGGGCACCTGCTCATTCGACGTCGACGTGCTGGTGCCGGTCTCGGCCACCGCCGGCACCTTCCCGAACACCACCAGCGACCTCTTCCGGGCCGGCCTGGTGGTCTCCGACCCGGCGACCGCCGACCTCACCATCGAGCCGGCTCCGACGTTCGAGAAGACCTTCTCGCCGGACTTCATCGGCTTTGGCGCTACCAGCACGCTGACCTTCGACATCGACAACACGGCCAGCGCGCTGGCGGCGAACAGCCTGGCGTTTAGTGACACCCTGCCGGCTGGGGTCGTCGTCGCGACGCCAGCGGTCACGTCCAACACCTGCGGCGGCACGCTCAGCGCGACAGCCGGGGCGGGCGTCATCAGCCTCACCGGCGGCAGCGTCGGCGCCGGCGCCAGCTGCGCCATCAGCGTCGACGTCTCGGCGTCCGCTACCGGCAGCTTCGTCAACCTGACCGGCGACCTGACGTCGACCTCGGGCAACAGCGGCACGGCCACGGACACCCTCACCGTCAACCCGCAGCCCGGCTTCGTCAAGGTCTTCTCGCCCGATCCGATCCTGGTCGGCGGCACCAGCACGCTGACGTTCACCATCGACAACTCGGCCAGCACCGTTGCCGCTAGCCTGCTCGCCTTCGTCGACACCTTGCCGACGGAGATCGTCCTCGCGACGCCAGTGAACGCGGTCAACACCTGCGGCGGCACCCTGACGGCCGTCGACGGCGGTACCTCGGTGACCCTCTCGGGCGGCACCGCCGCGATCGGCGCCGTGTGCACGATCAGCGTCGACGTCACCAGCTCGACCCCGGGCACCCACACCAACCTGACCGGCGATCTGACGTCGTCCCTCGGCAACAGCGGCACGGCCACCGACACCCTGACGGTGAACCCGCCGCCGACCTTCGCCAAGAGCTTCGCGCCGGATCCGATCATCTTCGGCGCCACCAGCACGCTGACGTTCACGATCGACAACACGGCCAGCACGGTCGCCGCCACGTCTCTGGCGTTCAGCGACACCCTGCCGACGGAGATCGTCGTCACCACCCCGGCCAACAACGTCAACGGCTGCGGCGGCACCCTGACCGCCACCGCCGGCAGCAACTCCATCACGCTCGCCGGCGGCTCGGTAGCGGCGTCCTCGAGCTGCACGATCACCGTCGACGTCACGAGCTCGACGGCGGGAACCTTCACCAACCTCACCGGCGACCTCACCTCGTCCTCCGGCAACAGCGGCACCGCCACCGACACGCTGACGGTGAACCCGCCGCCGGGCTTCAGCAAGGCGTTTGCGCCCAACCCGATCGCCTCGGGCGACACCAGCACGCTGACGTTCACCATCGACAACACGGGTTCGACGGTCGACGCCACCGCGGTAGCGTTCAGCGACACGATGCCGACGGAGATCACCGTCGCCAGCCCGGCGAACCTAGTCAATGGCTGCGGCGGCACGGTGACCGCCACCTCTGGCAGCAGCGTCATCACGCTGGCCGGCGGCACGGCGGGCGCCGGTGCGAGCTGCACGGTCGCCGTCGACGTCACGAGCTCCACGGTGGGATCGCACGTCAACGTGTCCGGCGATCTGACGTCTTCGCTGGGCAACAGCGGCACGGCCACCGACACCCTGACGGTCAACCCAGCGCCCGGCTTCAGCAAGGCGTTCTCGCCTGACTCGATTGCCAGCGGCGCCACCAGCACCCTGACCTTCACTGTTGACAACAGCTCGAGCTCAGCCGATGCTACGAGTCTGGCGTTCAGCGACACGATGCCGACGGAGATCACCGTCGCCAGCCCGGCGAACCTAGTCAATAGCTGCGGCGGCACGGTCACCGCCACCCCCGGCTCGAGCGTCATCACGCTGGCCGGCGGCACGGCGAGCGCCGGTGCTAGCTGCACGGTCGCCGTCGACGTCACGAGCTCCACGGTGGGTCCGCACGTCAACGTGTCTGGCGATCTGACGTCGTCCCTCGGCAACAGCGGTACCGCCACCGACACCCTCACGGTGGCGCCGGCGCCTGGCTTCAGCAAAGCGTTCTCGCCCAACCCGATTCTGGTGGGCGACACCACCACGCTGACCTTCACCGTCGACAACACGGGCTCGGCGATCGACGCGACGTCCCTGGCGTTCAGCGACACGATGCCGACGGAGATCACCGTCGCCAGCCCGGCGAACCTAGTCAACGGCTGTGGCGGCACGGTGACCGCCACCCCCGGCAGCAGCGATATCACGCTCGCTGGCGGCACGGCGAGCGCTGGCGCGAGCTGCACGATCGCGGTGGACGTCACGAGCTCCACGGCGGGCTCGCACGTCAATACCACCGGCGA
>JBCCEE010000148.1:0-16757 GCA_039030415.1 Acidobacteriota bacterium
CGATGATTTGACGCGGCTCGCCGCGCTCGTCGGCAAACCGCGCTCGTAGGATCTCGTGACGCCGAAAGATCTCGTCCAGGGCGCGGCGGAGTACCTCGACCTCGAGTCGGCCGCGGAGGCGCACCATCGCCGGCATGTTGTAGGCGGTGCGGCCGGGCTCGAGCTGCTCCAGAAACCACAGGCGCCGCTGGCCTGAGGAAAGCGGGAACGCGCTTCGATCGGCGCGCGGCGTGACCCGCTCGTACTCGGAGCCTTTGCCGCGAGCGCGACGCAGCTGGGTCCGCTGCTCGGCGCTCAGGCGAAAGGAGCGCCTGCGTTTGGGCTGCGTCGCCATCATGGTGAGTCCAGCCCTCCTCCCACCTCGGTCAGCTCGAGGAGTAGCGGCGCAACCTCTTCCATCTGCCGCGCGCGCTCGGGCTCCGCCAGCAGGAACTCCGACAGGCTGGCAACGGTCGGCGAGTCGTAGAGCACCGGTAGGATCGGCAGCTCGATCTCGAACGCGTCCTGGAGCATGCCGATGAGCTCGGTGGCCAGCAGTGAATGCCCACCGAGCTCGAAGAAGCTGTCGTGGATCCCGACCTCGTCCTGTCCCAAGACCTCGGCCATCATGCCGGCGAGCACCTCTTCCACCGCGCTTCGTGGCTCGACGTCGCTGCCGACGCCAGGGCTCTCGAGCTCCTGAGGCTCGGGCAGCGCGGCGCGGTCCAACTTGCCCGTGGTGGTCCGCGGCAGAAGCTCGAGCCAATGCAGGCGAGCTGGGACCATCCAGCTCGGCAGGCGAGCCTCCAGCCAATGCCGAAGCGCGTCGGCCTCACCGCGGGTCTCGTCTCCACCCACGACGTAGGCCACAAGCTGCCAGCCATCGCCTCCGATCGGCTTCAGCGCTACGACCGCTTCCCGCACCTCCGGGTGCTCGCCCAGCACGGCCTCGATCTCCCCGAGCTCGACCCGGAAGCCACGCACCTTCACCTGATGATCGATGCGACCCAGAAAATCGAAGCGGCCATCGGAACGCCGACGCCCGAGATCCCCCGTTTTGTAGAGCCGGCGGCCGGCAGCACTTTCATGCTCTCCGCCGGTCGAATCCGGAACGAAGCGTTCGGCGGTCAGCGCGGCGCGGCCGAGGTAGCCGCGCGTGACACCGGCCCCAGCGATCACCAGCTCACCGATCGCCCCGGCAGGCATCAACAGCAGGTCGCGGTCGAGCACCAGCAAACGGCTGTTGGCGAGGGGGCGTCCGAGGGTCGGACGACCTGCCGTTTCAACCACGTCGCAGGCGGCATTGGCCGTCGCTTCGGTCGGCCCGTAGAGATTGACGATCTCGAGGTCCGGCAACAGCGCCCGGCTGCGGCGCGCCAGGTCCATCGACAGCTCCTCGCCCCCGACGTAGAGGGACCGCAGGCGTCGAGGCAAGGCTCCGCGCCCTTCCTCGAGCGAGGTCACCAGCGCCTGCCACAGGCTCGGCACGCAGTTGAGGCTCTGCGCTGCGGCCAGCGCCGTGAGCAGCTGCTGCGGATGGGCAGCGACCTCTTCCGGCACAATCCGCACGGGCTGACCGCTGGCGAGCGGCCCGAAGACTTGCTTGAGCGAGGCGTCGAACACGATGCTCGAGACCCAGGGCAAATCGGCGACGTCGAGCTTCTCGAGCACCCAGCTCAGGTAGTTGACGACTCCGCGGTGGTGGGCCATCACTCCTTTCGGCCGCCCCGTCGAGCCCGAGGTGTAGATCACGTAAGCGAGTCGCTCGGGGTCGATCTCGAGGCCCAGGGGCTCCGTGCCGTGGCTGCTGATCGCCGCGGCGTCACCGTCGATTCGCACCACCCTCGGCCCGTGATCGATGAAGGCTCTGGCCCGCTCATCGGTGGTCACCACCACCAGCGGCTTGGCGTCGTCGAGGATGAAACGCAAACGCTCGACGGGCTCAGTGGGCTCGAGCGGCAAGTAGGCGCCGCCGGCTTTGAGGACCGCCATCACCGCCACCACGAGCTCGATCGAGCGCTCGAGACAGACAACGACGCGAGCCTCGGCCGCCAGGTTGCCCAGCCTCAGATGGCGTGCCAGCTGGTTGGCTCGAGCGTCGAGCTCGGCGAAGCTCAACGACGTCTCTTCCCAGATCACCGCGGGTGCCGCCGGGCTGCGTCGCACCGCGGCTTCGAGCAACCCTACCAGGCTGGTCTTCGGATAGGGTGTGCCTGGGCCCGCCACCAGCTGCCGACGTTCGGCCTCGCTGAGCAACGTCAGCTCGGAGAGTCTGCGCTCGCGGTTGGCGGCGACCTCCGCGAGGAGCGTTCGATAATGCACCAGCACACGTTCGATGGTTTGCGCCTCGAACAGCTGCCGGTTGTAGGTCGCTCGCCCGCGCAGGCCGCCGTGCGCCGGCGCCAGATCCAACGTCAGATCGAACTTGGCGCGACCGTTGGAGAGCGCTCGCGGCTCCAGCTCGAGCCCGCCAAAGGCCCGAGTGTCGACAGCGGTCTTCTGCAGCACCAGCATGACGTCGATCCAGGGCGCCTGGCCGGGCTCTCGATCGGGTACCAGCTCCTCCACCAGCTTCTCGAACGGCAAATCCTGGTGGGCGTAAGCCGCCAGCGCGAGCTCGCGCACCTGAGTCAAGAGCTCGGAGAAGCGCGGATCGCCCGCCAGGTCGGCGCGCAAGGCCAGCGTGTTGACGAAGCAGCCGATCAGCCCCTCGGTCTCCTGGCGCGTCCGCCCGGCGATCGCAGTCCCGACCACCACGTCGCGGCTTCGCGTGTAGCGCGCCAGGAGCACGTAGAAGGTCGCCAGCAGAGTCATGTAGAGGGTCGTACCGGCAGCGCGCCCCAGCTTTTCGAGCTCGGTGATCAGCTCGACCGGCCAGTCGAATTCCAGGGTCCCACTCGCAGGCGGCGCATCGAGGCGCCGGGGCCTGTCTGTCGGCATCATGAGACGCGAGGGCACGCCGAGCGGGGACTCGGGCCCGAGACGAGACCGCCAATAGGCCGAGTCGCTGGCGAAGGCTTCGCTCTCGAGCTGGCGACGCTGCCAGAGCGCATAGTCCGCGAACTGCACCTCCAAGGCCGGTAGCTGCGACGGACGTCCTTCGACCCGCGCCGAATACACCCGCGAGAGCTCCTGCAGGATGACCTCCAGCGACCAGCCGTCGGCGACCAGATGATGCAAATTGATCAGCACCACATGGTGATCTGCAGCACGTCGCAAGAGCTGGTGCCGGAAGAGCGGTCCGCGGCCGAGATCGAAGGCGCGCTCGGCCTCCCGCTGCGCCCAACGCTCCGCTTCCTCGGCCTGGGCCGCGGCCGGCAAAGCGCTCAGGTCGACCACCGGAAGCGGTCGGTGGCGGGGCGGTGCGATGCGCTGTACCGGGCGGCCGTCCACACGTTCGACAGTGGTGCGCAAGATCTCGTGACGGGACGCGATCTCATTGAGGCTGGCAGCCAGCGCTGCGGGATCGAGCGGACCGCGGACGTCGACCGACGCCGGCATGTTGTAGGCCGGGCTCTCCGGCTCGAGCTCGTGCAGGAACCACAGCTGGCGCTGGGCCGCCGACAGCGGCAGCGCCGCAGCGCTCCCAGAGCGCGGCAGAATCGGTGGGCTGCTCCCCTCGCCGTGCTCGCGACGCTCGACGATCGCCGCCAGCTCGGCCACCGTCGGCGCCTCGAACACCGTCCGTACCGACAGCTCGAGACCGAAAAGACGGCGCAGCTGCGACACCAGGCGGGTCGCCAGCAGAGAATGCCCGCCCAACGCGAAGAAGCTCGCTTCGCGACCGACCGGCACCCCGCCGAGCAGTTCGGAGAACGCCCCGGCGATCAACTCTTCCGTCGCGGTGGTCGCGTCTTCTCGCCCGTCCGGTTCGATCGCAGGCTGCGGCAGCGCCCGCCGATCGATCTTGCCGTTGGGCGAAAGCGGCAGAGCCTCGAGGCCGACATAGACGGACGGCACCATGTATTCCGGCAAGCGGCGCCTCAGCGCGTCACGCAGCTCCCGATCGCGCGCCGCGCGGGCCGGCGCCACGTACGCTACCAGCCCGCGGCCGCCGGGCAGATCGTCGCGCAGGAGGGCAGCGGCGGCGGTGGTCGCCGGATGCCGGCGCAACACCGACTCGACCTCTCCCAGCTCGATCCGGAAGCCACGTAGCTTGATCTGGTGGTCGAGCCGACCGACATACTCGATCCTGCCGTCTCGGCCATGGCGCACCAGGTCGCCGGTGCGGTAGAGCCTCGCCCCCGGGGTCGGCGCCAACGGATGAGGCAGGAAACGCTCGGCGGTCAACGACGGGCGTTCGAGGTAGCCGCGAGCCAGACCGTGGCCAGCCAGGAAAAGCTCGCCGGGGACGCCTGGCGGAAGCGGGCGCAGGTGGCGATCGAGCACCCAGGCGCTGGTGCCGGCGATCGGCCGGCCAATGGTCACCCGCTCGACGCCGCGCTCGATCTCGGCGAGGGTCGAATACGTCGTATCCTCCGAGGGGCCATAGAGGTTGACCAGCCGCGCGACCCCAGCGTGCTCGTAGAGCCGATGCGCCAGCTTCGCGGGCAGCGGCTCACCGGCGAGATTGACCGTCCTCAGCCGGGGCGGCAGCGGGGCCTCGACCAGTGCGCTCATGGCGGACGGCACCGTATTGATCAGCGTCACCTCATCAGCGACCGTCAACCGCGGCAGCGACACCGCATCCGATGCCAGAATCACCTTGCCGCCCCAGCACAGAGGAGCGAACAGCTCGAACACCGACAGGTCGAAATTGATCGACGTCGCGGCCAAGACTCCGGCGAGCTCGTCCGCGCCATAGGCGCGGCGGGCCCAGTGGAGCAGCGCCAGCAGGCTGCGATGCTCAATCGCCACGCCTTTGGGGCGCCCGGTCGAGCCCGAAGTGTAGATGACGAGCGCCACATTGCTAGGCGCTACATTGCTAGGCGCCACGCTGCCGGGCGCCTCCGGCGCTGGCGTGCCGACGGGCGGCGCCTCGGAAGACTGGTTCGCCGGATCGAGCCAGCGGCCTCGGTGCGGCGCCTCGCCTGCTGGTCGGCGGCCCAGCACCAGCGCCGCCCCGGAGTCCTCGATCATGAAGTTCAGGCGGTGGCGAGGATACGCCGGATCCAAAGGTACGTAGGCGCCTCCCGCTTCGAGCACCGCCAACAGGCTGATCACCATCTCGGCGGTGCGCTGCTGACAGATGCCGATCCTCACCTCTGGCCCGACGCCCAGGCGGCGCAGGCGGCGCGCCAGCAGTCCGGCACGGCGGTCGAGCTCACCAAAACTGAGAGCGATCGGCGCGCCCGCAGGATCTTCGCTGACCAGCGCTACGGCCTCTCGCGAACGGGCGACCCTGGCTTGGAACAGGTCGTGCAGACCGTTGGCCTCGGGAAGCCTCAGAGCCTCACCCTGCCAGGGCCCGCGCAGCGCGTGCTCCTCCGCCGCCAGCAGCAGGGGAAGGTCGCCGACCCGGCGCTCGGGACGCTCGACCGCACTGCCGAGCAGGCGCTCGAAACGCGCCAGCAGCCGTTGCGCCGTGGTCGCGTCGAAGAGGTCGCTGTTGTATTCGAGCGTCGCCGCCAGCTCGCCGTCGACCTCGGCCAGGTAGAGGCTGAGATCGAGCTGCGATCCGCCGGACTCGAGCGGTAGCGCTGCGAGCGACGAGCCCGCGAATTCGCAGCGGGCCCCCTCGGAGCCCAGGGCCAGACCCCCCAGACCTCGAGCGTCACCGCGCTCGAGGTTCTGCAGCACCATCATCACCTGGAAGAGCGGCGCGCGACTGCCGTCAGCAGCGATCGGCAGACGTTCGGCGAGCAGTGCGAAGGGCATCTGGCCATGCGCGAAGGCCTCGGTCGCGGTCGCCTGGGCCCGCGCAGCGAGCTCACCAAAGCTCGGATCGCCGGACAAGTCGAGCCGCAGCACCAGTGGGTTGACCAGATAACCCACGACGTCGTCGAGCTCCGGCCGGCCGCGTCCGGCGTCGACCGTGCCGAGCAACAGATCGTCGCCGCCACCGTGGCGCCGGAGAACCCCGGCCAAGGCGGCGAACAAAGCGCTGAACAGCGTCACGTCATGGGCCCTGCGAAAGCGCTCCACCGCGTCCCTGAGCGAGGTGCCGAAGCGAGCGCGGCATGCTCCGCCGCGAAAGGTCCGCAGCGCCGGGCGCGGACGGTCCGTGGCCAGCTCGAGCACCGGTAACGGCGGCGCCAGTCGACGACGCCAGTAGTCCCATTCAGCCACCCCGCGCGGCGACTCGAGCCGGCGCCGCTGCCAATGAGCGCAGTCGGCCAGCGTGATCGCTGAGGGACCGGGCAGGATCGAGGACTCGCCGCGCTCCGTCGAGGAGTCCCGCTCGCTCGTGTAGAGCGCTTCGAGCTCTTCGCTGAGGTGGGCCAGCGACCAGAAGTCAGCCACCAGGTGATGAACGACCAGGTGAACCCAGGTTTCCTCGCAAGAGCGGCGCCACAGGCCGACGCGCAGCAGCGGTCCCGCCGTCAAATCGAAGGGACGAAAGGCTTCCTCTTCGACGCGCTTCAGCAGCTCGGAATCGCTGGGCTCGCGCGCGTCGTGGATCCGGAAGCCAGGTGCGAGCCGAGGGGAAATGCGCTGTACCGGCTCACCCTCGAGCTCGTGGAAGGTGGTGCGCAGGGAGGGATGTCGAGCGGTGAGCTCCGCGAGCGCCCGCTGCAGCGCCTCCGGTTCGAGAGCCGGCCGGGCTCGCGCTGCCACCGCGATGTGGTAGGCCGCGGTTTCCGGAGCCAGCCGATGAAGGAACCACAGCGCCCGCTGACCCTGGGTCAGAGGCTGATCGACGCCGGCAACCGTCCCCGGCACGATGGGCGAATCCTCGACCGCCTCGGCCTGCAGCAGATGGCGTGCGACGTCGCGGGCGCTCGCTCCTTCGAGCAGGATCTCCAGCGGCAGGGAGCGCCCCACCAGCTCCTGCAGGCGCTGCTGAAGCTCGACGGCGGCCAGCGAATCGATCCCCTGCCGGGTCAACGCGGTATCGGCCGCCAGCCGGGCTCGCGGCAGGCGCGCAGCGCGCGCCGCTTCCTGCTGCACCAGCGTCAGCAGAGCCGCCAGCCGCTCGGCTTCAGGCAGCCCGACGAGATCTTCTCGACTCCAGCCCCAGGCATCCGCCGTCAGCTCGTCGGCCGGCCTTGCCGACCCCGGGTCGGCCGGCGTTTCCGACCCCCGTACGCCGCTTCGGCCGACAACGTTCAGCTCGCCCGCCAGATAGCTGGCGGCGCAGGCGCGGCGCTGGATCTTGCCGCTCGAAGTCTTGGGTAACGTCGCGATCCGCAGCAGCACGACCTCGTGCAGGCGCAGACCGTTGAGCTCGGCGACCGCCGCCAGCACCGCCTCACAGAGGGCCTCCATCGAAGCCCCGGGACGGCGCTCGATCTCAGCCGCCACCACGACTTCCTCTCGGCCCTCGATCTCCACCGAGAACGCAGCGCTCGACGCCGGCCGCAGCGCTCGATGAGCGCTCTCGACACTCGCTTCGATGTCCTGCGGGTAGAGGTTGCGGCCGCGGAAGACGATCATTTCTTTGAGCCGGCCGGTCACGAACAGCTCGCCGGCATCCATAAAGCCGAGATCACCGGTTCGGAGGAATGGCCCGGCGTCCGGCTCATCGCTCAGCCTGGCGCCGAACACCTCGCGGCTCACCTCGGGCTGCCCCCAGTAGCCACCGGCAACCGCCGGCCCCTGCACCCAGATCTCCCCAACAGAGCCTGGCGCCAGGCGATGGTGGTCCTGCGGATCGGCGATCACGAGCTCGTCGACCCCCAGCGGCGCACCGCTACTCACCAATCTGCGCGTCGCCTCCTCGTTCTCGAGCTGCTCGAGCTGCGCTCGATGCGCTTCGAGCTCTGGCGCTGCCACGGCAGCGACCCGCGGCGGCGCGGCGCGCTCTGCGCCGGTGACAAACAGGGTGGCCTCGGCGAGCCCGTAGCAGGGGAAGAACGCGCGACGCCTGAACCCGCACTCGGCAAAGGTGGACGCGAAGCGCTCGAGGGTCGCGTCGCGGATCGGTTCCGCGCCGTTGAACGCTACCTGCCAGCTGCTCAAGTCGAGCTGCTGGCGCTCTTTGGGGCCGATCTTCTGACAGCAGAGATCGTAGGCGAAGTTCGGTCCACCGCTGGTGGTCGCCCGGTAGCGGCTGATCGCCGAGAGCCAGCGCACGGGCCGCGACAGGAAGGCCATCGGCGACATCAGAACGCAGCGCGAACCCGTATAGAGCGGCTGCAGGACGTTGCCGATCAGTCCCATGTCGTGGAACAGCGGCAGCCATCCAACGACGAGAGAACGTTCCGACTGATCGAACGCGCGCCGGATCGTCTCCTCGTTGTGGAGCAGATTGGCGTGGCTCACCAGGACCCCTTTGGGCTGTGAGGTCGAGCCCGAGGTGTATTGGAGAAACGCCAGGTCTTCCGCTTTGACTGCGGGCGGCTGCCAATCGGTCTCGGCTGCTGCGTCACTCCTCAGCCACATCAAACCGGCCAGCTCCGGCACCCCGGCCGTGAGCTTACCGACACGGCCCAGCAGCTCGGACGTCGTCAAAGCCGTGCTCACGCCAGCGTCTGCAACCAGCCTGGCGACGCGCGGCAGGTGACGCCGTGAGCGGGGCGGATAGGCTGGCACGGCCACCGCTCCCGCGTACAGGCAAGCAAAGAAACCCACGATGAACTCGAGCCCGGGCGGATAGAGCAGCAGCACCCGCTGGTGACGCATACCCGCGTCGTCGAGACGCTTGGCCACCGCGCGCGCCCGCATCGCCAGCTCACCACAGGTGAGCCGGTCGGCCTCCTGCTCGCCTTCGGTCAGGAAGGTGTAGAGCGGGTGATTCGGCTGCTCTGCGGCCCGACGGTCGAGCAGCTCCACGAGCGTCGCGTGCCGCTCGCCGGCCGGCGCCTGAGGTGCTCGCGCCTGCGCCAGGATCGCCGGCGACTCAGCCATGGCTCACCTCGGCGCGGTCGATGGCCACCATGCGCAGCTCGCTGGTGTACCGGTTGCCCTCGGCGTCGCGCAGCCAGATCTGATCGCCGCGGGGCAGCATCTCGCTCAGCGAAACCGCGTCGTTTTCAGCATCCGCGCCGCGCACCATCTTGGCGAAGAGGTCGACATAGTGCGGGCTGTCGCAGTCCAGGTAGCATGGCTTGCGCTCGGAGCTGACGCGGAAAAAACTCGTCCGCGGCAGGCCGTGGTCGCGGGCCCAGCGCCGCACCGACAAAAAGCGCTCCTCGGGGCGTGAGCTTCGCGCGAAGTCGAGCTCGGAGACCGGAAAGCGCCAGCGCTCGCGGCTGATGACGACTCGGTCGATCGTCACCCTGGGACTGTGCTGACGCTCCGGTAGGACATCGCCGATCATCGCCGAGCACACCAGGTTCAGATCGATACCGAAGAGATCCAATGCCGGAAACTCGAGCCGGCCGTCGCGGGTGCGCGCGACGAGGCCGTGCTCACGGCGCTCGACGACGACTCCAGCGGCCGGCAGTCGATGACACTTCACGACTCCTGGTGCCATGTCGGCGTACTCGTATTGGTAGAAGCTCGAGGGGATCGACGCCAGGTTCATGCGCTGAGTCCAACTCTCCTTGAGCATCTGAGGAAAGATCACCGTCCGTCCGCCGGCATCGAGCTCGATGCCGCGCAGCAGGGTCTCCGGTTCGGGGTGCTGGCTGACGAAACACGACGCCACGAACGTATTGCTCGAGTGGACCTCTCCGAGCACGAGCTCGAAGTCGCCCCGGCGCAGCGCCGCCTCACTCTCAGCGGCGATCATCACGTCGGGGCTCACCTGCCGGGAGACGACCCAGCTCGGCGCAACATCGCCGAAGGCGGCCTCGACGCGCGGCACGAGCTCGGCGTGAGTGAAGTCGACCCTGCGCTCGCCGCCCTCCAGGTCGCGGGCCAGGAGCCGCCGCCAGCGCTGCTTGTAGGACGCCAGAGCCCGCGCCAATGCGGGGTCACGGTCGTGCGCCATGAATACGGTCCCGAGAACGCGGCTGTAGAACGGATAGCTGTCGATCGTGGCCGAGCCCCGCTGGCCGCAGAGCTCGTCAAAAATCTCTTCGAGGCGGCCGTTGACCTCGCGCGCCAGCTCTCCCGCCAGCCATCGGGCGCCGCGCAGAACCAGGCTCAGCGGCGGGCCCAGGCGCTCGAGAACCCGCGGTCCGAGCTCGACGTGGATCGCGCGTCGGCAGTCTTCATAGACCAGCTCGCGCGCAGCGTACATCTGACCGTGGCTGCGGTGCGGTCGCTGCCCGGTCAGGCGGGTGAAGGTCTGCTCGAGGTGGGTGAGGCTCTCAGCCACCGCTGCCGCGTCGCCCGCGGCACGCGCGACCCGATCTCTCGCCGCGACCATCTCATCGAGCGCACAAAGGGCCTGAGCCCGAAGTCGGGGCTCGCGAATGCTCTCGAGCTGGGCTGCCAGCCTTCGTTCCGGATAGAGCTCGAGCGGCACCTCGAGGCCCCAGGTGAGCACGCGCCGACGGCGCAGCGCATCCAACATCCGGAAAACTTGTCGCTCCTGCTCCAGTTTCGACGCGGCATCCGCGATCAGCTCTGTGGCCGCCGCATGGGCGGGCCGCATGCCATCGCACAAGGCCAGCAGGCGCTGCTGCTCCGGATCGAGCTCGAGGGTCCCGCCAAAAGGGGTGCGCAGCACGGAGGCTTCGAGAGAACAACTGGAGCGCAGCCGCGGTGCGAGATGCTCGCGGAGGGCAAATTGCCGCTCGAGACGACGCGCCAGGGCTTCGATCCCCCAGTGCTCGAAGTACACCTCGCGGCGCTCCAGCAGCCCCTCTCCGAGCTCGACGCGGATCGCCTCGCCATGATCCGTCAGCTCGGCCCACCCCACCGGCCCGAAGAAGCCGATCGTGTCATTCTTGACGCAATAGCGCTGCAAGTAGCTGGCGACCAGCTCCTCGTGCTGGCGCTGGCGCGAATTGCGGACCGCGCCCTCGCGCCGGTTGACCAGCGGGTCGAGGGCGGTCGCCAAGGCGCGACGATTCTGCCAGCCGACGGCCTCGCGGAAGCGATCCCAGGCGGCCACCTGGCGAAGGGCTTGGGAAGCCTGTGCGACGGCGGACTCGTAGGCGCGCTCATAAACCTCACCCGCATCGTCAGCTCGCTCGCGCACGGCTCTCAACTCTGCGATCTGCGATTCTGCAGGCGGGTGCTTCGTCGCCGCCTTGGGCACGGCGCCACGCGTCAGCGCCCGCAGCGCTTTGAGCAGCGGCTTGCGGCGGCTCGCGTCGCTCCACTCGCCGCTGGCTCGCAGCTGATCGAGCGCCTCATTGATCCGCTTCACACACTGTTGCTGCAGCTCCCTAGCCTGCCGTTCGAGCTCGAGCTTGCACTCAGCGGCCTCGGCTAGAGATCGCGACGCCAGCTCCTCCACCCGCGAAGCCGGGAAGCCAGCACCGCGCAAGACGACGCAGCGCCAAACGGCCCAGGAGCCGCCAGGAAGCGGCGTGAGGTGAGCGTCGAGCTCATGATCGGATCTCAGGCCGCGACATAGCTCGCGCTCTGATGGCGAGCCTATCTCCAGACCTGGCAAGAGATCCTGAGGCAATGCAGCGGACATGCGTTTAAAAACCTGCCATGCGAAGCCGTTCAGCCTTGTCCAACCGAAATTCGGAACGATTGCGACGCCCCCATGACGATCAACAACCGTCGGCGCCAACTAGCGCACGGAACCGCGCAAATCCACTGGCAACAGCAAGATTCTGGACGGCTGAAAAATACATTTTTATTGACATACCTCACCATTCTCCTAGCGCACCAGAAGTTGACCGGTATCCAAGAATTGAATGGATTACCTCTTGTTCAGGCGGATGTCTCCGCCCACAAGGAAAATGCTTTTAACGTTAAGTGATTGCTTTTATTGACAACAAGCTTCAGTTGATCAAGACTAAGGAAAAGGAATCAGCCAAACGTATCGCCGGCATGATACATCCAAGGTTCAACGGCGAGTAAAGCGTTTGTGATGAAACGCCAACTATTGGGGACGGGCGTTTTCTGGTTGGAAACTCGATCAAAAAAGTTTCAAATCGCTTTATTGGCCAGACTTTTCATCAATCTTGTCAGATCCCACTTACATAATAGGTCCCTACAACGAAACAACAGGCTTCAACCGCTCAGAATCACTGAGCCGTTGGATGTTCGAAAACAATCGCCACAAAAACCACGTATTGGTTAATCTCGCTTTGCTCGTGATAGCCTTTAGCGCATGTGCCCGAAACGCTCCATCAGCTCTTCGGTCTTGGAGCGTGGGATCCCATCCTTGCTATCAATCATCGTGGCTTTTCCTTTATGAAAGTGCTCTCTTTTTTACTGAGTTATTCTCGCGAGCTCGTCTTATTGGCGGTCGGCATGGGCATTCTCAGCGGCGCCAGCAGCGCCGGCATTCTCGCGTTGATCAGCGAATCGCTTCAGCGCGAATCGCTCGAACGTAAAGATCTCATCGGAGCTTTCGTGGCGCTGTGCGTAGTGGCCATGGCGACACGCATTCTTTCCGAGCTCTTGATGACCTATCTCGGCCAGACCACGGTCTATGACCTGCGGCTCAAGATGAGCCGAAAAATCCTCGCCGTTCCCCTCTCCCACCTAGAGCGACTCGGAGCCCCCCGCCTGATGGCCACGCTCACCGACGACATACCCGCTATCACCGGGGTCGTTGCTGTGCTGCCGGTGCTGTGCGTCAACACCGCAGTGGTCATAGGCTGTTTGATTTATATCGGTTGGCTTTCTTGGAAGGTGCTCCTGGTGGTGGTGCTTTTCATGCTGGTGGGTATCGCCGCTTATCAGCTACCGATTTTGCGGGCGATGGCCCTGTTCCGCCAGGCTTGGGAACGGCGCGACCTGCTCTACAAGCACTTCGAGACGCTGATTCGGGGCGTCAAGGAGCTCAAGCTCCACTACCGGCGCCAGCGGGATTTTCTTTCGGACGCGCTCCAGACGACCGCTGATGAGTACCGCCAGTTCAACGTCCGCGCCCAGGCGATCTACACGGTCGCTTCGAGCTTTGGGCAGCTGCTGGTCTTCGTCGTGATCGGCGCACTGGTATTCGAAGCCGCTTCCCTCTTCGGCCTCGAGAGCTTGAGCCGCGGCGAGCTCACCAGCTATGCGCTCACCTTGCTCTACCTGGCGACCCCGCTACAGACGATTCTCAACGCGCTACCCAACTGGAGTCGAGCCGAAACCGCCTTGCGACGACTCGGGGAAACAGAGCTCGATCTGGCGGCACACGCCACCGAGGCCGAGCTCGATTCGCCGCAGGAAAGATCCGGTTGGCGGCACCTCCAGCTCAAGGGAGTGACCCATTCCTACTCTCGGGGCGGCGGCGAAGACCGCGTCGTCATCGGACCGTTCGATCTCGAGTTCGAGCCCGGGGAGATCGTCTTCCTGACCGGCGGAAACGGCAGCGGCAAGACGACTCTGATGAAGCTCCTGGTGGGGCTCTATCCGCCCGAGCATGGCGAGATTCTGATCGATGGCGAACCCGTCGGCCTGCACAACCTGGAGAGCTACCGCCAGCAGTTCTCGACGGTCTTTTCCGAAGCCTTCTTGTTCGAGTCGTTCTGGGGACTCGAGTCGCCTCAGCTCGCTGAGCGGGTTCGTACCTATCTCGAAGAGCTGCAGCTGTCTCATGCGGTGTCCTTCAAAGACGGCCGGTTGTCGACAATCGAGCTCTCTCAGGGTCAACGCAAACGCCTGGCCTTGCTCACGGCCTACCTCGAGGATCGACCGATCTACCTGTTCGACGAGTGGGCTGCCGACCAGGATCCAATCTTCAAGGAAGTCTTCTATTGCGAGATCCTGCCGGAGCTCAGGCGGCGCGGCAAGACGGTCGTTGCGATCAGCCATGACGATCGCTTCTTCCATCTAGCCGATCGCATGATCAAGCTCGACGCTGGGCAGGTGACCGCTGCCCCCACGACCGTCGCAGTCAACTCCACCGAGCGCCCTGCGGCGCTGGCGACGACGGCCAGCACAGTCTCTAGCGCTCGTGCCGGAGCAGCTGGGGGCAACGCCCCATCAACCGGCCCGGCCGGTGTCACGACGAGATCACCCAGCAGCTCGGGGCCCCCTGTCGACCCCGCCCGCGAAACTGCTGACCCAGCGCCTGCCGCCGGCCCGCCTCAGGAGCCCTCGCTGACGGCAGCCGCCACCAAGATCCCTGGGCTGGGGGCACTCAGGCAAGCCACCGCCGGCACCGTGTTGACGCTGCTGCTCATCCTGATGAGCGGTGCCGCCCTTTCGAGCCTGGCGCCGCCGGCCATCGTGCCTGAAGACGCAGCGCCAAGCGAGTTCTCAGCCGAGCGCGCCGCACATCACCTGCGCGCGATCGCGCAGCATCCGCGGGCGATGGGCAGCAGCGAGCACGCCCAGGCCCGACAGTATCTGCTCGATCAGCTGCGCGCTCTGGGGGTCGAAACCGAGCTCCAGACCACGACAGTCATACGCCAGCAGTGGGCTCCCTGGGTGGCGAGCGCCACGGTCCACAACGTCATGGCACGCTGGCGCGGTACCGGCGACGGCAAGGCCATCCTGCTCATGGCTCACTACGACACCGTGCCCCACAGCCCCGGTGCAGGCGATGACGGTGCCGGCGTCGCGGCGCTGATCGAGGCCCTGCGCGCACTGCGCCAGGGAGCCCCGTTGCGCAACGACGTGATTCTGCTGCTCACCGATGCCGAAGAGATCGGCAGCCACGGCGCCTTGGCCTTCGTCCAGGAGCACCGCTGGGCCGCGGACATCGGTCTCATACTCAACTTCGAAGGGCGCGGCACGGAAGGGCCTTCTTTGATGTTCGAGAGCCAAGCGGCCGGTAGCGCGATGATCTCGGCCCTCGCGACCGTGCCGTCCGCCCGCGCCACGTCACTCAGCGACGAAGTCTATCGGTGGCTGCCAAACGATACCGACTTGAGTATCTGGTCCGACAGCGATGTGCCAGGCTTCAACTTCGCCTTCATCGGCGGCGAGTCGACCTACCACACCGCCCAAGACGAGCTCGCGCGGATCGACCTCCGCAGCCTGCAGCACCACGGCGAATACGCTCTCGCCTTGACACGGTACTTCGGTGAGCTCGACCTGCAGACGAGCCTCGACCCTTCGATCACGCCGGTTTACTTCAATCTCCTAGGCTCGTTGGTGAGCTACTCCGGGCACCTGGTCATACCGCTGGCGATCCTCTTGACCCTCGCCACCCTCACGCTCTTGATCCTCGGATACCGACGTCGGCGCCTCGACCCGATCGGACTCTTGTTCGCGATCACCTACAACCTGGTAGGAGCCGCGGCCATCGCCGGCTCGATGTGGCTCCTCGGTCAGTGGCTCATTGCCGGCTATCCCGTTTTCTCCTTGTGGAGCGGCTGGAGCAGCCTGGCGCTCCAGCTGCTGGGTTCGAGTCTCCTGGCGGTAGCTGCCAGCCTCGCCAGCTACCGCTGGCGGGCACATCGCCAGCAGGCCGAGGATCTGGTGGCGGGTGGGCTGGCCGTGCTCTGTTTGCTCACCCTGGTTTCTGCCCTGGTGTTCCCGGGGGCCAGCTATCTGTTGGCGCTACCGCTGACGCTCGGCCTGCTCGCGTCTTGGCGCTGGCTGGTGGCTGCTGAACGCTACGTCCGCCGCACCGACGCGCCGATCTCCTGGCCGACGCTGTTGAGCCTGGCCGCTCTAGCGGCCTGCATCGCGCTGCTCTGGCCTCCGGTCCTGGCATTGCTCGGCACCGCGCTGGGTTTCCTGGCAGCGCCTATCGCGGGGGCGACGATCTTTCTCTTGCTGCACGCCGCTCTCGCTCCTCACCTGGAGCTCGAACATCTGAGCCCACGGCGTTGGGCGCCTGCGCTGGCCTTCGCGCTCGGCCTGGTGCTGCTGGTAACGCCACGCGTCGCGTCGCATCACGACTCGGACAACCGCGGTCAATACAGTCTTTTCTATGCTTACGACACCGAGTCCCCGGAAGCCTTCTGGGGTACGCTCGATCCCCGTCCGCACCCCTGGGTCGAACAGCTCATACCCGAAACCGACGCCGAGCCGCCGGACACGCCTCCTTACCTCTTCTTCCGCCAGCAGCCGTTCCTGAAAGCGGCCGCCGAGCTTCCCGATTTCGATGACGCCGAAATCGAGCTTCTGGCGAGCACACCGAGCGCTGCTGGCCGCAGGCTGGACCTGGTGATTCGCTGGCCCTATCCGGTCAATCTAGCCACCATTCTGCTGCGCTCGGACGGCGAGCTGAGGCTCGTATCTCTCGACGACGAAGCGCTGGAAGTGGGCAGCAACTTCGGGCCAGGCGACGCCCCATTCCGCCGCGCCGTCCGCTTTTGGGCCCCACCCGAAGACGGTATCCGACTCAGTCTCGAGATCGCGGGTGGGGCTCCCCTCGAGGTCGAGACCGTCGCCCGCCTCTGGCGCCTGCCCGATCTCGACAACCTCGCCCTGCCTGAGGACGCCATGCCGCGTCCCGACTGGTCGAGCCACGCCAGCTTCATCCGCGACCAGGTCGTGCTCGAAGCGAGCGCCCCACTCCAGGTCTACTAGCGCCACGTGCACCGCGTCGCCATCCCTGAGAATCTTCAGAGCAAGAGCCGTCACTTCCGCCTAACGACCGCTTTTTCGCAAACGAAAATTCGCTATTGAGCCTCAACAGCGCTCTGAACAGCGGGAAATTGCGGCGATGAGCCTCAACAGCGCTCTGAACAACGGGAAATTGCGGCGATGAGCCTCAACAGCGCTCTGAACGGAGGGAAATTGCGGCGATGAGTCTCAACAACGCTCTGAAC
>JBCCEE010000149.1:0-16679 GCA_039030415.1 Acidobacteriota bacterium
CGATGATGACGGTGAGATACCTTCGGTCCATTTGGTCGAGGCCCGCTTCGTCCACGTCTAGTCGGTCCAGGGCCTCGTTGGCCGTCTTCCAGTCTCCCGGTGTCGGCCCGGTCTGCCGGTGCCGGTACGGTCTCCTAGTGCCAGCACGGTCTCCTGGTGCCGCCACCTTGGGTTTCGGGTGAGCCGCGCTGCGCACCGTGCGTTCGGGGGTGCTCGACGACTGGCCGGGCGAGCGCCCTGATGGTAGGATGCCGCGTCAAGCTATCACTAGGCTGGCAGTTCCGGCCGAAGCGATTCGAACCCACGACAGAAGACGGCTCGCGCGACCCGACCGCGATGTGGCGAGACGAGTCTGGCGAACACCCCGGGAGGGATGGGATGCAGACGGTCCTCATCGTTGACGATTCCGCTTTCCAGCGCAAATTCCTCGAGCGAGCGCTGGTGGACGGCGGTTTTGCCGTGCGCCAAGCAACCAACGGCGACGAAGCGCTGGCGGAGATCACAGCCAACCCGCCGGACTGCATCCTGACGGATCTGATCATGCCGGACATGCGAGGCCTCGTGCTGCTCGAGACGCTCCAGGAGCGCGATTCGCAGACGCCGGTGGTGGTGCTCACCGCCGACATCCAGCAGCCGGTGGAAGAGCGTTGCCTGGAGCTCGGAGCGGCTCGGGTGCTGCACAAGCCGGTCAAACCGGAAGTCTTGACGCAGACGCTGAGGGAGGTTCTGGAGCTCGGAGCCGAGCCCTCGTGAAGCCGAGCTCCCAGCATTTCGACGCGCTCTCCGAGCTGATGAATATCGGCGTCGGGCGGTCGGCTGGAATGCTCAACGAGATGCTCGGATCCTCGATCGAGCTGATTGTGCCGTCGGTCAAAGTGCTCGCTTTGTCCGAGCTCGAAGGCGAGCTCGGGAACCGCGCCGAGGATCTCTGCTCGTTCGTGCGTCTGCCGTTCCACGGGCCGCTGCACGGCACCGCGGCTCTGGTCTTCCCGCCGGACAGCGCGGCCCAGCTGGTCGCCGTGCTGACCGGGGAAGAGCTGGGGACGCCCGACCTCGACTCGGTGCGCGCCGGCACCCTGAGCGAAGTCGGCAACATCGTGATCAATGGCGTGATGGGCTCGTTCGGCAATATCCTGCGGCTGCCCTTGACCTACGATCTGCCGTCCTATTTCGAGGGCCGAACCGAGCATCTGATGAACCCGCAGGTGTCGGATCCGGAGACGCCTCTGCTGCTGGCCCACGCCCGGTTCACCATGCGGGATCTCGAGATCGACGGCACGATCCTGCTGATCTTCGAAGTCAGCTCCTTCGAATCCCTACTCACGGCGATCGACCAAGTCGAAGCCCAGCACGTGTGAGGATGGCGTGGCCGACGCTTCACAAAGTGTGAGCTACGCTCTGCTGGATCACGTACCGCTCGGTATCTGCGTCCTGAGTGCCGATTTCGAGGTCCGATTCTGGAACAGCTGTCTCGAGAGCTGGACCGGGATCGCGCGGTCCGAGATCCTCGGTACCGATCTCTCCGAGCGCTTCCGTCATTTCCGCGAGCCGCTCTACTTTCAGCGCTTGGAGATGATCTTCGACGGCGGCCCACCGACGATTTTCTCGTCGCAGCTGCACCGGCACTTGATTCCGTCGCCGCTGCCCGACGGTCAGCTGCGGATCCAGCATGCGGTGGTGACCGGCATCGCCGCCTCGGGTCAGCGCAGCGACGCGATGCTGTCGATCCAAGACGTCACCGACCTCACGCGCCATCTCGAGGAGCACCGAGACCTGCGTCACCGAGCCATGCGCGACATGCGCGAGCGGCAGCGGGCCGAGGAAGAGCGGCGCCAGCTCGAGGCCAAGATCCAATACTCCCAGAAGCTCGAGAGCCTCGGCGTGCTGGCGGGTGGCATCGCCCATGACTTCAACAACCTGCTGGTCGGCGTGCTCGGCAATGCTGATCTGGCTCTCACCAAGCAGCCAGCCGCAGCGCCGAGTCGTCGTTATTTGGAGTCGATCGTCGACTCCGCGCAGCGTGCGGCCGAGCTCAGCAATCAGATGTTGGCGTTCTCCGGCCGCGGCAAGTTCGTCACCAAGATCCTCGATCCCGGCGAGCTGGCCCGCGACGTCGTGCGCTTGCTCGAGATGTCGCTGGGTGACGCCGAGATCCGTTTCGAGCTGCCCTCGAAACCGCTGATCATCGAGGCAGACCCGACGCAGATCCGCCAGCTGTTGATGAATCTCGTCACCAACGCTTCCGATGCGATTCTCGAACAGGGCGGCGTGATCACCATCACCGGCGGTACGATCTCGTGCGACACGACCTATCTGCGGGAATCCCACGTCATCGACGATCTTCCGGCCGGCAGCTATGTCTACCTCGACGTCATCGACGACGGCCCCGGCATGGACGCCGAGACCCTCGACAAGGTCTTCGACCCGTTCTTCACCACCAAATTCGCCGGGCGCGGCATGGGCCTGGCGGCGGTCCTGGGAATCGTGCGCGGCCACCGCGGGACGCTGCGGGTCGACAGCGTGGTCGGCGAGGGCACGGTGTTTCGCGTGCTCTTGCCAGCGGCCTCGAAGGGCGAGGAGCTAGTCGCCGAAGCGCCGGTCAGCGAGCCGGAGGTGGAGGTCGACGGGGCGATTCTGGTGGTCGACGACGAGGAGGCGGTGCGCACGGTCGTACGGCGCGTGCTCGAAGATCGCGGTTTCGAGGTGATGACCGCCAGCGACGGCTACGAGGCGATCGAGGTGTTCGGCGAGCACGCCGACCGGATTGCCCTGGTGCTGCTCGACATGACCATGCCGCGGCTTTCCGGTCATGAGACTTCGAAGGCGCTGCGCCGGATCCGCGAGGAGGTCCGCGTGGTGCTGACCAGCGGCTACAGCGAAGAAGTGGCGCGTAACCAATTCGCCGATCAGCCGATCGTCGGCTTCCTGCAGAAGCCCTACCGTCCCGACGAGATGGTGGCGAAGGTACGGCAAAATCTGCGCGTGCAGGGGTCGGCACGGGTCTGAGTCGAGTCTCGAGTCGCAGCCTCGAGTCGCAGCCTCAGCTCGGGATCATCTTGAGATAGTGTTCGCGCTCTAGTGGCCCTGTGTCTCGTTACCTCTCGTCGGGCCATGAAGAGCTGTGATGTCCGCCCCAGAATCCCCTGAGTCTTCCTCGACCAAGACCGATCTGCTGCTGATCCTCACGGTCTTCACCTGGGGCTTCAACTTCTCGGTCGTCAAGTTCGCGCTCGCCGAGCTTTCGCCACTGGCGTTCAACTCGGTGCGGTTCTTCTTGGCCGCGATCACCATACTGGTGGTGGCGCGAGCGTTCGGTCACCGCTGGCAGTTCGAGCGCCGCCATCTGCCGTTCCTGATCGGGCTCGGGCTGGTCGGCAATGCCATCTACCAGGTGCTGTTCATCTACGGGGCGGCCGCCACCACCGCCGACAACGCGGCGCTGATTCTCGGTACGGTGCCGGTCTGGGTCGCGCTGATGGGCGCACTGGCCGGCATGGAGCGCGTGGCGCTCGGCGGCTGGGCGGGAATGCTGGTGTCGTTCGCCGGCATCGTGCTGATCGTGCTCGGCGGTGATCGCGACGCCCATTTCGAGTTCGGCGGGGCCACCCTACAGGGCGACGGCCTGGTGCTGCTGGCGACGTTCTGCTGGTCGGCCTATACGCTCCTGGTGAGGCTGGCGATGCGCCTGTATCGTCCGCTGTCGGTAACCATTTTCGTCACGCTGGTCGGCTCACTGCCGCTGATCCTGATCGGCATTCCCGACTTGCTGGCGACCGATCTGGCGGCGGTGTCGTTCACCGCCTGGGTTTGCACGGCGTTCTCGGGCGTCTTCTCGATCGCCCTCGCCTACTTCGTCTGGAACTACGGCATCTCGCGCCTCGGCAGCGCCCGCACCTCGCTCTACTCCAACATCGTACCGATCGTCGCCCTGGTCACCGCCTGGGCCTGGCTGGGCGAGACCCTGACGCCGCTCCAGGGCGTCGGCGCCCTGGCGGCGCTGGCCGGCGTCGTCCTGGCGCGACGCCACACCCGCCCGCGCCGTTAGCTGGCCAGCTAGTGTTGACGCAGCGCCGTCGCCACCGGCAGGTAGGCGGCGCGGATGGCGGGGAAGAAGCCGCCGACGAAGCCCATCACCAGCGAGTAGACGATGCCGCCGATCAACAGCGGCGGGGTGACCGCGAAGGCGAAGGCGATCTGGCTGAAGGTCTGGAAATTGAGCGTGGCGGCGCGGAAGTCGTTGAAGAACAGGTAGGCGAGGGCACAGCCGACGATGCCGCCGACCAGCGCCAGCAGCACGGCTTCGACCAGCACCGAGATCACCACCGGGCCCGAGCCGAAGCCGAGCGCGCGCAGGGTGGCGATCTCCTTGGTGCGGGTGGAGACCGCGGTGTACATGGTGTTGAGGGCGCCAAAGATGGCGCCAAAGCCCATCAGACCTCCGATCACCATGCCGAAGACCTGAATGAAACCGGCGGTGGCACTGGCCTGGTCGGCCCAATAATCCGCCTTGCTGATCACTTTGACGTTGAGTCTCGGATCCGTGGTGAGGGCGTCCTTGAAGGTGTCGAATTGATCTCCTGACGCGAGCCGCACGTGCACCGACTGAAAGCTGTTGCCGCGGCGGTAGGCCGGCTGCAGCACCTTGGCGTCGCACCAGATCTCGGTGTCTTCGGCCGTGCCGCCGGTGGAGAAGATGCCGACTACCGTCCAGTCGTTCTCGCCCCAGCGCAGCTGCGCTCCGACGTCCAAGCCGGCGAACTCGCCCGCGGCGGCCTCACCGACGATGATCTCCTTGCGTCCCGGCTCGAAGGTCCGACCCTCCAGGATCTCGAAATCACCGCGTACCTCGTAGGCCGCCGGGCTGACCCCGCGCAGCGGCACGTTGGCGTCGGTGCCGGAGGATTTCTTGGGCACGTCGACGATCACGAACAGCTCGGAGGAGGCCAAGGCCCCGGCCTCGCCGCGCCCTACGCCGGGGGCGTCGCCAATGATCTTGGTGCTGTCCATGCCGAGGCCGCTCATCATCTCGGTGCCGCTGCCGGAGCGCATGACGATGATGCTCTCGGCATCGCCGGTGGACGCCAGGGTCGACCGGAAGCCGCTCGCTATCGACAAGATGCCGACGCACACCATCACCACGCCGGCGATGCCGATGATCGTCGATGCCGACCAGCCAAGGCGGGCCCGGATGTTGCTCAGATTGAACCAGGTGACGGTCAGGACCTGGGTGAGCCAAGAGATCAAGTTGCCGATCATGATCACACCTTCCGCAGCGCGTTGACGATGTTGAGCCTCAGGGCCTGCCAGGCCGGAACGGCACCGGTGACGAAGCCGAGCAAGATCGCGAAACCGAAACCGCTGATGAGCGCGCTCACCGGCATGAAGAGGGTCGGGAACATGGTGCCACCCAAGTCGGTGGTCTGGGTCAGCCACCACACCATCAGCAGGCCGGCACCACCGCCCAGGATCGCCACCAGCAGCGATTCCCCGAGCACCATGGCCATCACCTGGCGATCGGTGAAGCCGACGGTCTTCAGCACCGCCAGCTCGCCGGTGCGCTCGCGTACGGATTGCGCCATGGTGTTGCCGGCCACCAGCAGCAGGGTGAAGAACACGATGCTGACGATGCCGGTGACGATCTGCTGAATGTTACCGGTCTGGTTGGCGAAGGATTGGACGAAGGCCTTCTCGGTGGAGGTCTTGGTCTCGTTCGAGGAGTTGGCGAACTGCTGGTCGATGCGCTCGGCGACCTCGACCGAGCCCTGCGGATCGTCGATCCGCAGCACGTACCAGCCGACGATCCCGAGGTTGCCGCCCATCGCCTGGTCGAGATAGTCGTAGTGGAACAGGAACTGGGTCTCGTCGGTCGATTTCTCGGCGCCCTCATAGATGCCCACCAGGTCGAACTCCCACGACGAGCCGTCCTGGGGCCGCCAGGCGGTACCCTGGATCGGAATCCGGTCGCCCACCTCCCAGCCAAAGCGTTCGGCGGTGACCCGCCCCACCACCGCGCCGGTGCGGGTGCTGAACCACTTTTGCTTCTGGTCTTCCGGCAGCACGAACTCGGAATAGAGTCGCAGCCAGTCTTCCGGTTCCACCGCCATTTGAGCGAAGAAGTTCTTGGGCTCCTGGTAGATGCCACCGAACCACACCGCGAAGGCGGCGTCCGAGACGCCCTCGGTGGCTTTGATGCGGTTCAGGTAGCTGATCGGCAGCGGCTGGATGATGGAGACCTTGTGGATCGTCAGCAGGCGGTCGATACCGGTGATGTCGACGCCGACGCCGAACGCCGCCTTGATCGCCGACAGCACGCCGAAGAGCGCGAAGGCGACGAAGATCGAGAGCAGGGTGAGGCTGGTGCGGATCTTCTTGCGCCGCAGGTTGGCCCACAGCAGGTGCAGGTACTTCATGCCGCGGTCTCCTGGCTGAGGGCGCCTTTGTTGAGGTGCACCGTACGCTTGGCGCGTTCCGCGGCGAGCGGATCGTGGGTCACCATGACGATGGTCTTGCCGTGGTCGCGATTGAGCGCCTGCAGCAGATCGAGGATCTCATCGCCGGACTGGCGATCGAGGTCGCCGGTCGGCTCGTCGCACAGCAGCAGCGTCGGGTCGCTGACGATGGCGCGGGCGATGCCGACCCGCTGCTCCTGACCGCCGGAGAGCTGACGCGGATAGTGGCGGGCGCGGTTGGCCAGGCCGACGACTTCGAGGGCGGTGGCGACGTGCTGCTTGCGCTCGCGACGGTTGAGGTGGGTCAAGAGCAGCGGCAGCTCGACATTGCGCTCGGCGGTCAGCACCGGCAGCAGGTTGTAGAACTGGAACACGAAGCCGATGTGGCGCGCCCGCCACTTGGCGAGCTTGCGGCCCGGCGCCTGGTCGACCCGCTCGCCGGCCACTTCGACGAAGCCAGAGGTCGGGCGATCGAGGCCGCCGATCAGGTTGAGCAGGGTGGTCTTGCCAGAGCCGGAGGGACCCATCAGGGCGAGAAAGTCGCCCTCGGGCACCGTCAGGCTGAGGTTCTGCAGTACGTCGACCTGCTCGGATCCGCGCTTGTAGACTTTGTGAACGTCCTGCACGCGCACCAAGGCTTCGTTGGGGGTTGTCGCATTCTCACTCATAGGAAGGCCCTCGCGTCGATGTGCTGTGCCACGATTGCGTAAAAGATTTGCGTCAAGAGAGTTATGTGGAGTCTCTACGTGAAGTGTCGGTTTGAAATTCGCCTCTAAGGCACCTTGACACGCTGGCCGTCAGCCAGAGTGTCCGGGCCGGTGGTCACCACCCGCTCGCCGGCGCTCAGGCCGGCCTCGATGTCGGCGGGGTCACCCTGTCGGCTTCCGACCTGCACGGCCCGCCGCTCGATGATCTCGCCCTGCAGCACCCACACGATGTCCTGATCGCCATCGCTTCGAATCGCCGATCGCGGCACCGTCAGGCGAGGCTTCGAGGTTTCAGCCTGCTGCGGCTCGTCCTCGCTCAAGAAGGCGACCTTGACGCCCATGTCGGGCAGGATCCGCGGGTCGAGCGCGTCGAAGGCGATACGCACCCGCACCGTGGCTTTCTGGCGGTCGGCGGTCGGCACCGTCGTGATGACCGCCGCCGGGACCTGCCAGTCGGGGTAGGCGTCGAGGGTGGCGACCACCCTCTGACCTGGCTTGACGCGGTTGATGTAGGCCTCGTTGACGTCGACTTCGATCTCCAGCGAGCCCATGTCGACGAGGGTGCAGACGCCGGTGCGGGTGAAGCCGCCGCCGGCTGAGACGGGAGAGATCATCTCGCCGGGCTGGGCGTTCTTGGTCACCGCGACGCCGGCGAACGGCGCGCGAATGAACGTGTCGTCGAGCTGCTGGCGGCGCACTTCGACCTGGCGCTCACGCACCACGATCTGCTCACGACCCAGCTCGAGGCGCGCCAGCAGCGCTTCGTGATTGGCCTGGGCGGTGTCGAGCTGAGACTGGCTCGAAACGCTTCCCGCCACCAGCTCGCGGGTGCGCTTCAGGGTGCGCTCGGCGTCGGCCGCCAGCACCTCGGTCTCGGCCTGGGCACTGCGGGCCGACACCAGCTCGGCTTCCGCCAGCGCCAGCTGACGCCGAGCGCTGGCATCGTCGAGGCGGGCGAGCAGCTGGCCCTGGGCGATCGCCATGCCCTCCTCGACCAGTACCTCGACGATCTTGCCGGTGATCTTGGACGATACCGTGGCGCGCAGGCGCGCCGTGACGTAGCCCGAGGCGTCGAGCACGCTGGCTTCGGCCGCCGCGCCCGACACCTGGCGTACCGTGGCGACCTGCACCTCGGCGACTCGGGTGCGGTTCTGCCACCACCAGCCGGCGGCTGCCAGCAAAGCCAGGAGCAGGATCCCGACGCCGAGTATCAGACCGCCGCGTCCCTGCGGCTTCTTAGAGCGGTCGATCCGCAGCTCCTTCAGACGATCCATCGCTTGGCGCTCCGTGACAAAACCCGTTTGGCGTCAGCCAGTCGGGAGAATGGAAGGGGTCGACCGCTATTCCTACGCAGATCCGCTCGCTTGGTTACGGCGGCGGGCTCACGCCGACCGGTAGTCCCCCGGTTCTCGCCCTCGGAAGCAAGGCCAGGCTCCCGCTGGCACCGTATGACTGCTGAGGATCGGGTCCGAGGTTGATTCCGGACGGATTGTGGGATATTACCCGTTTTTTGTTCGCGGGCGACCTCGTCCCGCATGATCAGGCACACATCGTCAAGCACACATCGTCGCCGCACAGGCCAGCGCCGGCCTCGAGGAGAGCCCAATGAGTGATCAGCCGCAGAATCACCCCGGCCGGATGCGTCCCGGCAGTCGCGTCATCCACGGGGGCCAGCAACCTGAGCCGGTGACCGGCGCCATCATGCCGCCGATCGTAACCGCTGCCACCTACGTTCAGGAATCTCCGGGGCAGCACAAGGGATTCGAGTACACCCGCTCCCACAATCCGACCCGCTATGCGCTCGAGCGCATGGTGGCCTCGCTCGAGGGCTCCGCGGTGCGCGAAGACCAGGATCCCAGCCTGGGCGGTTTCGCCTTCGCCTCCGGCCTGGCGGCTACCGGCACCCTGCTCGAGCTGGTCGATCAGGGCTCGCGGGTGGTCGCCATGGACGACCTCTACGGCGGCACCCGCCGCCTGATGACCCAGGTGCGCGCCCGCACCCAGGGGCTCGATCTGCACTACGCGGATCTTTCCGATGCCGAGGTGTGTGCCGAAGTGCTGACCGCTGAAACGCGCATGGTGTGGGTCGAGACTCCGACCAACCCGCTGATGAAGCTCGCCGATCTGTCGCAGATCGCCCGGCTCGCCAAGGCGGCCAACCCGGAGGTCCTGCTGGTGTGCGACAACACCTTCGCCACCCCGCGCCATCAGCGGCCGCTCGAGCATGGCTTCGACATCGCGATGCATTCGTCCACCAAGTACCTGAACGGCCATTCCGACGTGGTCGGCGGTGTGGTGGTAGCCAAGGATGCGGCGCTGGCCGAGCGCCTGCGGTTTCTGCAGAACGCCATCGGCTCGGTGATGGGGCCGATCGACGCCTACCTGACTTTGCGCGGCATCAAGACCCTCGACGTGCGGATGGAGCGTCACAGCCGCAACGCCCAGCGCGTCGCCGAGTACCTCGAGAGCCATCCCAAGGTCGAGCGCGTGGTCTTTCCCGGCTTGCCCTCCCACCCGCAGCACGAGCTCGCCAAGGCCCAGATGAGTGACTTCGGCGGTATGGTGACGTTCTGGCTTCGGGGCGGCCTCGAAGAGGCGCGCACCCTGCTCGAGTCGGTGTGCATCTTCCAGCTCGCCGAATCCCTCGGCGCCGTCGAGTCCCTGGTCAACCACCCGGCGATCATGACCCACGCTTCGGTGCCCGCCGAAACTCGAGCCGCGCTCGGCATCAGCGACTCCTTGATCCGCTTGAGCGTCGGCATCGAGGACCCGGAGGATCAGCTCGAGGATCTCGAGCAGGCGCTGGCGAAAGTCTCGATCTGAAGCAATCCGCGTCTGAGCCGGCCTTCACCCTAGCCGCGTGGGCTCGGGGGCACGAGCTCAGGCGCTCCTCTGGTAGCGACGAAACGTTACGCTGACGAAGAGCGCACAGAGGGCCGTGAAGCCGAGCAGCTGGGCGAGGTGGGTGGCGAGCTCGACCGAGAACCGACCTTCGAAACCCAGCCGTGCGGTGACCACCGCCCAGTCGACCGGATTGAAGCGAGAGGCCGCGCGTATCCACTCCGGCATCAGGTCCGGAGCCATGATCATGCTCGAGAGGAACGTCATCGGCAGGATGATGAAGTTCATGGTGGCGATCAGCATCTCCTGACGGCGCGTGGCGAAGGCCAGGCCGCAAGAGGTGGACGCCAACGAGGCCGCGAGTAGCGCGGCGCCCAAGAACACCAGCAGCAGACCGGGCAGGCCGCCCTGCGGCCTGGCTCCCATGGCCAGCGCGATGACCACCAGAACCGCGGCCTGCAGCGCTACCTGGGTGGCCGCCTGGAGCACGCGGCTGGCGACCACCGCGTTCCGGCTCACCGGCGTCGACAGCAGACGGTCGAGGATTCCGCTATCGATATCGCGCAACATGCCGATGCCCGAGTAGGAGGAGCTGAACAGGGCCGTCATGATGGCGACGCCCGGCGCGATGTATTGGATATAGGAATCGGTGCCGAAGCCCGGCAGCTTGATGATGGCTCGGAAGAGCTGGCCGAAGAGCAGCATCCAGAGGACCGGCTGCATGATCGACAGCACCAGGAAGATCGGCATCCTTTGGGTCAGTCGAATCTGGCGAAGGTAGAGATGCCAGGTGTCTGTCAGGAAGTCCTTCATCGGCCAGCTCAGCTCGATGCCTCGGCGGGCCCACCGGCTGACCGGAAGGCGTGCCCGGTGGCATTCAGATAAACGTCGTCCAAGGACGGCCGGCTGAGAGAAATCTGAACCATGCTGATGCCGGCCTTCTCGAGCGTGGCGGCGACCGCCGGAACCGCGCTGGCGCCGTGGGCCGTCTGGGCAAACAGCTCGCTCCCATCGACCAGCACGCGGTGAATGCCCTCGACGCGATTCACCTGCTCTCGCGCCTCCTCTACGCGCTCCGCGTCTTCGAGCTCGATGGTCACGACATCACCCCGCAACCGGCCCTTGAGCTCGTCCGGAGAGCCTTCGGTGATCACCTGCCCGCGATCGATGATCATCAGGCGATCGGCCAGCTTGTCGGCTTCTTCGAGATAGTGCGTGGTGAGCAGAATGGCCAGCCCCTGTCCGGCGAAGCGCTGGATCTCCTGCCACATGACCGCGCGGCTGTGCGGATCGAGGCCGGTGGTGGGCTCGTCCAGGAAGAGCACCTCGGGCTGCGGAATCAGCCCCATCGCGATGTCGAGCCGGCGCTGCATTCCGCCGGAATAGGTTTTCACCAGGCGCTCAGCGACCTCTTCGAGCTGCAGCAGGTTGAGTATCTCGTCGATGCGTCGCCTCGCCTCGTCGGTGGGCAGGCGAAAAATCCTGCACTGCAGCTCGAGATTCTCCCGGCCGGTCGTCAGCGGATCGACGCCTGAGGTCTGGGCGACATAGCCGATGCGCCGCCGCACCTCCTGCGGCTGTTCGACGACATCGAAGCCGGCGACCCGGGCGCGGCCGCGGGTTGGAGCGCTGAGGGTCGTCAGAATCCGCACGGTACTCGACTTACCGGCGCCGTTGGGCCCCAGCAATGCAAAGACTTCTCCCGCGGCGACCGTGAAAGACAGGCCTCGGAGGGCCTTCACTCCGCCGGGGTGGGTCTTGTGGAGGTCCTGCACCTCGATCGCGTTATCCGCCGGATCGCCACCCATGGGGTGATTTTATCCGCACACAGGCTCTCCCGGCTGGCCTCGCCAAACCTTTCTTTGCCAGGTCTCGCTCGGACAGGTCTCGCCTAGGCATGTCTCGCCTCTCGCTCCTGCCGGCGTCCTGTCGCCGTCACCGCGCGGTTCGAATCAGCTCTTGCGCCCCATGATCCGCGCCAGCTGCTCCGGCGACTGGTTGGCGGCCGATCTCTGCAGGCTCTCGATGCTGCGCGGTCGATCCGTCTGATGCCCGGCGGATTCCTCCATCTTGCGGCGCGCCTGGTCGAGCCGGCGGCGCAGCTCCTGCACGCCGCGCAGCGTGTCGCGGCGGCTGATGACGCCTACCAGCTTGTCGTCTTCGATCACCGGCAGCAGCGGGTAGTTGGTGCTGAGGAAGCGGTCCGAGACACCGAAGATGTCCATCGCCGGCTCGCAAGACATCGCTACCGGCGACTGAAACTCGTTGACCGTACCGCCTTCGAAATCCTCATAGGCGAAGTTCGAAAGGCATCTCAGGCAGTCCTTCTCGGTCAAGATGCCGAGCACCTTGTCGTCGTCATCCACGACCGGGGCCGCGGCGAAGTGATTCGCCAGCAGGTGCCCCATCGCTTCGAAGAGATCATCTTCCGGAGAGAAGGTGAGGACGTTCGCGGTCATGCAATCGCGCGCGGTGGGTAGGTCGACGTCGTACATGGAGTCTCCCTTCGGGTCTAGAATCTGAAGAGTCTACTCCTATCTTAGCCCAGCCTTGTCGAAGAAGCCACTCATTCCGTGGGACTTACGGCTTCAGCGCGCGGTAGGCTACCGCCAGTCCCAGCAGCGAGAGTCCGAGGGCCCAGCGCGCTTGAGCTTCTGAGAAGTTGGTGACAAACCAGTTGGCGACCTCACTGGTGAAGGCCGCCTCGGGCTGATGCTGTTCGGCCAGCTCCTGGCGGACGTCCACCGGCAGGCCTTCGCCAAGGTGGGCAAGCGTGTTGGGGAAGTAGCGCTCGAGCAGCAGCGTTTCGCGGAAGGCGGCGGTGGCCAGGCGCCGCCGTTCGGCGGCGTCCGGGTGGCTGCGCGAGCGCTCGAGGTAGCGATCGCGCACAAACAGGTGGCCACCCGCCTCGAAGACGAACGGCGCCTCGTGGGACGGGTAGAAGACCTGCAGCCGATGGTAGCGGTCTTTGCGTCCGAGCCGGCGAATCAGCTCGGCGGCTTCAGCACCTCGCTCACGGTCCGCGTGCTCGAGCTCTTTGAGCGTCAGCCGAGATTGAAAGCGGCCGATCTCGGGGTCGTCATGCGCATGGCCGTAGTCGACCATCCGCGTGCTCAGCTGCTGGCCGAGGAAGGCGAGAGCGGGTATGCGGGCGGCATAGGCGTCGATCCGTGGTGGGGTGTTCATCAGGCTGGCCGAGAGCAGCGCCACCGCCACCGCCGTCAAGGCGACCGCCAGCCTGAGCGAGCGTCGCGAGCATCCGGCCGCCAGGTGACGCGGCCGGATGCCGCGCCAGATCAGCAGCTGCACCAGCACCGCGGCGGTGACGTTGAGGGTGATGTCGTGGAGGTCCCAATAGCGCTTGGGCAGCAGCCACTGATAGGCCTCTTCGAGAATACCGACGATGCCCGCGATGGCGGTGGCAGCGAGGTAAATGCCCTGGTCGCGGACGTGGCCGCTCAGCGCCCAGAACGCAAGCGCAGAGAGCGTGCCGTAGAGCACCAGGTGAGCGGGCTCGGCCAGCACCCGCAGACGCCAAACCAGGGCGGCAGTCAGCGCTACCAGGGCGAGGATCCACCCTATCCGGCCACGAGAGAAGGCCTCTGGGCGACGTCGCGCCAGCACCGCGAGAGAGCCGACCATCGCCAGCAGTACCCCAGAGATCGCCAGCCGAATCGCGCCATCTCCCAGCGCGCGGGTGATCCAGGACTGCAGGGCGTTGCCCAGGGTGGCGGTGGTGAAGATCACCGCCACCCAAAGGCCAAAAACTACCCACCGTCTCCAAACCTTCTGGATCACCGCATTCATGAGATGGCAGGTCGCGCTGGTGGAACGAGCACGGGCGAGGACTGTTTGAGCGCGACGCAAAACCCGTCGCCCAGGTAGATTCCTAGGCGAGTAGTTTAGGCAACACGACCCCGCCGAGGCGAGCTCCGCAGGCCGCGCGCAGTCCATCCAGCGCGACCGTCTATCGATCCGCTGCTTGGATCACCGCGTTCATGAGATGGCAGGTCGCGCTATGGAGCGAGCGCGGGTCCCAGATGTTACGCTCTGCCGTCCTCAGCTCGCCCAACCGCGTCCAAACCCATACGTCCCAGATCCTTACGAGGTCCCGCCCCATGCCCAACTACACCTGGATTCTGTTCGACGCTGACGGCACCCTCTTCGATTATCAGCGGGCCGAGGTCGAAGCCTTGACGCGAGCCTTCAGCGAGGCCGGGCTGGCCTTCGAAGATCAGTATCTCGCCACCTACCGCGAGGTGAATCACAAGATCTGGCTCGAGCTGGAGCGCGGCGAGATCACTCGTGCCGAGCTCACGGTAGAGCGTTTCGAGCGCTTCTTCCAAGCCATCGGCGAGACCTCCGACGCAGCCGCCTTCAGCGACCGCTACCTGGCACTCCTGGCCCAGGGCAGCTTCCTGATCGAAGGCGCCGAAGCCACCGTGCGCGAGCTCCAGGATCGCGTCGGCCTGGTGCTCATCACCAACGGCTTGGCCGCCGTCCAGCGCCCACGCCTGGCCGGCTCACCCCTCGCCGACCTGTTTCAGCACGTCGTCATCTCCGAAGAGGCCGGCGCCGTCAAACCCCACCCCGCCATCTTCGACGCCACCTTCGCCACCCTCGGCCAGCCCCGTCGTGAAGACGTACTGATCGTCGGCGACAGCCTGACCTCGGACATCCAAGGCGGCAGCGACTACGGCATCGACACCTGCTGGTACAACCCGGCCGGCGCGGCTTGCGAGCTCGATCTCCGGATCACCTATGACATCCGGGACATCGGCGAGGTCGTCGGTTTGGTCGAGGGCTAAGGAGAGATGAGGCGGCGCGCATGCTGCCGTTGTCTCAGTAGCTCTCGAAACTGGCGCCCCGTCTCTTGCGAGAGTTGGTTACCGTCACTGTTGGCGATGCCCCTGGGCGGCTTCTATGATGGCCAAACCGGAATCATCCAGGGGGGCATTCGCCCGTTCAGCATGGGGAACGACTTTGAAAATGAAACCTCTTTGACTCCGGTTGAGATCTATGGCGAGATCGTGGGGAGCCCGGCGGATCGAGGCATTTTCCTGGCCAGCTATGGCGGCGTCTCTATGGGCGCGCGATCCCGCCAGGCGTTGGGCGAATCTCAGGTGCTGCAGATCTTCTGGATTACCTCTATTGGGCCCACGGTTTCAAAGATGGTGGTGCCCATGGGCCAGGTAGACGATGTGGGCGGGTTTGTGGACCTCCCATTTGCTCCCCAGCTCAACGTCTTGGGTTCGATTCCTACCGGCCGGCGGTTGATCTCCGATGGAGTCTGGCGCCAGGGAGCGATGTGGCTGGTGACGACCGTGGTGCCGCCGGCGGGCGTAGATGCCGGCGAGGCCACGGCGCACTGGGTGCATCTCGACGCTCCCAACCCAACCATGCTGACGCTTCTCGAGCAGGGAGACATCTCGGGAGACACCTTTGTCTCCGGTGCCCACACCTACTACCCGAGCCTAGATGTCAGCCCTGCCGGGCGGGTGGCGGTGGGCTTCTCGGTCTCGGCGCCTGAATTCGAGCTCAGCAGCGCCGTGGCGTTCTTGGGCAGTGCCTGCAATGCTTCGGGCGTTGAGGTGCAACCCACGCTGTTACGGCGAGGCACTGCGCTGTGGGAAGGGGGCCTATGGGGACGCTACAGCGGTCTCGATTGGGATTTGGGCGACTGCTTCTGGGCGCACAATGCCCATCCGAGCAGTGGAGCGCCCAACAGCTGGACCAGCACCGTGGGCGAGATCTGCTTCGATGTAGGTTTCATTTTCGGCGATGGCTTCGAAAGCGGGACCTTGGCCGGGTGGTGTCAGTGACTTTCTTCGCACCGAGGTACCGCCCGGCTCCGTGTGGTTTGCCGAAAACCTGCCAAAAGGAAGGGGACATCATGAGATATCCACGATTTCTACTCGTTGCTGCGCTCTGCGGTACATTGGCCCTTGCAGCCGCAGCTCAAAGCACCGGCTTTACGATACCTTTTGTCCGTTGGCAAGGACCCGTATTGGTCGCTACGAGTGGGATCTGGTTTGGCCGCGGGTGGTCTACAGCGCCTCAAAGGAGCTCCCAGGATAGTTGGAGGTCCTTTCTTCGCTACACCATCAAGGTAGAGAAAGATATCAAACCGACTCCCGAGCTCCTGCTGCTGGAAAAAACTCGCCTGCTTAAGGGAACAGTACGGCCTTCGGATCGCTTGAGGTTCGACTTCGAAGCCAACGAGGTCCAACTGACGGATGGTGACCGCATCATTCGCTATTCACTGGAAGAGCGTCGTGTTCTGGCCAATCCGGTGGGCGAAGTGGCTTGGAGCTTTGTTCTGCCCGGCGAAGTCGAGCAGGACGTGCTCATGGTGCCCATGCGGAGCCAGCACGGTGGCCCGGGTCAGCCCAATATGATCGTCATGTTCCAGGTGTCGCGTGACGAGCCGGAGGCTTGGTACCAGAGGACAATTCCGTTTCTCGGTCTGCAGATCGACCTCGATCGTGCTCATGCGGCGGGTTATGGTGTCTATCGCGAGGGTTCCCAGCACGCGCTTTTCTTGCCGGGGCGCAACGTGGTTCCGCTGCCAGGGTTCCATGTGGACGGGCGGATCTGGGAGTTTCATGTCCCCAACGAGTCTCGCAGATCCCTCCGGGTTCATCTCTTTCCCATGTCTTTGCCCGAGGACTACTAGTTCGGC
>JBCCEE010000150.1:0-16610 GCA_039030415.1 Acidobacteriota bacterium
AACGACCAGTTCGACTCGTTCGACTTCAGTCTCAGTACTTCGTTCTAGCTCTCTCGAGGCGGCGCCTCGCAACAACCCCCAAATACTAGGAGAAAGTCAATCATGCCGAACCCTGTACGAGTTCGCGCTGGTGTCGCGATAGCCGGTGCCTTGCTGCTGATCAGTCCGCTTTTCCTCGCCCAGAGTGCCGAGGCGCAGGAGAAGCCCGTCAACATCGTCGTCGTGGACCTCGAACGTATCGTTGCTCAGTCGGCTGCCGGCCAGGCGCTGCAGGAGCAGCTGGGCAAGTTCCAGGAAGAAGTCAAGGTAGAAGGCGAGAGCAAAGCTGCTGCGGCACGCGATATCCGCCAGCGGATCAGCGAAGGGGCCAACTCGCTGTCGGAAGAGAAGCTCAACCAGCTGCAGAAAGACTACGAGGACGCTACCATCGCGATCCGTCGTTTCCAGGACGACAAACAGCGCGAGGGGCAGAAGATGCAGGCCGAAGGCCTGCGCGAGATCGAGAAGCAGCTGCAGCCGGTGTTCGAGGCGATCCGCGACGAAGGCGGCTACGACCTGATCATCAACAACGTGCCGGGCGTGGTCGTGATGGCGAATGACAGAGTCGACATCACGCAGGAAGTGATCGATCGCCTGAACGCAGCGGCTGCCGCGGGAGGCTGAGCCGGTTCAGCCGGTTCGTCGCCGAACGGATCCTAAACTCCTACCACTAGCCGATTCGAGCACGGTGCCGAAAGCGGGCTTTCAGCTGCGAGAGCTGGCGAGCGCCATTGGCGGTGAAGTCATCGGCGACGCCGACTTCACCGTTTGTGGCGTGCGAACCCTGGAGCGGGCCAGCGCCACCGACCTCTCGTTCGTCACCCGCGCGTCGTATCTGGCCGAAGCGGAAGCGTGCCAAGCCGGAGCGCTGCTCGTGCCGGCTGAGGTGGTGACGCCGGATCTGAGCGCGACCCGCCCCCTGCTGGTCGCGGACGATCCGAGCTGGGCTCTGACCCGCATCATCGAGCTGTTCCATCCCGCCGAAGCGCCGCCCCCTGGGGTGCACGAGACGGCGGTAGTAGGCCTCGACTGCGCGATCGATCCGACCGCTCATGTCGGGCCTTATGCCGTCATTGGTGACGGTTGCAGGATCGAGGCTGGCGCGGTGATCAGCGCTCACGTGGTGCTGGGCCGCGGCTGCCATATCGCTGCTGAGGCGATCCTCCATCCTCATGTCGTCGTATACGAGCGGACGGACGTGGGGGCGCGTGCCGTGGTGCATGCTGGCGTCGTGCTCGGGGCGGACGGTTTCGGCTATGCGATGCGGGATGGGGAGCATGTGAAGGTCCCTCAGGTCGGCCGCACGGTGATCGAAGAGGACGTCGAGATCGGAGCGCTGAGCGCGATCGATCGAGCACTACTGGAAGAAACTCGCGTAGGCCGCGGAACCAAGATCGACAATTTGGTTCAGGTGGGGCACAATGTGCAGATCGGTCGCAGCTGTCTTCTGTGCGGGCAGGTTGGCGTTGCAGGAAGCGCCCAATTGGGAGACTATGTCGTGCTCGGTGGGCAATCCGGAGTCGCGGACCATGTCGAGGTCGCTCGCGGCGTCCAGGCTGCCGGAAAGTCTGCAGTTTTGCAGTCGGTGTCGGAACCAGGCTTGAAGGTGGGCGGTATCCCGGCGGGCGACCTCCGGCGTTGGCGCCGCCAGGTGGCCGGATTGGAGCGGTTGACGCAGCTGGCTGGACGCGTCCGCAAGCTAGAGAAGCGTCTCGCTCGTCTCGATGCGGAGGCAGAGGGCGACTGAGACGTCAGCAAAGAAACGACAAAAGTATTCGTGAAGGGTTCTCTGAACCCACAAGACGTTCGCAAATGACCACCAAGATTCATCCCACCGCAATCGTAGATCCCGACGCGAAGCTCGCTGACGATGTCGTGGTCGGGCCCTATGCCATCATCGGCCCGCAGGTCGAGCTCGGCGCCGGCACTCAGGTCGACGCCGGGGCGCAGATTCATGGACCGACCCGCATGGGGGAGGGCAACCGGATCTTTCCCTATGCCTGTGTCGGTTTCGATCCTCAAGACCTCAAGTACGGCGGCGAGGAGACCTGGCTCTACGTCGGAGACCGCAACCAGTTTCGCGAGCACTGCACGGTACACCGAGGCACAGCGAAGGGTGGCGGCGAAACTCGTGTCGGTAGCGACAACCTGTTCATGGTCTTCACCCACATCGCCCACGACTGCGTCGTTGGCGATCGCACGATCTTCTCCAACAATGGCACATTGGCTGGGCATGTCGAAGTGGCGGACGACGCCGTCGTCGGTGCTTTCAGCTCGGTCCATCAGTTCTGTCGCCTAGGACAACACGCCTATATCGGCGGCTACTCGGTGATCACCCGCGATGCGCTGCCGTTCGTCAAGACGGTCGGAGTCAAGCCAGCTTGCTACGGACTGAATCGGATTGGACTCGAACGCAAGGGATTCACCGCCGAACGCCTGGATCCGCTGTCCGCCGCCTACCGAATTCTCGTGCGGTCGAAGCTGAACACGGCCCAGGCCATGGAGCGGTTGCGTGAAGAGCTGGCTGACGCCGCCGACGTGGCATACATTATGGACTTCGTTGCAACATCACAGCGCGGTGTGATCAAGGAGATGCCTCAGCGCACCGGTCAGCGGGGAGGTTAAAGCCATTTCAGACCGTCAGCAAAGCGTGACTCGTGATGCTGCGAGTGCCGATCCAAGCAGAACGCCGCGGCTGCGCGTTGGAGTCATCGGCACCGGCGCCATGGGGCGTCATCACGTCCGTATCCTCGCGGGTTTGCCGGAAGCCGACCTGATCGGCATCTACGATCAGCGGCCGGAGCTGGCTGCCCAGCTCGCCCAGGAGCATCAGACCAAGAGCTTCCAGAGCCTCGAAGAGCTGACCCAGCAGGTCGATGCCGCAGTCCTAGCGGTTCCGACCTACGCCCATGCGCAGATCGGCTGTGAGCTGCTGGCCGCGGGCGTCCACCTGTTGATCGAAAAGCCCATCGCGGGCACTCTAGAGGAAGCGGATCGACTGCTGGCAGCCGCCAAAGGCGACGGCGATCCGGCGAGCGAACGGGTGCTCGCGGTAGGGCACGTCGAGTTCTACAATCCGGCGGTGCAGGCCTTGCTGGGTATCGAAGAGCCACCCCGATATCTCGAGGTTCAGAGGCTGTCGCCGTTCACGCCGCGCAGTCTCGACGTCGACGTGATTCTCGATCTCATGATCCACGACCTGCAGCTCCTGCACGCCTTGGATCCAAGCCCGATCAAGGAGATTCGAGCCACCGGCATCGACGTGCTGACCCAGCGCATCGACATCGCCAGCGTCCGTATCGAGCTCGAATCCGGCGTCGTGGCCAACGTCAACGCCTCGCGGGTTTCCGCCGAGGGGGTGCGCAAGCTCCGGGTGTATCTGGGAACGCGTTATTTCTCGGTCGACTATCGCAAGCAAGAGATCAAGGGTTTTGGGCTTCGCACCCAGGGCGAGCACCGACTGATCATGCCCGAGGAGATCACAGTGCATCGCTGCGAGCCGCTGCGTGCCGAGCTCGAGGCGTTCATCGCTGCCTGCCAAGGCCGTGAGACCCAGCTGGTGAGCGGTGCCGACGGTCGCCGAGCCCTGGATACCGCGCTCCAGATCCGAGGCGCCATCGGCAAAGTCTGAGGACGCAGTCTTCACGAGGCAAGGTCTTCACGAGGCACGGTCTTCTCGAGGCACGGTTTTCAAGAGGAACGGTCTTCTCGAGGAACGTTCTAGCGTCCGGCAATATCGTCATTATTAGTCTGCAACTCTCAGTTCGGCAACGGAGGAACCATGGGTGAATATCGCATCGGGGTGATCGGCGGCAGTGGCCTGTACAGCATGGAAGGGCTCGAGGTGCATGAAGAGCGAGCCATCGAGACGCCGTTTGGAGAGCCCTCGGATCCCTACGTGCTGGGTGAGCTCGACGGTCAGAAAGTCGCCTTTCTGGCGCGGCACGGTCGGGGTCACCGGATCTCACCCTCCGAGCTCAACTTCCGGGCCAACATCTATGGATTCAAGCTCCTCGGGGTCGAGTGGATCCTGTCGGTGAGCGCGGTCGGCTCGATGAAGATCGAGTACGAGCCGCTGCACATCGTCGTGCCCGATCAGTTTTACGACCGCACCCGCCATCGCGGCGATACCTTCTTCGGCGACGGTCTGGTGGCGCACGTCTCGATGGCCGATCCCGTGTGTCCGACGCTGCGCGGCGTGCTCGGCGACGCCGCTGACGCGGCCGGCGCGACGGTGCACCGCGGTGGCACCTATCTGTGCATGGAGGGACCGCAATTCTCGACCCGAGGCGAGTCGAACATCTACCGTAGCTGGGGCATCGATATCATCGGCATGACCAACCTCCAGGAAGCCAAGCTGGCGCGTGAGGCCGAGATTTGCTACGCCACCCTAGCGATGGTGACGGACTACGACTGCTGGCATGAAGAAGACGTCACCGTCGACGCGGTGCTCGAGGTGCTGCGGCGCAACGCCGCCATGGGACAAGACGTAGTGAGGCGCGCCGTCGGTCGTCTGAGCACTGCCGCAGCGGATTCGGAATGTGGTTGTCACGACGCCCTCGCCACTGCCTTGATCACCGATCCGGCTGCGGTCCCCGAAGCGACCAAGCGTCGCCTGCAGGCCATTGTCGGCAAATACCTCAACTAGGCTGGGCGCCGCAGCCACCACGCTGTCTCGAGCCGCCGAGTCCGGCTCTCAGAGGACACCATGAGAATTCTGGTCACCAACGACGACGGCATTTTCGCTGAAGGTTTGGAATGCCTCGTCGAGGCGCTGGCCCAACTGGGTGAGATCATCGTAGTCGCCCCCGACCGCGAGCAGAGCGCCTCCAGCCATTCGCTGACCATCAACCGGCCGCTGCGCCTGCGTAGGCTCAGCGAGCATCGCTATACCGTGGACGGGACGCCCACCGACTGCGTCAATCTCGCCGTGCAGGGGCTACTCAAGGAGTCGCCGCCGGACCTGGTGGTCTCGGGCATCAACTATGGCCTCAACCTCGGCGGGGACGTGACTTACTCGGGCACGGTCAGCGCGGCATTTGAAGCTAGCCTGCACCACCTTCCGGGCATCGCCTTCAGCCAGGACGTCGCGCAGGAGGCGTCCTTTCCAGCGGCCGCCGAGATGGCTCGCGAGATCGTCGCGGCGCTGACCCTCGGCGGCGTACCCGACGAGCTGCTGCTCAACGTGAACTTTCCTGTCGATCGACCCCGTGGCATCCAGTGGACGCGCCTAGGCAAGCGGACCTACAGCCAGACCGTGGTCGAGAAGCTCGATCCCAAGGGTCGCAAGTACTATTGGATCGCGGGGAAGGCAAACTGGCAGAAGGAATCCGGTACCGACTACCACGCTGTGAAGTCGGGTTACGCGTCGGTCACGCCCCTGCATCTGGATCTCACGGACTACGCGGAGCTCGAGGGCTCGAGCGATCTGCTCGGTAGGCTCGAGGGGATCGAGCTGGTGAAACCGGCCGGCAGCCCGGCTGAGGACGTTTCTGCTTGAGACCGGACCTGCTGAGCCCCGAGACCTGTTGAGCACTGAGACCTGTTGAGCCCCCAGACCATGGACGCGTTCAAGTACCGGCGCCGCCAGATGGTGCGCGAGCAGATCGAGCGACGGGGAGTCAGCGACCCGCGGGTGCTGAAGGTCATGTCGGAGGTGCCGCGCCATATTTTCGTGCGCGACCACCTCGGGGCCCAGGCCTACGAAGACTTTGCGCTGCCCATCGAGTGCGGACAGACGATCTCCCAGCCCTACATCGTGGCGCGAATGAGCGAGCTGATCGACGTCCAGAGCCACCATTCGGTGCTCGAGATCGGCACCGGGTCGGGCTACCAGACCCTGATCCTGGCCCGCTTGGCGGGACGGGTGTATTCGCTCGAGCGGGTGGCCGAGCTGGCTCGTCGCGCCATCGAGCGGCTGCGTCCATTCCAGCTCGACAACGTCAAGATCCAGGCCTTCGACGGCACGGTCGGCTGGAGCGGCGTCGGGCCGTTCGACCGCATTCTGGTGACGGCGGCGGCTCCGAGCGTGCCTCAGCCGCTGCTCGATCAGCTCAAAGTCGGCGGCAAGCTGCTGGTGCCCGAAGGAAGCCGCGCCAACCAGCAGCTGGTGCTCTATGAAAAGACCGCCCAAGGCCTCCATCAGATCGCGGGCGAAGCGGTGTGCTTCGTGCCGCTGATCGGCCGCCACGGCTGGAAGGCCCACGAAGTGGATTGAGCGACTCGGGTCGAGGAGAGATCATGGATTCTAGAGTTGGTGCCAAGCGGTGGATTGTGAGCGGACAGGTTCAGGGAGTCTCGTTTCGCCATTACACCCAGGAGATGGCTCGACAGCTCGAGCTGACGGGATGGGTGAGAAATCTCCCGGACGGCACCGTCGAGGTGCAGGTGGCGGGAGACGAGCTGATCCTCGGTAGATTTCAAGATCAGCTACGCGACGGGCCGCGCTTTGCCCGCGTCGACGACATCGTTGAAGAGCCTCTCGATGCCGATCGCCTGATCCAGAATCTCGGGCATCGCGGATTCGAAGTGCGTTGGTAACTGAACGTCGGACCACATTCTCGGAGAGCAACTGATGGAAGATCTGAAGCGATACATCCGCGAGGTACCGGACTATCCCAAGCCGGGAATCAACTTCTACGACATCACGACGCTGTTGAAGGAGCCGCAAGGTCTGCGAGCCACGATAGATGGCTTCAGTCGGCTACTGCGCGGGCGAGTGATCGACAAGGTCGTCGGTATCGAGTCGCGAGGTTTTCTGTTCGGGCCACAGTTGGCTTATCAGTTCTCCGCCGGTTTCGTCCCGGTGCGCAAACCCGGCAAGCTACCGGCCGACACCGTCTCCCAGAGCTACGACCTGGAGTACGGCACCGACGAGCTCGAGATGCATCGTGACGCGGTCACGGCTGGTGAGCGCGTGCTGATCGTCGACGACGTGATCGCCACCGGCGGCACCGCGGCGGCGACCGCCAAGTTGATCGAGTCGTGCGGCGGGGAAGTCGCGGCGTTCGGTTTCGTCGTCGAGCTGACGTTCCTAGATGGCCGAGGCAAGCTCGAGGGCTACGACGTCGAGACCCTCGTGCGCTACTGAGAACCCGAAGCGAGAGCTAGCGGCGATCTGATGGCTCGTGAAGCGCGGTGCTCCCTGGGTTCGCCGGGGGAAGTTGGGGCCATTAGCTTCTTGCGGCCTCACAACGTATAATCGGCCGTCCCGCGGCTGTAGCTCAGTTGGATAGAGCGGGAGTTTCCTAAACTCTAGGTCGGGGGTTCGAATCCTCCCAGTCGCACCACCATCAACAGTTCACATCTAGCAGCAGGGTAGTGTGCTCGGTTTGCTAGACGCGCCAGGGGGGCCAAAAGCTCGAGCCGAGCTGCGATGCTCCTGGCCAACGACGCGGGCTCAGACGCCTGGGGCGTAGCCTAGCTAGAAGGTTTTCCGGAGATCAGAGGTCATGAGCGAGCGACTCACCCGTAAAGAGATCAAACAGGATATTCGAGAAGACGAAGTCCGGGGCTATTTGCTGCGGATCTTCGAGTTCTTGCAGGAGCGACCCAACCTCGTCATCGGGACGCTCGTGGGTCTCGTCGTTCTGGTCCTCGGCACCACCGGAACGCTGGCTTTCCTCGACGGTCGCAGCGACCAGGCGAATGAGGAGCTGGCCGAGGCGATCAAGATCGTCGAGGCACCGGTCGTCGAAGAGGGTGACGAGACCGCGGAGCCCGACGACGCCGAAGCGCTCAGCTTCGCGACCGGCGCCGAGCGCACCGCATCGGCCAAGACCGCGTTCGAGGAAGTCCAGGGCTCGGTCGGTGCCAGCGTCGCCGGTGAGGTTGCAAACCTCTACCTGGCCGATATCGCCATCGAGGAAGGCGACGTCGAGACCGCGCGCTCGATCTGGGAGAGTTTTCTCGAAAAGCACTCCGACCATATCCTGGCGCTGTCGGTGCGGTTGAACCTGATTCAGCTCGAGCGCGAGAGCGGTCGCTCCCAAGAGCTGGCCAACGAGCTGCAGCGCGAGCTCGACAACCCTCGCAAAGTGCTGCCGGAAGACGTGATTCTGTTCGAGCTGGCCCGCACCCTCGATGCGCTCAACGAGAAGGAAGCTGCGCTCGAGGCTTACCAGCGCATCCTCGATGACCACCCCAAGTCGCCCTACACCGGCCGCGCACGGCAGATGACCACGTCGGCGACCAGCTAGCCGGCTTCGCCGGCCCCCAGCGGCGATACCGGCAGCTTGGACGGAGCGCCCGCGACCTCCTGAACCAGCTTGGGGACGAGGTACCCGGGCAGCTCACGCATCATCTGCCCGACGATGCGACGCGCTGAGTCTGCATCGACTTCGAAGTGCGCTGCGCCCTCCACCCGGTCCATCAGGTGGAGGTAGTAGGGCAGCACGCCGGCTGAGAACAGCGCTTCGCTGAGCCGGCCGAGCACCTTCGCATCGTCATTGACGCCGGCTAGCAGAACGGTCTGATTGAGCACCAGGATATCCGCTCGCTTCAGGCGCGCTATGGCCTGGTGCACGGCACGATCGATCTCCTGCGGGTGGTTGGCGTGCAGCACGACCACCGGTCGCAGACGGTTACCGGTCAGCCACTCGAGCAGGTTGTGATCGACCCGCTCCGGCAGCACGATCGGTAGCCGGGTGTGAATCCGCAGGCGCTCGAGGTGAGGAATCTCAGCGAGGGAAGCGGCCAGCCGGCCGAGCTTGTCATCGCTCAGCGAAAGCGGATCGCCACCCGAGAGGATGATCTCGCTGAGGGACGGCTGGTCTGCCAGGTAGCGCAGCGCGCGATCAAGCTGCTCGCCGCTGAGCCGATGCTCGGCATAAGGAAAGTGACGGCGGAAGCAATACCGGCAGTGGACGGCGCAAGCGGCCGTCACCAGCAGCAAGGCGCGCCCCCGATACTTGTGCAGCACGCCTGGGGCCGCGGCAGCCTGCCGCTCGCCCAGCGGGTCGTGGGAATAGCCCGGCGTCGTCCGCAGCTCGGCGGCGGTGGGCAGCACCTGCAGCAGCAGCGGGTCGTGCGGATCTTCTCGGCGCATTCGGTCGACGTAGCCGCGCGGTACGCGTAGCGGGAAGTCCTCGCCTGCGGCGGCGGTGCCGACCTCCGGACCCAGCCCCAGTAGATCCGTGAGCTCTGAGACGGTGCGCACGGCTTGCGACAGACTGCGCTGCCAGGCCGGAACTACGTCCTTGGTGTGGCGCTCTGGCCCGACAGCACGAGGCGGCTTCAGGGTTGGCTGAGGCGATGAGGTTCGGGTTATCATCCGGCGAAGTTACTCCCTCTGGGGAAGTGCAATCAAGTCAGGCCCCCGGGACCATCGAAGTTTGCTGAGTGAGGAATTTATGGCTACCTACAGCACCAACCAGTTCAGATCCGGACTCAAGGTGATTCTCGACAACGACCCGTGCTCGATCATAGAGAACCAATTCGTCAAGCCCGGCAAGGGCCAGGCGTTCAATCGCGTGAAGCTGCGCAATCTCCTCAATGGCAGGGTATTGGAGAAGACCTTCAAGTCCGGCGAGTCGATCGAGGCCGCCGACGTTCTCGAGACGCCGATGCAGTACCTCTACAGCGACGGCGAAGCCTGGCACTTCATGGTGACCGACACCTATGAGCAGCATGCCGCCAACGAGGCGGCGATGGGTGATGCGGTCAAGTGGATCAAAGAAGAGGACATGTGCGACGTCACGCTGTGGAACGGCCAGCCGATCTCGGTCGTGGTTCCCATGTTCGTCACCCTCAAGGTCACCCAGACCGATCCGGGGCTCAAGGGCGACACCTCCTCCGGCGGCAACAAGCCGGCGACACTCGAGACCGGCACCGTCATCCGCGTGCCGCTCTTCATCCAGGAAGGGGAGCTGCTGAAGATCGACACCCGTTCTGGCGAGTATGTGTCGCGGGCAAAGGAATAGCAGCGGCCTGAGCTGGCAACCCACAACGAGCCCGAGCGCCCTCCGCCAGCGCGCCGAGCTGCTGGCGACGCTGCGTCGTTTCTTCGCCGATCGAGGCGTGATGGAGGTCGAGACGCCGCTGTTGGCCGCGGCCACGGTGACCGACCTGCATCTCGCCAGCCTGAGCTGCCGCCTGCAGGCCTTGGCGCCAGGCGGCGCCGAGCGCTATTTCCTCCAGACGTCGCCGGAGTACGCCATGAAGCGCCTGCTGGCGGCCGGCAGCGGGCCGATCTACCAGATCTGCAAGGCGTTTCGCGACGGTGAGGCGGGGGCTTCCCACAACCCCGAGTTCACCATGCTCGAGTGGTATCGGCCAGGCTTCGACCATCACCGGCTGATGGATGAGATGGACGCCCTGCTAGCCGAGGCGCTCGGCGTGGCGGCTGCCGAGCGCGCGAGCTACCGCGAGGTCTTCGAGCGACGACTCGGTCTCGACCCCCACTGTGCGACGCTGGCCGAGCTGCGGCAGGCGGCTACGGAGGTCGGCGTCGAGCTCGCGGGGGACGGCCCGGACGACCGTGACGGCTGGCTGCACCTGCTGATGAGCCACGCGATCGAGCCGCATCTCGGCCGCGGGCGCCCCACCTTCGTGTTCGACTTCCCCGCCTCACAAGCGGCTTTGGCGCGCCTGCGCACCGACGCCGGCGGAGCCCCGACGATGGCGGAGCGTTTCGAGGTCTACGTCGAGGGCGTCGAGCTCGCCAATGGCTTCCACGAGCTGGCCGACGCGGACGAGCAGCGCCAGCGCTTCGAGGCCGACCTCGCACAGCGCCGCGCGCGTGGCCTCGAGGCGGTGCCGATAGACGAGCGGCTGCTCGCGGCCCTGGCCGCTGGCTTGCCCGATTGCGCTGGCGTAGCGCTAGGCGTCGATCGCCTGCTGATGCTGCGAGCCGGCGCCAGCGAGCTGCGCCAGGTGATCAGCTTCCCCGTAGATATCGCCTGAGCTGCTCCAGCACCTAGCCTCAGCGGGATCCCAGCAGGCGGTGGACCCGCCAGCTGACGAACGTCGACCAGCGGCCGTTGACCAGGAGACCCTCCGCCGCCTGCAGGTCGCGCAGCGCTCGGTCACAGTCATCATCCCAGCGTCCACCGGGCCCGAGCCCGTATCCCAGCTCGACGAGCGCGGCCCGCCGCTGGCGTGCCGTCCAATAGGGCGTCCAGACGTCCGGCAGGTCGGCGTCGTCATAGATGCCGCGCAGCACGCGGGTAAACGGAAAGCCGACGGGATCGACCTTGTAGTCCGGACAGAGATCGTGGTGCCCGTGATGATCACGCGGCCCGATATGCGGCCAGCGGGCGACGATCTCGCGTCCCAGCGCGATCATCATGTGGATCTGGGCTTCGGTCCAGGGCTGGATCCTCATCTGCCACCGTCCGTGCGGGCTGTCGGCGCGGGACCAGTCGGAGTCCGCGGGAAAGCCGGCGCGGGCATAGCCGACGTTGACGGTCTCGATGCCGATCGCCGTGCGATGCCCTTTGTCGGCAGCGCTTCGGCAAGCCTCACCGTCCCACCGCACGGTCTGGTTCTTGCCGGCGTGCCAGCTGCGATTGTCGAGCGCCACGTAGCGGTGGATACCTTCTTGGTAGCTCCGCCCGACACCGTAGTGAGCGGATGCCAGGCCCTTGCGCAGCGCGTTGGGACCCCCCAGCAGGCGGCTGCACTCGTGCAGCGAGCGGGTGGCGGTCCAATGCCAGGTTACAGCGCGAGGTCTGAATTCGGTGTCGGCCGTCCAGCCCTCGCCGACAGCGTGCCCGTCGGCCACCGGAATCAGAAAATGATCGCTGACGGAGAATGACATGAGGGCGTGATGTCCGCTCGAGCTTGATCTGCGAGAGGGGATCTGAGAGATCAGAGAGGGACTCTAGATTCAGGGGAGTCGTGGAGTAGCGGATGCCGAAACCGCGGCGTTTGATAGGGTCTCAGAGGTGTGGTTCCTTAATGCGAGCCGCAACATGATTCTGATCTGATCCAGTCATGTTGGCGCCCGAGCAGGAGCGCGGCAGTGTATCGCCGGATCGACAGAATCACCAGCTTGTCACCATCGCCTGAGCTCGAGAACGCCTGACGTTGGAACCGCAAAGCGGTCGCGTCGTTGGCTCGTTCCTGAACGGTCAACATCGCCAGTCGCGAACGCCGCGAATACGGTCGACGGTAGGGGTTTCCCCGGCTTTTGCCTGGCTGAAGACCATGACTGAGCCGACCAACAAAATCTACTACTGTCCGATCGAGGTTGCCGTCGACCAGATCAGCGGCAAGTGGAAGCCATTGATTCTGCACCATTTGCGCAATGGCGGTCTGGGGCTCGAGGAGATTGGGCGGCGCCTGCCCCTGGCGACGCGGCGAATGTTGAACACTCAGCTCCGCGAGCTGGAGAAAGACGGCCTGATCGAGCGCCAACCCTTCGACGAGCTACCGCCGCCCATCGAGTATGGCTTGACCGCCACCGGCTACCAGTTCCTGCCGATTCTCGATCAGCTGCGCGAGCTGGGCTGCCAGTCGGCGAGCCGCAGCGGGGTGATGCTGCAAGAGGAGCTCGACCTCGGCGATCTTGGCGAGGCCGAAGCCATCCCACCCCTGAGCGAAGCCAGCTAGATCGCTTAGCAAGCTAGATCGCGCCCAAGAACACTCGATAGACGGCCGTGTTGGACGGTCTCCGCCGGGCTTCGGAACTCGCAGGGTCAACGTAGAGCTTCGTAAATCTCTAACCCACCGAGGTTTACGAGCAGCCTCGATCCTGCACGCTCAAACATCTCAGCCCTTGCTCGCTCCGCCCAGCACGGCCTACCTTACGAAGCGCTGTTCTGGGATGCGATCGGGGTAGCTGACTCAGCGCGAGGCACCAGCTCCTGGTAGTCTCGGCCGGTGACGATCGAGGGCTACTATCTGGGCTGCCCGGCGTGGGGATTCAAGGAGTGGGTCGGCAGCCTCTACCCGCGCCGTACGCGCCCCGCCGACTATCTGAGGGAATACTCGAGCGTGTTCAACACGGTCGAGGGCAACACGACGTTTTACAGTCTGCCGAGCTCCGAGACCGTAGCGCGCTGGCAGGCGGCGACGCCTCCGGAGTTTCGGTTCTGCTTCAAGTTTCCTCAGACCATCACCCATCGCAAGCTGTTGGCACACGCCGGTCCAGAGAGCGAAGAATTCCTAGCCCGCATGGCGCCGCTCGGCGAGCGCCTCGGGCCTTTCATGATCCAGCTGCCGCCGGCATTTGGACCCGAGCGCCTCGAACTGCTCGACAGCTACCTGGGGTGGCTGCCAAGCCGGTTCCGCTACGGCATCGAGCTGCGACACCCCGCCTTCTACAGTGAGCCCGACGAGGCCAAGCGCGTTGACGAGCTGCTGCGTCGGCGTGGCTGCGAGCGCGTGATCATGGATACGCGACCGCTGCGCAGCGGCGACGACCAGCATCCCGGCGTGCTGGCGGCCAGGCACCGCAAGCCCAACCTGCCGGTCGAGCCGGTAGCGATCGGCGATCACCCGCTGGTGCGGCTGATCGGCCATCCCGAAGACGCGGTCAATCGACCCTGGTTCGTAACCTGGAGCGAGATCCTGGCTGGCTGGCTGAAGCAGGGGCGGCGTCCGTACCTCTTCATGCACTGTCCGGACAACACCTACGCGCCTCCGTTCGCTCGCACCTTCCATCAGCGGCTGCAGGAGACCGCGCAGGTCGGCGCCATGCCGTCGTGGCCTGGAGAGAGTGGCCAGCTCAGCCTGCTCTTAACGCCCGCTGGGTGGTAATATCGGAAGAGATTCCGGCTTCGAGCGACTCGCGTTGCAACCCAAAAACGACATCACCCATCTGCTGCGCGCGCACGGACGCGGCGAAGAGGGCGCCTTCGACGAGCTGATGCCGATGGTCTACGACGACCTGCATCGCATCGCCAGGCGTCAGCTGAGGCGTGGCAAGCGAGGGTCGACCCTGGATACCACCGGCTTGGTGCACGAGGTCTACCTCAAGATGGTCGACCAGTCGCAGGCCTCGTGGGAAGACCGCTCGCACTTTTTCGCCATCTCGGCCCGCGCCATGCGCCAGATCATCGTCGACTACGCGCGGCAGCGCCTGGCTGCCAAACGTGGTGGCGGCCAAGCCCACACGCCGCTGGATGAAGCGCGCATCGCCATCGAGGAGCAGGCCGACTGGCTGCTGGCTCTCGATCAGGCCCTGCAGCGGCTGGCGGAGCTCGACGAGCGCATGGCGCGAATCGTCGAGTGCCGCTTCTTTGCCGGTCTGACCGAAGAGGAGACGGCCGAAGCGCTCGCGATCTCGGTGCGGACCGTGCAGCGGGATTGGAAGCGCGCTCGCGGCTGGTTGAAGGAGGAGATGCGAGGCTGATTGCACTGAGGGTTCGATGCTGGTGGCTGTGTGGTCTGCTTCTGGCCGGTGTGGCCTGGGGACAGGACGACGCCAAGCTGATCCTGCAGCAGGCGCGCGAGCTGGCGCAGAGCGGGCAGCATGCCGAGGCGATTCCGCTCTACGAGCGCCTGGTCCGCGAGGTCGGCAAGCAGCTCGGAGACGACTCGGTCACCCTCGTCTATCTGCTCGGTGAGCTCGCCGTCCAGCAGCAGGCGATCGGTGCCGGGGACGCCGCCGAGCCCCTCTATCGTCGAGCGCTAGCGATCGGCGAACAGCAGGTAGGTGCTGAAGACGCCATGCTGGTGCCGAGCCTGCGCGGCTTGGCTTCCCTTGCCGCCGGCAGGGGCGATCTCGATGCTGCCGATACGCTCTACCGGCGGGCGCTCGAGATTCAGCAAACGCAGTCGGCGGGCGATCCGGCTCTGCCGCGGACTCTGGCGGAGCTTGGCCTGATCAGCCAGCTGCAGAACCGCCTGCAGGAGGCGGAAGACTTCTACCGGCGAGCGTTGAACCAAGCCGAGACGCACGGCCTGGCCGAGGCCGAAGTGGCGACGATCGCCAACAATCTCGGAGCGCTGTGCTTTGGCCAGGGACGCCTGGACGAAGCGGAGCCGTATTACCTGCAGGCGCGCGAGATCCGCGAGCGGGTGCTGGGGCCGGATCATCCCGATCTGGCGTTCGTGCTGCACGAGCTGGCGAGTCTCTATGCGCAGCAGGCGCGCTACGCCGAGGCGATCGCGCTGTTCGAGCGCAACCTGCAGATCAGCAAGCAGCGCGGCGCCGACTCGATCGCACTCTCAGAGCTCAACAGCCAGCTCGCCATGACCTACCGTCAGGTGGATCGTCTGGCAGACGCCGAAGCGCATTTCAAGCTGGCGATGGAGCAGGCGATCGGCGGACTGGGGCCCGACCACCCGACGGTGGCGATGCGCGGCAACAACCTGGCGGTGCTCTACAGCGATCAGGGCCGCTACGCTGAAGCCGAAGCGCTCTATCAGCGCGCCATGGTGATCGAGGAGAAGGTGTTTGGCCCGGGACATATCTCGGTGGCGGTCGGCTTGATCAATCTCGCCAGCCTGCACGAGAAGCAGGGCCAGCTCGCGACCGCTCGTCGCCAGGCCGAGATGGCCAAGTCGACGATCGACGCCCATTGCGACGGCCGCGAGAGCTCCGAGCTGTGTCGCGGCACCCTGGCGATCTATCGAGGCTTGAGCCAGCGCATCGCCGAAGCGCAGCGAGTGGCGTCTGGCGATTCAGCTGAGCCGGTCGCGACATCACCAGCCGGTTCGGAGGCACCCGCTGAGCCCGTGGCCTCCGAGCCCGTGGCCTCCGAGCCCGTGGCCGCCGAACCCGTGGCCGCTGAGCCTACCGCCCAGCGCGCCGCCATTGACCCGTCGCCCGAACCACCCGAGGCGCCTGCACCGACGCCTCCTGCGTCCCCGGTTCCTGCCGCTGCGCCTCCAACCGCCGAGCCTCCGACCATCAAGTCCCCGACGGGAGAAGTTCCAGCCGAGACCGCACCCACCAAGTCGGCAAAGGCTACTACCGAGCCTCCACCAACTGCCGAAACTCCACCAGCCGCTGAGCCTCCACCAGCTGCCGAAGCTCCACCAGCCGCCGAAGCTCCAGCAACTGCCGAGGCCCCTGTGGCCGCACCAACCTCTGAGGCTCCCGCCGCCAAGCCGCAGTCCATCGCCTCGCCGCCTCGCCAGGTGCACCGGGCGCAGGTCGCGGCACGTAAGGATCGAGCGGCGGCGGAGCGATTGCTCGAAAAGCTGCGCGCAGATTACTCCGAGCAGTTGGAAGGCGTTGCCGCGCGTATCGTGCGTGCCAACCTCGGCGAGCGGGGCGTCTGGCATCGGGTGCAGCTCGGTGAGTACGCCAAGGCATCCCAGGCACAGGTCCTATGCCGCGAGCTCACCCAGCTCGGCCACGACGGTTGCTGGGTGATCGTGACGGACCGGTAGGTCTTGTCTTGGTAGGAGACAGACTCAGGGATGTACTTGAGGTCTGTTAGAGTCTCGGTGTGAGTCCATCGATGGCTACTAGCCAAAGAGGCCAAGAAGAGGAGGACCCATGGCGATCACACTAGCCTTGTCCGCTGAGCAAGAGCGCCAGATCAGAGAAGGAGCTTCACGGCGCGATGTCGAGGCCGTGAGAAGAATCCTGATGAGCGCGGTAGAAGCCGTGATCGAAACGCTGATTCAAAAGGCACGAGAGCAGCCTTCGCCCAACGTTCGGCGGGCACTCCTCG
>JBCCEE010000151.1:0-16599 GCA_039030415.1 Acidobacteriota bacterium
ATGGGCCGGGTCTATCTCGCCGAGCGTGACGACGACACCTACCGCCAGCGGGTGGCTATCAAGCTCGCCGATCCGACGAGCGCTCAGGATCTCGGCCACAGCTTCCGCAGCGAGCGTCAGATCCTGGCCAATCTCGAGCATCCCAACATCGCTCGCTTGCTCGACGGCGGTACCACCGAAGATCGCCAGCCCTATCTGGTGATGGAGTACATCGAGGGCACCCAGATCATCGATTACTGCGAAGCCCACGACCTCACGGTGTCCGAGCGTCTCGAGCTCTTCAGCAGCGTTTGCGCCGCCGTCCAATACGCCCATCGCAACCTGGTGGTGCACCGTGATCTCAAGCCTCAGAACCTCATGATCACCGACGACGGCACCCCCAAGCTGCTCGACTTCGGCATCGCCAAGCTGCTCGAGCCCGAAGCGGCGACCGGCACCGAGGTGACTCAGCGCGGGCTGCGGCCCTTGACGCCCAACTACGCCAGCCCTGAGCAGCTGCGAGGCCAGCAGATCACCACCTCGACCGACATCTACTCCCTCGGTGTGCTGCTGTACCGCCTCTTGACGGGCCGGACGCCGCGCGTTTTCGATTCCCTGACGCCGACGGCGGTCGAGCGCAGCTTGGCTGAAGAGCCCACCAGCCCCGAGCTCGACCGCGACCTCGACCGGATCGTGCTCAAGGCCCTCGACGAGGCGCCCGACCAGCGCTATGCCTCGGTCGAGCAGCTGGCGGAAGATCTCAGGCGCTACGCCGCGGGTCGGCCGATCCTCGCCCGCCCCCACACCTTGAGCTATCGCGCCACGAAGTTCCTGCGTCGCCACCGGCTCGCGGCAGCGGTCGCTGCGGCGGTGGCGCTGCTGCTGATCGGCTTCGCGGTCGACAAGGACCGACAGGCCGCCGAGCTGGCGCGGGAGCGCGATCGCGCCCGCATCGAGAACGCCAAAGCCCAGGAGCTTTCGACGTTTCTGGTCGATCTGCTGCGGAGCTCCGATCCCTGGCAGTCTCCGGGGCGCGAGGTGACGGTCCGCGAGGTCCTCGACCGGGGATCGCAGGAGATCCACCACCGCCTCGACGACGAGCCCGAGCTGCGCGGCATGCTGCTCGACACCATGGGCTCGATCTACCTCGGCCTGGCGCAATACGAGAATTCGCTGCCGCTGCTCGAAGCAGGACTCGCCGAGCGGCGGCGGGCCCTGCCGGCCGATCATCCAGACATCGCGACCAGCCTGCACAACCTTGGAGGGCACCACCTCGCCAAAGGGTCCTACGGCCAAGCCGAACCCTTCTTTCGCCAGGCGATCGCCATTCGCCGCGGCTTGGGCCCCGACGAGGTGTCGGTGGCCGACAGCCTTCACCAGCTCGGCATGGCGCTGTACTTGAACGGTAGCCTCGACGAGGCCGAGCGCTGCCACCGCGAGGCCCTGGAGCTTCGGCAGAGGGTGCTGAGCGAGGATCACATCGACGTGGCAGGAAGCCAAGACCAGCTGGCGACCCTCCTCACCGAGCTCGGCCGATTCGAAGAGGCCTCCGAGCTGTTTCAGAAAGCCCTCGCGACCCAACGCCAGCAGCTCGGCAACAGCCATCCCCAAGTCTCGATGACCCTCACGCACCTCGCCAGCTTGAAGCGATTCCGAGGCGATCTCGACGGCGCCGAAGCCATGTTCCGTGAGGCCCTCGAGATCAAGCGTTCCGTATTCGACGAGCTTCACACTCAGGTCGGGCAGACCAAGAACAACCTGGCTGCGGTCCTGTTCGAGCAAGGCGACGTCGCCGCGGCGGAAGTCTTGTATCGCGAGGTCTTGGACCAGGCGATCCGCGTGCTGGGCGAGAATCACCGCGACGTGGCGGTGGTCAACGACAGCCTCGGCAAGGTGATGCTGATGAAGGGTGATCTCGCCGCCGCGGAGTCGCACTTTCGCCGAGCCTTCGAGATCGTCAGCGAAGTGCTGCCGCCGGGCCACCCGGGCGCCGCCTATGCGCTTCAAAACCTCGGTAGGGTGAAGATCCAGGCCGGCGAGGCCGAACAGGCGGAATCGCTGTTGCGCACGGCACTCGAGCTGCGGGTCGCGGGTTTGCCAGCCGACCATCCGGCGACCGCCGATACCCGAGGCGTCCTCGGTAACCTCCTCGTTCAGCAGGGGCGCCTGCAGGAAGCCGAGAAGCTCCTGGTCGAGAGTTTCGAAACGCTCGCCGCCAGCCAGAGCGGACAGCGGGTCGAGGTCGCTCGGGAGCGCCTGGCGGCGCTCTACGAGGCGCAAGGCAAGCCCGACAAGGCTGCCGAGCTCCGGGGGCAGCCGAGCTCCTAGCCGACCACAGGTCCCCCGCTCAGTCCGCGCCCAGCTCCGCGAGCGCCGACTCGACGGCCTCGAACCCGGCGGATTCGAGCATCTCCGAGGCGAGCTGCTCGAACAGCTGGGCACCGCGCTGCGCGATCAAGTCGTCGATCACTCGCTCCCGCACGCGTTCGAGCGGCAGCGGCAGTGGCTCTTCGCGCTCCACGACGCGGAACATCGCTAGCCCATCTGCCGCTTGATAGGGCGGCGAGTGATCCCCCGGCTCGAGCAGCGCGACGAAGGAGACCGCGGCCGGGTCGACCGTCTGCAGCCTGGCGATCGAGACCGGCCCCACCGAGCGCACCGTGCCGCCGAGCTCGCGCCCCAGAGCCGCCAGCGTCAGCTCGCCGCGATCGAGTGCAGACCGGGCTCGCTCGAGCCGCGCCATGATCTCCGGCCGCCGCTCCTCCGCCGCCACCGTCAGACGCCGAAGCTCGAAGGTCAGCGGCGAGGAGAAACGCAGTGCGCTGTTGGCTCGATACTCCTCGAGCTGCTCAGACTCCGCGCTCAGGCGCTCGCGCATCTTGCGCTTGGCGTAGTGATCGACGAGCTGTCGCCGGTGCACTTCCTCGAGCTGCTGAAGCGGCAGCTCGAACGCCTTCCCGCCGCCTTCTTCGGCCAGCATGTGCTGATGAATCACCTCGCGCAGCTGCAGCTCCTCGAATAGGCGCACCGGCAGATCGGCGGCCGCCAGCTCGCCGAGCTGGCGGGCGGCGGCTTGCGTGTGTTCGCGCAGCTCGCCCACTTCGAGCCGGTAATCGCCGATGCTGAAGAGGATCTGGTCGGCGGGCGCCTTTGCCACCAGGGACGCGACCTGCTCGAGCTCGACGGTGTACGCGCCTTGCAGCGCGGGCAGCTCGCTCGTCGCGCGCCGCAACCGGTAGAGCTGCTGCTCGAGCTGCTGCTCGCGGCGCAGCAGGCCGCGAACGTCCTCGAACGTCATTTCGCGGGCGGGAATGATGTTGTGAATGTAGAACAGATGCCCGCCATCAGCCGTCAGAGCGACCTCGCTCGGGGTCTCGGGCGGAAGTGAGAACACCACGCGATCGAAGTCCGGCGGGAAATAGCCACGCTCTACCAGCCCGAGCATACCGTCCCGGTGCCGCGTCTCAGACTCGGAGTGCTCGCGCGCCATCAGCTCGAAGGGTCGCCCTTCCAAGATCTCGCGACGGAGGGCCTCCAGCCGCTCGCGGGTCGCCTGGCGATCACCGGACTCGTCGTAGCGCAGAAAGATGTGGCCGACCCTACGCTTCTCGCCGTGCTCGAAACGCGACGCGGCGAGCTCGAAGCGGGCACGCAGCTGCTCCTCGGTGATCGGCTCCGCGGGCTCGTGAGTGGTCAAGTAGTGCTCCGAGTACACGAGTTGACGACTGCGGTGAACCGGCCCAGTAACTTCCGGGGCGCGGTCTGCTCCGGCCTCGATCGCTTCACGCTCGAGCAGCTGCTCGACCGCGAGGCGGCGGGCCAACTGACGATACCGCTCAGCAACCGAGAGCGCCGGGTCTGGCCGATAGCCCGCTCCGAGGCGGCCGACGAAGCTCTCGACGTCCGCGACGGTGATCACGCCGGAGCTCGTGCGAGCCAAGACTCGGGCCGAGGCCTCGACGCCGGCCGCCGCGCCCGACTCAGCCCCTGGCTCCGTCTGCGGAGCGCACGCGAGCAGCGCGACCGCAAGCCCGGCGAGGCCCAGCGGAAGGGCTCTGACAGTCCCGTCTTGGGTACGCCCCGAGCTCACGAAGCCGCCGCGATCAGCTGTTGGGCGTTTCGGCTCTCGGCGCTACCCGGAGACCGGCGCTCCAGAGTCGCGGCCTCTGCTCGGGCCTCGTCGAGCTGGCCCAGGTCGATCAGCACTTCGACGCGGGCGGCACGCGCCTGCAGGTAATCGGGACGCAGCTGGAAGGCACGCTCGAAATGCGCAGCCGCGCGTGCCAAGCGATCGGTCTGAACCAGCAGCGCCGCATAGTTGTAGTGCGTTCGAGCGAAAAACGGATCCGCCGCCAGCGCACGCTCCAAAAGAGCTTCGGCCTGCGCCAGATCCCCCTCGATGGCCCGCCGGATACCCAGATCGACGAGCGCGGGACTGAAGTCGGGATCGAGCAGCAGCGCGGCTTCGAAGTAGTAGGTCGCGTCCCGCTCCTGGCCGGCCTGCTGAGCGTAGAGCGCTAGCCGGTACTGGCCATCGGCGGTCGGCGCGAGCCGTTCGGCCTCATCGGTTTTGACATACGCACGCTTCGGCTCGCCCTGCATGAACAGCACGCTCGCCTCGAGCCTCAGGAGCTTCTCGCGCGGCGGGTAGCCACCGTCCAGCGCCGCCAGCTGGCGCAGTATCTCTAGCGCTCCATCGCTATCACCCGCGCGGATCTTGCTCTGCGCCAGCAGCTCGAGGTAGAAGGGATTTTCGGGATCCGTCCGCAGCAGCTCCTGGATGAAGCCTTGAGCCTCGAGCGCGCGGCCTTCGAACAGCAGGTTCCTAGCCTGACTGAATACCGTGGTCGTCGCGGCGTGATCCTGCGGCGGATCCCCATCCTGCCGCAGACGCTCGTCGATGGCGCCCGCCCGCTCGCCCGAGCCCTGCAGGTAGCCAAGCGCTTCGAGCTTGCGCCGCGCCTCATCGTCGAGCGGCACCGAGGCGTCGAGACCGCTGGCGGCATGCTCCACCAGATAGCTTGCGAGACGCCCGCGCATGCGCTCCGCCAGCTCCGGCTGTTCAGCGAACAGATCATCGAGCTCTCGCGGGTCGAGGTCGAGGTCGAAGAGCTCGGGGCGCGGCCCGTGGATGTACTTCTTGCCGTCGGCCACCAGCGCCCGCAGCTCGCCCCAGCCGCGGCTCAACCGCGGCGACAGCGTTTCGGCGTAGATCGGCCGCGTGCTCCGCCATGACGCCTCGCCGCCCTCGATCACAGAGCGCAGGCTGAGCCCCTGCAGACCCGCGGGCGCCTCGAGGCCGAGCAGATCGAGCACCGTCGGCACGACGTCCATTGTCGACACCCGCTCGGACACCCTGATGCCCTGCTGGCCGTCCGGTACCTTGATCACCAGCGGCACGTGCAGGGTCGACTGGTAGGCCAGCATCGAGTGGGTCGACTCGTCGTGCTCGCCGCGCCCCTCGCCGTGATCCGAGGTGAAGACGACGAGCGTATTGTCCGCGACGCCCAGCCGCTCCAGGTGCTCGAGCACGCTGCCCAGGCTCTCGTCAGAGTAGGCGATCTCGCCATCATAGAGCCGGTGGGCGAAGAGCTGGTCGTAGGGCGCCGGCGGCTCGTGGGGATGGTGGGGATCGAAATAGTGTAGCCAGATGAAGAAACGCTCGTCCGCGTGCTCTTCCAGCCAGGGCAGGATCGCCTCGTTGACCCGGGCTGCCCGCCGCTCTTCAAAGAACAGGCGCTCCCTCGGCAGCACGCGCTGGCCGTAGTAGTCCTCGTACGGCGACGTCAGGTGATCGTCGAACAGCTCGAAGCCCTGGTCGAGACCGAATTCGGCGGTGAGCGGAAAGGAGCCGATCGCGGCGGCGGTACGGTAGCCGACGTCACGCAGGATCTCGGCCAGCGTGGTCTGCTCCTCACCCAGGGCAAACAGGCCGTTGTCGCGCACGCCGTGGGCCAGCGGCGCTTTGCCGGTCATCAGGCTGGAGTGCGACGGCAGGGTGATCGGCACCGGCGCTATGGCCTGCTCGAAGAGCACGCCTTCCTCGGCCAACCGATCGACCACCGGCGTACGCGCCGCCTGATAGCCGTAGGCGCCGATGTGATCGGCTCGCGTGGTGTCGAAGGTCACCACCAGCACGTTCCAGTGCGGCTTCGGCGGAGCGCAGGCGCCAACCGCTAGGACCGCGATCGAGAGCCCCCACAGCGGAACGGCCCATAGCGGAACGGCGCGCCAAAGCGCGCCGCGTCCGCGTCGCTGGCCAGCGTTCATTCGATCTCGAAGCTCATCAGCTCGACCGGCGCGGCGACGTTGCCGCCAACTCGGAAAACGAAATTGTTGTCGCCCAGCGGGTTGAGCAATGTACCGACGACGTCGTTGATGCTGTAAGCGTGGAATCCCTGGCCCGCGGTGCTGTTGGTGTCGACGCCGAGTCTTGTGTACATCGTATTCAACTGAAAAACACCCGCGAGAAAGCTCGAGCCCATGTAGGTGTTGTTCGTCGTTCCAAAGTCGCCGACGTTGATCGTGTTGAGACCGGTGTCGACGGCTACAGTGACATCCGTCAAGAAGTTCGCGGTGGTTCCCATGGCGTTGCTATAGAGACTCCAAGCAGCGAGGTTGAACGAAGTCCTGAGCAGATGGAACGTGATCATCGTGAGGCTTCCGGAGGCCTGGACCGGTTCGATATCCGTGCCGCTGGCATTGAGCGCGCTGTCGAAGCGGTTGATCGCGGCTCGGCTCGAGTCGGCCAGGGTGATGAAGCCGGTCACCACGCCGCTGTCGTACTGGATGCTGGTTCCAGGCACCCGCGTCGCTCGCTTCGGCAGCGCAATCGGTTCCGCCAGAGGCTTGTAGCCGGCGGGACCCTGCTCGATACCCCGTGCGCGCGCCGCGGCATCCCATTCAGCTCGGCGTTTCAGAACGGCGGCACGGCGCTCCTCCTTGCTCATGGAGCGCAGCGCTTCGGGATCGAGCGGCTTCCGCCACTCCGGGGGCTGCTTGGCGTCACCCGGAGCGGTCTGGCCGCTCGACGCGACTGCCAGTCCGCAGGCAACCAAGATCATGAGCGCGAGAAGGATGCGTTGGACGCGGGCAGATGGCATGGAGAGCTCCTGAGGGGTAAACGAGGACCAAATTCGAGTTCTACGGCTACACGTGCATGCGCAAGGTTTGAATTCTTGACTCAAGCCTCAAGAATTCGAAACTCTGAGTGCAATTCACGCCTGTCAGCAGCAGTGACTTCCGTATTAATGCAAGCCATGCTATATAATCTAAGTCTAATCATTTCAATAGAATAGCAGCATGAACTGAGCATCACAAGCGCAGCTTCTCTGGGTCTCCGGCCCGTGCTGATCCATCTCGCTGGCCGGTGACTCTCATCTGCCCTTCAACGCATCCTCGTCCCGATTGAGGACGCTATCCGACGCCCTGCCGGCCATAGAATCATCAGTCGATGCGAGCTCCTGGTCTGATCCTCGTCTTCGCCGCCTTCGGTCTTTCGCTGGCTGCCGCGACGCCTGCCTTGGGGGACGATAGCGCCGCCGTGGCCACCTACCGCGAGCACATCGATCTCCGCCAGCTCGAGAGCTGGCTGCGTTTTCGCGGCGATTCGACAGACGACCCGACCCACGCCCGGGACGAGCTGGTCCTGGTCGAAGTCCTGGCGCGAGAGGCTGAAGCTACCGGGCTCGATCGGCGGCCAGCCGTCCGCTGGCAGCTCGAGCGGGCCGACCTCGACCTGATCTGGCCGGCGGTGCTCCGGCACGCCTTGGCCGATCCTGAGATCTCCGAGGACGCCGTGCGGGCGTTGGCAGCCCGCCTCCAGCCGCTGCCCAAACGCGTGCGGCTGCGCAACCTCTTCAAGCGCTTCCCGCCCGACGCTTCCGCCGCCGACAAGGCAGTGGTGCGAGCCGAGATGAACGCTCTGCTCGCCCGCCTGCGCGCCGGCGAGGATTTCAAGGCGCTGGCCGAGGCCGAGTCTGACTCCCAGACCCGCCTGCAGCAGGGGCTGATCGGCAATGCGAGTGCCGGCGACCTGCCGCCGGCGATCGAGCGCGTGGCCTTCGCCCTCCAGCCGGGTGAGGTGAGCAAGATCCTGGAAGCCGCCGACGGCCTCACCCTGCTCTACTGCGAGAAGATCCTGCCCGCAGTGCAGCGGACGCCTGAGGAGCTCGAGGCCAACGCTCGGCAGCGCGTCGAGAACCAGACGTCGCGCCGGCTGCAGGCCGAGCTCGAGCAGGCTCTGCTAGAGCGCGCCGAGGTCAGCTGGAGTTGGCCGTCAGACCTCACGGCCGAACTGCACACGGTGGTCGTCACCTGGCTGGACGGCCGGTTGACGGTCACAGACCTCGCGGCGTTGGTGGCAACGTACGGCACCCAACGCCAGCTGCAGGATCTCCCCCGCCCTAGAGTGCAGACTACCGTGAAGGCCTTCCTCATCCGCCGCATGGCCCGCCTCCATGCCCGCCGTCTCGGCCTGATCGACGACCGGCTGGCCGAGAAGCGACGCTGGACCCGGCGCCAGATCCTCGCCGGGCAAGCCCTGGCCGAACGGGTCGCGGCCAGATTCCAACCGATCGCCGATGCCGAGCTGCGCCGCCGCTTCGAGAGCGAGCGCGGCGAGAACGACCATAGAGAGCTCGAACGTCTCGAGCACTACCAGCTGAGAGTCATCGAGCTGCCGCTCGACGTCGACGCCCCGCGCGCCTCCCACGACGCCGCCGAGCGGCTCGCCCACCGCCTGCGCCGCGGCGAGCTCACCTTCGCCGACGCCGCCCGCAAGCATTCGCGCCACCCCTCCGCCGGTGATGGCGGCCGGCTCGAGCCGTGGCCGATGCTCCGGATCACCAACCGCCTGGGCATTCAGGTCACCCGCGCCGTGCGCTCGATGGCAGCGGGCCAAACCTCGCGGCCCGTCGCGGGGGACGACGCACTGTGGCTGCTGCGGCTGGAGGCGATCGAGCCTCGGCGCCCCATGACCTTCGAAGAGGCCCGCGCCACGCTGGAGCGAATACTGGGACAAGAGCAGGCGACCCGACTGGAGCGCGAGATCACGGACAGCCTGCTGCAATCCCTCGCGATCCGCGAAGCGGGTCGAGGCGAGAGATGAAGCGGGTCGAGACGAGAAATGAAGCGGGTCGAGGCGAGAGATGCAGTGGGTCGCGGTTTGATACCGTGGCGTTCAAAGGAGGAACAAACATTGAAACTGGCTGGCAACCTCTTGACGGGCTTCGTTGCTGTCTTCCATATCGGCGTTCTGATCCTAGAGATGTTCTTCTGGGATCATCCGGTGGGCCGCAGGGTCTTCAACATGACGCCTGAAGTCTCGGCCTCGTCGGCGACCCTGGCGATGAACCAAGGGCTCTACAACGGATTCTTAGCGGCGGGCTTGATCTACGGCCTGTGGCTCGGCAAGCGAGACTTCAAGCTGTTCTTCCTCAGCTGTGTGGTGGTGGCAGGTATCTTCGGCGGCCTGACGGCCAAGTTCTCGATCATGTTCACCCAGGGCCTGCCCGCCTTGCTCGCCTTGATCTGCGTCGCCATGACGCCCCGCGACTGACGTCGCCGGCCCAGCACTAGCGCCCGTATGCCGTCGTTCAAAGCGTCGGCCGGGAGCGCTCCGTGCTCGCCGGAGCGTCGATTGCACGTTCCTGACGGTGCAGAGACCACGTTTTTTCGTCAATCGCGGTCTCTGCACCTTGCAGAGACCACGATTTTGCCTCAATCGGGGTTCCGCACGGTGCAGGGACCCGGATTGAGCGTCGATCGCGGTCTCTGCACCTTGCAGAGACCGCGTTTGTGCCTCAATCGCGGTCTCTGCACCGTGAGGAGACCGCAATTGACGATCCGAGACAAACCTGGAAATCCTTCGGTCGGTGCCGACCAGTCACAAAGACCAGTGTTTTCAACCCCAAAAGCTCGTTTCGACGCCAGACTAGCTGACGGAGCCGATCCATCAGGCGTCACATCCAAGTGCGCCACATCCAAGTGCTATGCTTCATCATCGATATTGATCCTCCTCACCCCAACCCGCGGGCCTGTCCTTTTCCAGCCCTCACATGACCGACAAGAAACCGCGCGCGTCCGATCGCGAAGACGCGGGCTCGCCGCTCGACACGGCAGAAGAGCCGGTCGAGCGCGACAATCCCACCATATTCGATCCGTCGGCCGGGCCTGAGTCTCACGCCTCGACGAGCCGACCGGGCGGCGGCCGCGTCCGGCTTGGGCAAACGTTGGCGGAACGCTTCGAGGTGACGCGTTTTCTGGGCAGCGGCGGCATGGGCGAAGTGTTCGCGGCGCGCGATCTGAAGCTGGGCGAGGTCGTAGCCCTCAAAGTCGTGCGCTCCGGACTCGGCAACGCCGACCGCGAGCGACGCCGGCTGCGCCGCGAAGTCCAGCTAGCGCGCCGGGTCACGCACCGCAACATCTGCCGCATCTACGACCTGTTCGAGCACCGCAATCCGCGCACCGGAGCGACTCTCGATCTGGTCAGCATGGAGCTGCTGGAAGGCGAAACCCTGCACAGGTACCAGCGGCGTCAAGGGGGGCGCCTGTCGGCGGCGCAGGCTCTGCCGATCGTGCGCCAGATTGCGCGGGGCCTCCACGCTGCGCATCAGCACGGCATCGTCCACCGCGATCTCAAGCCCGGCAACGTCATGCTGGAGCGAGAAGCGGAGGCGGGCCTGCGGGCCACGATCACCGATTTCGGCCTGGCCAAACGCGTTGGCCTCGAAGGGGCGCCCGATCCCGCCCTCACCGGCGAGGGCAAAATGATCGGCAGCCCGGGGTACATGGCGCCCGAACAGGTCGCCGCCAAACCCACCTCACCGGCCACCGACCTCTTCAGCCTCGGGCTTCTGCTCTACGAGATGCTCTCCGGCCGTCTACCCTACACCGGCTCTTCTCCCTGGGAGATCGCGGTCAATCGACTGTTGGAGCCCCCCACTCCCCTGTCGAGCCTGCTCCCCGAGCTCGATCCCACCATCGTTGGGGTGGTCGACCGCTGCCTGCAGCGGGAGCCCCAGGATCGATTCCAGTCCGCCAGCGAATTCCTCGACCGCCTCGATCGCGGCGACTCGGCTTGGAACATCTACGGTCACAAGAGCAGTGACGAGCTGCCCAGGCCTCACGAATCCCAGACACTCCCGGACGCTGCAGCCACACCGACTCCTTCCTGGAGCACCGAATCCTCAATCAGCCGGCGAGACGAGACTTCGTCGGCTTCGGTATCCCATGCTCCGGCGTCCAACGCGCCTCCGCATCAGCCGGAGTCCGAACCTTCGCCACCGCCCCGCGGACTGCTGGCCGCTCCATGGTCACGACGGTTGGGCGCAGGTCTGGTAGGCCTAGGAGGGCTGGCTGCCGTCTCAATGCCATGGTGGAGCTCGCCGGATCGCGTGGCGCCGACACCGCGCGGCGCTGGAGAGCTCGCCCTGGAAGCCACTCCAGCTGCTGAGAGCATCACCCTGCCCGCGACACCCAACCGGCCGACGGCATCGGCGCTGGCGACGTCCAATCCGCCCTCTGGGCTGTCTCCCGGACAGGCGGTCCAGCGGTTGGACGCGCTGGAGCGGGCTCACGCCCACCTGAGAGTCTACGACGCCGAGCCAGCACGCGAGCTCCTGGAAGCTTCTCTTGCGGCCTTGCCGGCAGACCCGATTCTCGACGTCCACCTGGCGGAAGCCCTGTGGCGCCTGGGACACGAGGACCGGCTGCGCACCGTCATCGAGCGAGCCCAGGCCAATGCGGCAGGCTTGGCCGAACCCGAGCGCCTTTTGATCAAGGGCTTGCATCAAGGTTTCCTAGGCGATTGGGAGTCGGCCGCTGAGACGCTCAAATACCTCTGGTCGACTGGCCCCTCGCTCGAAGTCGGCCTGTGGATCGCTGAGGCCACCATCAGCTCGGGACGCTTCGAACCCCTTGCGGAGATTTTCACAGGCCTGCGCGCACTGCCCGGCCACGACGGCCAGGATCCCCGAATCGATCTGTGGCAGGGCCGCATCAACTACAACCTCGACGACGACGAAGCCGCCGAGCCGTTGGCGCGCCAAGCCTTCGACATCGCGACTGAGCGCGGCCATCGGTACCTCCTCTTCGAAAGCCTGCAGGATCTCCACCTCATCCTCTTCTCGCTGGACCGAGACGTCGAATCGCGCGAGGCGCTGATCAGCGCCGATCGCCTGGCACGCGAGCTCGACCAGCCGTTCGTGCTGGCGCGAGTGATGTATCTCAAGGGGAGGAACTTCAACATCACGGGTTACAGACGCGAGGCGCTGCTGGAGCTCGAGGCCGCTGACGCCCTGTTCGCGCGGCAGGGGTCGAGCCGGGGCATCTGTCAGACCAGCAGCCAGCACGCCATGATCCCGTCCCAGGAGGGCCTGCTCGAGCGCCTCGGGCGAGGTCTGGAGGCCTGCTCTCAGTCTGGCTTTGGATTGCGCGAGGCCTGGGTGACCCATCACCTCGCCAGGGCCGCCCGCGACACCGGTGATTTTGAAAACGCCCTGAAGTCGTTTCGCCGCAGCGCCCAGCTGATGGAGCAGCTGGGGCACGAGAACGGGCTGGCCCACAGCCGCGTCAGCCTTTCGCTATTGCTGGCTCAGATGGGACGAGTCGATGAAGCCCTCGCCAACCTCGCCATCGCCGACGAGTGGTTTCGCGAGACCCCCGAAGCCACCGGCTTCTCGGTCCACCTGAATGTCTCGTCCCTGATCGCGATTCGTGCGGGGCGTCTCCGAGAGGCTGGCGCCTGGCTCGAGGAAGTGGCTGCCTTCGAGCCCACCGGCGGCCGCCTGCTCGATTTCTATCGCATTCAGTGTGACCTGGCCTACACTCAGAATGACCTCGAGGCCTTACACCTCGCGGCCGCAAGCCTGAAGCAGCATGCCCGGCTGCTCGCCAATACCGAAATGACGAACGTCGCTCTGGGCTACGAGGCGCTCACTATGGCGCTCGGAGACGACCTCGTTTTGGGTTTGGAGGAGATGGCGAGCGTCGACCCGGCCAGTCTGATCGGAGGTCAGATCGCCCTCGTCTACCTGCAAGCCGGCCGACGCGAGCAGGCCGCGGCAGCGACCCGCGCCTACACCACCTGGGCCGAGGGCACCTACAACCAGGAAGACACCTGGCTGGCGGAGATCCTCCGTATCCAGCTCGACCGCGAGACCCCGCGCGCGACGGCCATCGCGCGGTTGCGTCAGATCGAGGAAGAAGCCGGCGAAAACGGCGACCATAGAATCGAGCTCCAGGCCGCGTTGGCCCGCGGCCAGCTCGAGGGCGACCCGGCCGCGCTCGCCGACGTGCGCGACCGCGCCAATCGCTGGGGTTTCCAGCGCCTCGCCGAGCAGGCGAAGGGCGCGCGCTCGGACTGAGTGTCCACGGTCACCTTCAAGAAGTCTCCATCAAAAGTCGATGCGGCCCGGAAACTCGAAATCGATGCGCTGCACGACGTTGGCACGAGGCATCAGCGACGCGTTCTCCTCGATCTCTCCGGGTGGAGTCTCGAACACCAGCAGACTGTTCGGATAGAAATCGAGCACGCGATGGTTGGAGAGCGCTCGCTCGCTGTTGCCGTAGTACACGGTGAGGCCGAGATCCGCTCGATCCGGGTGGTGCACGGTGAAGTACACGGCTTCGCCGGCCCCCGGATAGTGGCGCTCGCCGACGTGGAACGACGCCTTGTCCCAGCGAACCGGGCTGCGTGAGCGGGCCAGCAGGCTCTGCGCCGCAGCCGATCGCACCGCGCTGCCGAGGAGCAGCACGCTGGCTTCCGCCAGCTCCTCGGGAACGAGCTCCGTCGCCGAGCGCTCCACAACCTCATAGCCGGGCTCCGGCGTCTCGCCGCCTCCCAGCAGGGTTCTGCGAAAGCTGTCGGCCACGGTGCGATAGGCCGCAGGCACCTCGCCGTCGGGCAGCACAATCACCAGCCGCTCGGCGCGCCGGGTCAATGCCGAGGTCGGCATGATCTCCGCCGGCTTCAGCTTGCGAAACAGGTGATAGTCGGGATCGAGCTCGATCGCCGTCAGCCCGGCCGGCTCGCAAGGCACCTCGACCTGCTGCCGCTCGCCGTCGATCGTCACCACCTCGTCGACCCAGCGGTCTCCGTAGTGCAGCCGCAGGGGTACATCGAGCTCGAAATCCGTGCCGCTCTGTTCGAGGGTGACGAGCACGTGGCGCTCGCCGTCCCGCCACTCGGCGGCCGTCATCTCCAAACGCGGCGCTCCCCCGCTGCGCACCCAGTCACCGAAGAACGCCGCGAGGTCGTGCCCGCTGGCGCGCTCCATCGCCTCGCGAATCACCTTCCAGCCGATGTGCCGCCCCATCTGCTCCTCGGTCAGGATTCTGAGGCCAGCGAGCAGCGCGTCGGACCCGATCTTGCGCTCCAGCATGTGGAAGACGGCGGCGCCCTTCTGGTAGCCGATGCCGCGGCCCGCGCCGTCTGCGAAGCCAAAGGTGCCGAGCGGCTTGTCGCGCTCGGGCTCGATCGCGCTCAGGAAGTTGGAATAGTTGCGGCGCTGCTTGCGCGCGCCCTCCCCGTCACCGTCGAGCACGTAGCCGGCATAGTTGGCCAGGTAGGTGGTCAACGCTTCACACCAGTTGCCGTCTTCGGGGTCCATGAAGACCCCATTGCCCCACCAGTTATGAAGCAGCTCGTGGTCGAGGTAGCCGTGACGTCGATACTGCTTGAATTCGCTCAGCTGGCTGCCAGCGATCTGGGTGCAGGTCGGAAAGGCGAATCCCGAGCTGAAGAAGGCCTCGAGCACCGTGAACTCGCGGAACGGATAGGGCCCGATCAAGGGCTGATAGCGGTCCAGGTACTCCGCCGACGCGGCGAGGATGTCCTGCGCCACCGCCTCCTTGCCGGGCGCGACCACGGCGTGCAGCGTGATGCCGTCGTGGACGCGACTGTGCCGCTCGAGCGGACCACCGAGCAGCACCAGGCCGTCGAGCGGGAACGGACTCTTCCAGTGCAGTCGGCCGTCGGCCGCGTCGCCGTCGACGGCTTCCAGCCCGGCCACCAGCTCGAAGCCGTCGATTGGGTCCGTGATCAGCTCGTAGTCGGAGAGAAGCCTCCCCGCGGCGGCGTCCCTCGAGATCTTGAGGCGCGGGTACCAGTAGCCGCTTGGCTCGAGATACACGCCTTCTTCGCCGACATGGGCCTGGACCGCGAAGTTGTGCACCTGGCCAGCGACCTCACCGGCAGCGACGTCCTGCCACAGCTCGCCTTCGTAATCGATATCGAAGCGCAGCGATGCCGCGGGCTCCTCTACGACGAGACGAACGGTCGCCGGCGCGACACGTCCCTCGCCGCGGTCCTTGGGCAGTCGAATCACGTGCTTGGCGAGCGTCGCTCCATGCGCCGTCACCGACGTGACGGCCAGATCCGGATGAAGCTCGAGCTCGACCACCGCACGCCGCCGGGGCTTCTCACCGACGTCCATCACCTCGACCTCGGTGACGCTCGTCGCCGCCAGCCGCTTCGTCACGGGATCGAGCCGCACGTCCAGCTTCTGGCTCACCGGCCGCACCTCGAGTGGCGCGGTCGTGCAGCCCACCAGCAAGCAGGTAACGAGCAGGATGCTCGCGAAGAGAGGTCGATGTCGATGCGGTTTGTCTGCGGAGAGGATCTTCATGGGCGCAAGCTATCAAATCGCTGGGAGGCCGTGCCGAGGGTTCTCGACTCCGTCGAGCGTCCGAATAGAATTTGCGGCGGCAGAGAGTCCCGGGGAGCCACAGAGGAGAGCGATTGGACGAGGTCGAACGCGGCGCGCGCAACGGATCCGAAAACCAGGAGGTCACGGAGCTGCTGGTGCGTCTGGGCAATGGCGACCGCCAGGTGCTCGGCGATCTCTTGCCGCTGGTGTACGAGGAGCTGCGGCACCTGGCCCGTCGCCAGGTAGGCCGACACCGCAGCGCAGGAGCCACGCCGACTCTCGATACCACGGCGCTGGTGCACGAGGCCTACCTCAAGCTCGCCGCCTCGCACAATCCGCGCTGGAACGATCGCTGTCATTTTCTGGCGGTAGCGGCCACCGCCATGCGCCAGATCCTGGTCGACTACGCACGCCGCCGCAACGCTCAGCGGCGAGGCAGCAACGTGCAGCAGCTCACCTTGGAGAGCCGAGAGATCGCGATCGAGGAGCAGGCGGATTCGCTGCTGGCGGTGGAGGGCGCGCTGACTCGGCTCGAGCAGCTCAGCCCACGCTTGGCCCGGGTCGTGGAGTGCACGTTCTTCGGCGGCATGACCCAGGAAGAGACCGCCGTCGCTCTGAACGTCACCGAGCGCACGATCCGTCGCGACTGGACGAAAGCCCGGGCTTGGCTGCACCGGGAGCTCGCCGAATGCTGAGGATTGCGGGTGGCCACCCTCACCCCGAGGGCAGCAGCTGATGGCCAAGGGCGCGCCGCCGCACGACGCCGAGCACTGGCAGCGGGTCGAAGCGCTCCTCGACCAGGCCCTCGACCTGCCGCCCGAGGAGCGGCAGGCCTTCGTTCGCGAGGCCTGCTCGACGGACCCGAAGCTACCCGACGACGAGCTCGACCTGTTTACCCAAGCGCAGCAGTCAGGACCACTCGACGGTTCGATCTCAGAGCTCGCCGAAGCGGCGATGGCGTCGGACCAGG
>JBCCEE010000152.1:0-16430 GCA_039030415.1 Acidobacteriota bacterium
CATAACATGGCCAACATCGTCGAACAGCAGGGAGACATTCCAAAAGCCATGAAGTTGTGGCAGCAATCGCTCGACATTAAAGAGGACATCGGAGACGCGAAGGGTAAAGCGGCGACGCTTCATGAAATGGCTGGCATCGTCGCACAGCAGGGAGACTTTCCAAAAGCCATGAAGCTGTGGCAGCAATCGCTCGATATTAAAGAGGACATCGGAGACGCGAAGGGTAAAGCGACGACGCTTCATAACATGGCCAACATCGTCGCACAGCAGGGAGACATTCCAAAAGCCATGAAGTTATGGCAGCAATCCCTCAATATTAACGACGACATCGGAGATGCTCAGGGTAAAGCGGCGACCCTGGCGAGTATGGCATGGGCTGCGGGTCAGACCGGTGACGCCGACCGCCAGCGGCAGCTCAACGTAGAGGCGGCGCGCATGCTAGGCCAAGTTGGAGCCTTCAATGACCTCGTCATCGTCGCCGACAACCTGGGCGCGAGTGAGGAAGCGGGCAGCGAGCGATATCTGGCTCAAGCTGTTTGGCTGACGGCACGGATCCAGGTTCCGCTGGTTGCGAGCCTGAATCTAGCTGCAGACTTGATCCAACGCCTCGGACCGGAAGATGACAGATCGCCGTGGATTGCGGCCGCAGCAGCCATCCTCGTCATGATGCGTTCTGCCGAGCATCCCGACGCGGAACAGCTTCAGCAAGGCGTCTCGGCACTTCTGGGCAGGTGCGCCGAGGCCCGTGAAGTCCCACCGGATGACTTCAACGCCTGGCTGGAACGCGAAGATCTGCTGAACCCTGATAAAGCCTTCCCCACGCTCTCCATGCACCTCGAAGCCCTCATCGATGACGCTTGGCTCTTCGATCGCTCGGTATTCGCCCGCACCGAGAGCACGGGCTAGCTGAATCAGCGACCACCCAAGAAGTCCGCCATCGCCTCCCCGGCGACACGGTTGCCGCGGGCGTTGAAGTGGCTGTCCCAGCGGTGGTAGCAGTGGCGGTCGCCGTGCTGGCGTCCACACTGCTCGCGGAAGATCGGCAGCAGATCGAGATGCGGGATGCCGGCCTCCTCCAGCCACGGGACGATGAGCTGCTGCGGCAGATCACGGATCAAGTCGTGGCGCCCCGTGTGGTCGAGGATGTCTTGCCAAAGCTCATCGTCAACCTGAAAGTCGTCGGGCAGCAGATGCACGACGAAGGGGACGTCGCCGGCCAGCCGACGCATCTCGCGCAGGGTGGCGAAGAGTGCGGTGGGGTCGGCGGTGGCGGGATCGCAGTTCTGGACGGCACGCTCGGACTCGATGTGCAGGTAGACGCCGGGTAGCGGGAACGACGGCTGCTCGAGGGTGGAGTCGGCGAGCCAGGGATAGGCGGCGATCATCTCTTCGACGGTTCGCAGCCGCCCGGCCTGCGCTTCCCCCGCGATACCGCCGACCGCGACGTCGTCACGGCTCTCGGCCCGCACCCGCCGCAGCTCGATGAGCCGGCGCGGGAGCTGATACAGCAGCACGTTCTCGCGCTCGAGCCACAGACGCAGAGCACGATCCTCCGGACGGTAGCGGCCGGCCTCGACGACGTCATTGCCGACGAAAACGTTGACGGCGATCAGATCCGGCTCGCGCGGCAGGACTTCGGTGCGCAGCAGGTGGAGGTACTCGTAGGGGCCGATGGCGGGAAAACCAAAGTTCTCGACCCTAACCGTCTCTCCCCGCGCCGCCAGCTGACGCTCGATCACCGTCGTGAAGTGAAAGTGATGGGGCACCACGCCAACGCTGAACGAATCGCCGATCGACGCGAGGGTCACCGGCGGCGAGGGCTCGACGAAGTCGGTGTCGTAGTGGCCGCGGAGGTTGAACGGGAAGCCGAAGCGAAGCTTGCCGGGCTGTTGATGCGCGGCCTGTGCCCGGACGAGCCGGCTGGCGCGGAGATCATCCTGCGCTAGGAGCGGTGAGGGCGATACGTACGCGACGAGGCGCAGCGCTCCTTCCGCAAGGACCGCCGCCAGGCATAGGTTGAACAGCACCACGTCGATGGCCCGGAAGGCTCGCGAGTCGACGATGCCGGGAGCCCACTTCAAGACGAGCAGGATCACAGCCCACGCTCCCAAGACTGAAGCGAGCGCGATGTCGAACATCGGCTTGCGGAAGGGCTGAAGCCACAGCAGGCTGACCACCCAACCGACCGTGAGGCTGACGAAGAGCAGACGGAGCGCCAGCCAGGCAGTGCCAAGCGACCAGGCCGCGCCAGGCAGCCAGGAAGCACGCGATACCCGACGCTTCGGCGGGGCGCTCTCCCGGTTTAGTTCTTGCGGTGTGCTCATCACAAGGGCCTGGGGCGAGGCCTAATGGTACGCCGCAACCGATTCCGCTCGAGAAAGTTCGCCTGGCCCGGTCCTCTTTTTCGACGCTTCCCGCGTCAAGGAAGAACCGGTCTGCGTGACGGCGGACCACTTCCTTGGAGGACTCCCGGCATGCGAATTTTCCCCAGCGCTTTGGCAGGCGCGCTGATCTCGAAGATGATGTTCGCCTTGATGACCCTCGCCTCGATGACGTTCGCCCCGATGGCGCTCGCCCAGACGGATATCGATACCTTTGCCACGGCCCAGGGGCCCGTGACCCAATCCGACACTATCGCGTCGGTTTCGAGCTTCGCCTCGGGCGCCGGTATTCTCGGCACCCACCGGTCGATGCGCGTGACCCTGGCGGCCAACAACGTCGGCTCCTTCGCCACGCTCGAAGTCACGGGTGGCGAGCTCAGCTTCACCACCAACGACGATGCGGACTTCTTCATCTGGTGGGACGGTCAGGCCGACACTACGTTCAACGGCGCCGGGCTCGGTGGCATCGACCTCACCAACGGCTCGACCAAAGACCGCTTTGTGCTCGACGTCAGCTCCAACACCAACACCGGCGACGAGGTGCGCCTGGCGGTGTGGACCGACGGCGGCAACCGCTCGGACCTACTGTTCACCATGCCCGCTTCGGGCACCGTGGAGCTGCTCTACTCCAGCTTCTCGGTGGCAGCAGGCACCGGCGCCGATTTCACCAACGTCGGGGCGGTCTCGCTGGGCAACGTGCTGCGCCCCGGAGCCTGGAGCTTTGCCCTCTCGTTCCTCGAGACGACGCCGGTCGAGCTGCTGTCGTTCGGTATCGAGTAGCCCACGGAGGGCAGCGCCGCCAGGGCCGCGGAGCGACGCTCGGCCTCTCGCGTCGCAACGGCTTCCGGGCCGAGCAGCTCGGAGAGCTCGGCGTGGGCTGCATCCAAGAGACGGCGAGCGCGCCGCGCGTCCCCGAGGTCGGCCGCCAGCGCGCCGTCTACGCTCTGCGCCATGGCGGTCTTCCAGTGGCGCTCGGGCAGCGTCTGCCGGTAGATCTCGATCGCCGGGCCAAAGGCGGCGACGGCGTCGTCGACCCGGCCGCGATGGCGCAACAGCTCGGCGAGCAGCACCCGGCTGTCGGCGACGCTCGGGTGCTCGTCACCCAGCTTGCGCTGGCGCGAGCTCAGGGCCTGGCGTACCAAAGCCTCGGCCTCGTCGAGCCGCGCGGGATCGGCACTCAGCAGCCAGCCCAAGTTGTGCCGGGCCATCGCGACCAGCGGGTGATCCGAGCCCTGGCCGGCGATCCAGCTCGCCAGCGCCTGGCGGTAGTGCTCCTCGGCCTGCCACGGACGCTCGAGATTGCGCTCCATCCAGGCCAGGTTGTGATGGTAGGAGCCGACGTCGGCATGCTCGGGGCCACGCGTGGCGAGGCCGATTTCCAGGGCTTCGCGGTAGAGATCGCGCGCACCGGCGAAGTCTCCCCGGGCCTGCCGCGTGCCAGCCAGGCTGTTGATCGCTTGGCCGATGTCCGGATGGCCGGCCGGTAGCGCACGGCGCCGGATGTCGAGGCCCTGGCGAAAGAGCGCCTCGGCCTCCTGATACCTGCCGAGGCGGTAGTGCGCTACCGCCGCGTCGTTGACGGCGACCGCCACCAGCGGATGATCCGCCCCCAGCCGGCGCCGGCGTATGTCGGCTGAGGCTTCGAAGGCGACGAGAGCCTTCTCATAGTCGCCGCCCTGATTGGCGACCTGTCCCTGCAGCATCAAGACCTCGGCAACCAGCGGGTGGTCGTCTCCGTAGAGCCTGCGGTGCAGCCGCTCGGACCGCGCCGCGAGCTGCCGCGCTCGCTCGAGCTCCCCGGCACGCTCGGCCAGGGCGGCCGTGGCATGCAGGGTTTCGGCGGTCAGCGAATGGAGCTCGCCGAAGCTGGCGCGGGCCACGGTCTCGGCTTCTTCGGCCAGAGCCGCGCCCTCCTGATACTGCGACCGCTCGTAGAGCAGGTGCGCGCGGGTCAGCAGGGCGTCGACGAGCTGCTCATCGTCCCCGATGGTCCGCGCCACGTCGAGCGCCTGCAGGCTGTCGACGTCAGCCGCTTCGAGGTCGCCGCCGCGGATGGCGACCTGGGCGCGCAGGGCGAGCAGTCTCGAATGCCGCGCCGTACCCTGATCGGCTGCGGCGAGGGCGGCGGCGACGGTTGCGGCGGCCTGGTCGAGTTTGCCGGCGTCACGCAGGACTCGCGCCAGCTCGGCCTGGGCGTCGGCCCGGACGGCCGCCGAATCCGCCGCCGTAACACTGCTCTCGACAGCACCGGCCTCGACAGCACCCTCGACCACCTGACGCAGCAGCCGCTCGGCCTCGTGAGGCTCGCCGAGCTGGCGGTAGAGCATGCCGAGACGGGTCAGCAGTCGCTGCTGGCTGCTGCTGTCCACTTCCAGACGCTCGGCCGCCACGACGGCACGGTCAAGCACTTGGCGGGACGCCAGCGAGATGCCGTGAGCGCGATCCGGCGAGGCCACCTGGACCAGCTCGAGCATCGCCTCGGTGACCTCGGAGGCCCGCTCGGCGGCCACCTGCACTCGCTCGCGCTCCTCGGCCAGGCGAACGCCCCGCACGGTGCTCGACGCCAGCAGCAGCGAGCCGGCGAGGCCCAGCGCGGCCAGCGCCGCCGCCAGCCCCGGCTGCCGGCGGCTGAATCGACGCAGCGCGCCGCCCAACCCGTCGGGCCGGACCGCCACCTCGCGACCCTCTAGCCAGCGGCCCAGGTCGTCCGCCAGGTGCTGGGCCGAGGCGTAGCGGCGCTCGGGATCCGGCTCCAGACAGCGGCTGATGATGGCGTCGAGGTCGCCGGCCAGCTGGCGGCGCAGCTGACGCATCGTGACCCGTCGACGCTCGGCGACCCACGGATCGGCCGCTGACAGGGCTTGGCTGGCGAGCTGCCCGGCTTGCGGCCGGTGGCCGGTGAGCAGCTCGAAGAGCATGACGCCGAGGGAATACACGTCGCTGGCGATCGAGACTCGCTCGCCCGCTTTCAGCTCCGGGCTGGCGTAGCCCGGGGTCAGCCCCCGCAGCTCCAGGTGCTCGGCGTTGCTGACGTCGAACACTCGGGCGATGCCGAAATCCAGCAGCTTGGGGTGGCCGTCGGCGTCGACCAGCACGTTGGTCGGCTTGAGATCGCAGTGCAGGATCAGCTGGCGATGGGCGACGTGCACCGCGTCGACGACGCGGCGGAACAGCTCCACCCGCTGAGCGAGGGTCATCCGCTCGCGATCGGCGGTGACATCGAGCGGCCAGCCGCGAACCCGCTCCATGACGACGTAGGGCAAACCGTCGTCGGTGGTACCGCCGTCGAGCAGTCGGGTGATGGCGGGATGCACCAGATCGGCCAGGATCTGGCGCTCGCTCCGCAGCCGCCCTTCGAGGCCCCACGCCGCCAGGCTCGAGCGCAGCACCTTGATGGCGACTTCGTGCTGGAATTCACCGTCGCAGCGCTCGGCGGCAAACACCCGGCTCATGCCGCCGCGGCCGATCTCGGCGCGGATCCGGTACGCCCCGAGGCGACGCCCCGTCCAATCTTCGCAGTCGTCGAGCCGCGGCGTCTCCAGGAACGCCGACGCGCTGCGATCGTGCTCGAGCAGCTCCTCGACGCGCTGCCGCAGCTCGGGATCGTCAGCGCAGGCCGAGCCCAGGACTTCCTCCTCCCCGGCGGGCGCGTCGATCACCCGCTCGAAGACGCGGCGCGCTCGAGCGTCCAGGGCCGGGTCGCTCACGAGACCGCCTCCAGGGTTTCCCGCGGGTGCAGCGCCGGCACCGCGGGCTGGGCTCCGAGCTCGGCACGCAGCCAGGCCCGTGCCCAGCGCCAGTGCCGGACGACGGTCGTGCGGCCAATCCCGAGAGATTCCGCGACCTCCGAGATCGTCAGGCCGGCGAAGTAGCGCAGCTCGACCACGCGGGCGACGGCGGGCTGTTCGGCCGCCAAGCGATCCAGCGCCTGATCGAGCGCCAGCAGGTCGGGGTGCGCCTGCGGGCTGACCGACGTCGCGTCGAGCAGCTCGGCGCGCTCCAGCGCGCCGCCACGCTTGGCGGTCCGACGCTCGCGCACTTCATCGACCAGCACCCGCCGGATGAGTCGCGCCGCGACCCTGAAGAAGTGGCCGCGGTTGCGCCAGTCGAGCAATCGCTGGTTGGCGAGCCTGAGGAACGCCTCGTGCACCAGCTCGGTGGTGTCGAGCGGCCGCCGCCCGGCCGCTGAGCCGGACAGCTGGCCGGCTGCGATGCGCCGCAGGTGCGGATACAGACAGCGCACGAGAGCTTCCGGCGGCATGCCCGGCTCGCGCCAGGCGTGCAGCAGCTCGGTGATCTCACCGCTCAGCGCCACCAGTCCATCCTCATCGAGACGCGCTTCCTCGGCCGCCGGCAGCGCTGACACCTCGTTCACGGGCTCTGCTGGGACGTCCCGAACCATGAGGACAGTCTACACGCGCGGCTGCTGCCGGCCGGCGTCAATTTGCCTTGTTTGGACCTCAGCCCAAGGCGCCTTGCGAGCGCGAATCCCCTGGGATCCCGTGGTTCAGCAACACCTCGCAGCTGCTTTGGGATACCATGCGATCTCATGAATGTTCTCGAATCTCTCTCGCCGCTGGCCCACCTTCGAGCTCCCTCGAAGCGGCTGACGGTGCTGCTGCTTGCGGTCGTCGTGATCGCCGTGATCGGCCGCTTCGGCGTGGTCAGCACGGCGGACGTTCATGCCGTGCGCGCCCAGATCGCAGCGATGGGTCCGCTCGGCGTGGTGGCGATGATCGCGCTGTTCAGTATCGGTACCTGGCTGTGGGTGCCCGGCCTGCTGCTGGTGACCCTCAGCGTCATGATCTACGGACCGGTCCTGGGTGCCGTCATCTCGATTCTCGGCGGCCTGCTGGCGATGAACTACAGCTTCCTCGCGATTCGCACGCTGAGCGGGAAGACGCTGGACATTCCCGACCAGCGCATTCTGCGATTCGCCCTCGAGCGCCTCGAGGCGCGACCCGTGATGTGGGTGGCGCTGCTGCGAGCCCTGTTTTGGCTGTCGCCGATCACCACCAGTGCCCTGGCGGTCTCGCCGATCCGGTATCGCGATTACGCCCTCGGAGCGCTCATCGGCTTCCCGCCGGCGGTGGTGTTCATGGTGACCGTGCTGCACCGTTCGATGACGATGTGACCGCGGTCGCTCCGCGGTGTTTCTGTGGTCGCAGGACCCTCGTGGCTGATGCTTGCTGGAATGGAATTCTTCTCGAGCTCGATTAGGAGGCGCGCCCCTCTCGCGGTGCCGCTGCTTTCGCTCTTCCTCGAGGTGCTTGTCCTCAGCGAGTCGGCACGCGCTCAATCGGCGGACGAGCCGCTCGCCCAAACCGCACCGCACTCCCCCGTCGCGAAGGACCACGGCCTGGCGGTAGACGCCGCAGAGAACGTCTACGTTGCGGCCTACTCCACGAACCGTGCCTTCCGGGTGGCGCCCGACGGCACCCTCACGCCACTCATCGACGCCACGGGCGACGGTGACGGCAACCCCTTGCAGGCGCCGATGGGGATCGCGGTCGACGCTGACGGCAACGTCTACGTCTCGGGCGGGTACAGCCACAACGTCTTCAAGATCACCAGCGAGGGCGGCATCAGCCAGATCCTGGACGCTCTCGGTGACGGTCGAGGACGCAGCATGGTAGAGCCGACCGCCCTGGCAGTGGACGCCGAGGGCAACGTCTACGTCGCAGCCCACGGCAGCGACAACGCCTTCAGGATCGCCCGCAACGGCACGGCCACCCAGATCATCGACCACACCGGAGACCGCCGGGGAAACGGGCTGCGCGGCCCCCAGGGCATCGCGGTCGATAACGACGGTAACGTCTATGTCACGGGCGACAGCGACAACGCCTTCCGCATCACGCCGCAGGGAGCGATCACCCAGATCCTCGACGCCACGGGCGACGGCGAGCATCCGCTGCGCGGCGCCTTTGGCGTCACGGTCGACCACGAAGGCACCGTCTTCGTCACCGGTCACCGCAGCCACAACGCGTTTGCGATCCGCGATCCGGGCGGCGAGCGCAGCGTCCGCCAGATCATCGACGCCTCGGGCGACGGCGACCGCCACCCTCTGACCGGGCCGCTCGGCATCGCCGTCGACGCCAGCGGCAACGCCTACGTCGCGGGCAGGTCGAGCAACAACGCCTTCAAGATCACGCCGGAGGGCGCGATCACCGAGATCATCGACGCTTCCGGTGCCGGCGGCGAGCATCCGCTGGACGGCGCCGTCGGCATCGCCGTCGGAGCCTCGGGCACGGTGTACCTCACCGAGATGGGCAATGACGACGTCTTCCGCATCCCGGTCGTGCGGATTCTGCCCGGCCCCGGCTGGATCGCGATCCTCAGCCCGGTGGTGCTGCTCGCCTTCGCCGGCATCGCTCAGCTGCAGAAACACCGCCGCGCCGCCCGTCAGGGCTTGCGAGCGACGGTCGTACTCTTGAGCTAGGCTTTCCTTCCCAGCTTCGAGCGGCGCAAGCGGCACCAGCGGCACCAGCGGCACCAGCGGCGCTTCGCCGTCCCGGAGGCCGTTGAACTTACTGGGGATTTCGGGGTCTATACTGTTGGACTCATGATTTTCGTCGACCGCAAATCCGTAGCCGAGCCGCCGATCTTCGAATCGCAGATCATGGACGCTTGGCGCCAGGCGACTCGCGAGCGGGCGCTCGATCCGCGCCCCGGCGAGAAGCTGCCTCGCAACACCAAGTTCTACCGCCGAATTCGATCCGAGCTGCACCAGCTGTTCCACAGCAAGTGCGCCTACTGCGAGACGCCGCTGGAAGGCCGGCGCGCCGGCGACATCGAGACCTTCAGGCCGTTCAGCCGGGCGATGAATCTCGACGGCAAGCTGGCCCCGGGCTACTGGTGGCTGGCCTTCGAATGGTGGAATTTCTACCTCACCTGCGCCCCCTGCAACCGCACCTACAAGCGCAACCGGTTCCCGGTGCGCGGCGCGCGAGCCACCTACCGCGGCGACGAGCGCGACCGCTACCGAGCCGATGTGCTCGCGGAGAAAGCCCTGCTGCTCGACCCCTGCCTGAGCCGCGATTTCGACGAGATGCATTTCTTCTTCGTCGAGCACGAGGAGCTGCAAGAGGTCGAGATGGTGCCGGAGACCGAGCGCGGCAAGATCACCCTCGAGATCCTGGGGCTCAACCGCAACGAGCTGCGGCGGCGCCGCTTCGAAGCGTGGCAGAAGCTGGAGCGCTTTCTGCGTCACGCGATCGACAATCCGGCGGAGGCCGCGGGGCCGACGATCGAACGCGGCATCCGCGCCGAGCTAGCCCCGGAAAGCCCCTATCTCGGCACCAAGCGCGCCCTGGCGGAGCCGTTCTTCATGCGCCACGGCGCTGAGCTGGACGAGCGCTTCCCGGGCCTGATCGCCAGCCTCCGGCTGGCCGCCCTGCGCGAGCGCCTCGAGCTCGACTTCAGCCTGTCGGTGGGGGCCGAAGCAACCGCTGAGCCGATGGCTCCCGACGAGAAGGCTGCCCCCGATGAGACGTTCGCACCTGATGAGACGGGAGCGCCTGACGAGACGGGAGCACCCGAGCCGGGCTCGCCCGATGAGACGGCAGATGGCGGTGCCTTCGAGGTGCCGCCGGGCGCCAAAAGCGTGGAGCCACCGCGTCGCAAGCAGCCGCGCCGCAGCAAGTCACGCCGCAAGAAATCACCTGAGTTTCGTACCAAGCTTCGCACCAAGGCCGACTATTCGATCTACGACGAGACCAAGGCGTCGCGCGAGAGCTATTTCGGCAGTCTGAAGCGCATCGAGAAGGTGGTGATCGAGAATTTCCGGGTGATCCGCCATCTCGAGCTCGAGCTCGGCGAAGCCGACAGCTCGTGGCTGGCGCTGATCGGCGAGAACTCGACCGGCAAGAGCACCGTGCTCAAAGCCGTTGCCCTTACCCTGATGGGCGACCAGGAGCGCGACCGGCTCGGCCTAGACGCCCGCGAGTACGTCACGCGCGGTGCCACCAGCGGTAAGGTCGAGGTCTACCTGACCAACCTGCGCGAGCCGATCACCCTGACGTTCACGCAGCACGAGCCCCACTTCGAGGCCTCGAGCCGCAGCCCCAAGGTGCTGATCCTCGGCTACGGCGCCACCCGGCTCCTGCGGCGCTGGAGCGACCCGGCGGACGAGCAGCGACGCCAGCTGATCCGGATCAACAACCTGTTCAACCCCTACGAGAAGCTCAACCACGTCGAGAGATGGCTGGGCGACGTCGCCAGGGTTTCGGCGCGGCAGTTCGCGATGGTCCGCGACGCCCTGATGGGCCTGCTGCTGCTGGATCCCGAGCACGACTCGATCCGGCGTCACGGCGGCCGCGTGCGGGTCAAGCTCGGCGAGCTCAGCCAGCGGCTCGAGGACATGAGCGACGGTTACCAGACGGTGCTGGCGCTGACCCTCGACATCATGATGGTGCTGACCGAGAAATGGCCGTCGATCGAAGATGCCGAGGGCATCGTGCTGATCGACGAGATCGGCGTCCACCTGCACCCGCGCTGGAAGATGCAGATCATCGACAAGCTGAAGCAGACGTTTCCCGGCCTGCAGTTCCTGGTCACCACCCACGAGCCGCTGTGCCTGCGCGGCTTGGGCAAAGGCCAGGTGGTGCTGATGAAGCGCCTCGAGGACGGCGGCGTGCAGGCGATCGAGGATCTGCCGTCGCCGGATGACTTCCGGGTCGACCAGCTGCTGACCTCCGAGTTCTTTGGCCTGCACAGCGCCATGGATCCGGAGACCGAGCAGGAGTTCAACGAGTATTACCAGCTATTGGCGCTCGAAGCGCTCGACGCCGAGCAGGAGGAGCGCCTCGACGAGCTCAAAGAAGCGCTCGCCGACCGCCAGCACCTCGGCGCCACGCCGCGCGAAGAGGTGATGTACGAGGTCATCGACAAACTGCTGGCCGACAAGCGCCACCGACGCCCCGAGCGCCCCATGGCCGAGATCAAGCAGGAAGCCGTCGACCGGATCTCCCAACTGTGGAAGGCCAAGTTCTCCGATTAGCCGCGATGGTTCACGCCAGATGATTCCCGTCAGATGATTCACGTCAAGCGACCTCCCGGACTCCCCGAGCTCGACCTCTTCACCGAGAAGAACAAGAAGAGCCTGGACGGCGAGACGGCGGTGAGCCGGGCCGAGCGCGAGACCGAGCGGGCGATTGCGTTCTACACCGATCCCGAGCACTACCAAAACGAACAGAAGCTGACCAAGAAGAAGTTCAGCTTCAGCGTCTACAACGACAGTCGGGTCGTCACAGAGCTGACCCGCATCTTTCGCAAGAAGTGCGCCTACTGCGAAAGCCGCTTCGACGCCGTCGCGCCGCAGGACATCGAGCACTTTCGCCCCAAGTCGGAGATCGACACCGGCAACGGCGCGGATCCCCTGAAGCCCGGCTACTATTGGCTGGCCGCGACCTGGGACAACCTGCTGCTGTCCTGCATTTTCTGCAATCGCTCTCAGAAGCACGAGACCCCGGACGCTACGGGCAAGGTCAAGATGGGCAAGCTGGCGCAGTTCCCGCTGGCCGACGAGACCCAGCGCGTGCGCCACCATGATGACGATCTGAGCCGGGAGGAGTCCGTGCGGCTGCTGCTCAACCCCTGCCTCGACGCCGACACCGAGCAGCACCTGCGCTTCACCGAAGACGGCCTGATCCGGCCAGCCAGGATCGACGGCGCCCCCAGCGCCAAGGCGGAGGCCTCGATCCGGGTCTATGCCCTGCAGCGCAAGGGCCTGGTCGACGCCCGCCAAGCCGAGGCGCTCGAGCTCACCCTGCAGTTCCAGACCGTGGCCGACACCGCCTTCGACCTCAAAGAAGCGATCGAAGACCAGGAGCCCAGCAAGATCCGACGCAAGGAGCGGCAGCTAGGCCGCGAGCTCGATCGGCTGCGCGCCCGCATGGCCCCCACCGCCCCTTACTTGGCGCTCAAGCGCCAGCTCGTTCAAATCGCCCAACGAGACGGCGAGCTCGACGACCTGGTCGCCCTGGGTATGGACCCGAACGATCTGCTCGACGTGTCGGGCTGAGCGTAAATCGGGGTCCCTGCACGCTGCAGAGACCCCAATTCCCTCTTCGCCGGCACGCTCCGTCTTCACAAAACGCACCGGCTAGCGGCATGCGGCTCTAGAACTGGAGCCGGGCCGACAGCGTCACGTTGCGGCCCGGCAGCGGCGCCACGTTCTTGAGGAACGAGGTGTGCAGGCGCGCGTCCTCGTCTCCCAGGTTGCGGCCACGCAGCAGGAAGTCGACGATCTGATTGCCGAACAGCAGTCGGTAGCCGAGGCTGGCGTTGAACAGCGTGTAGCCGTCGGTCGGCGTCTCGTTGACCCCAACATCGGTCTGGTCGTCGACCCAGCGCACCTCGGCCGACGCGTTCCAGCTGTCGCTGTGGTAGTGGATGCCGCCGCCCAGGCGCATCGGCGGGATGCGCGGCAGGTTGCCGCCGGCGTCGAGCTCGGCGTTGACCACGTCGCCCATCAGGCTGAGGTGCACGTGATGCTGATCCTCCTCGTAGAGCTCGATGCGACCGCGGAATTCCGCGCCGTCGAACTCGGCGTCCTGCTGTCGGAAGATCACCACCGGGAAGCCATCTTCCTCCTCGCCGGTGAAAGCCATGAAGATGTAGTCGTCGAAGTCCTGGCGGAACAGCGTCAGCTCACCGGAGAACCGCTCGGTCTCGAACCGGAGCGAGACGTCCAGCCCGAGGCCGATCTCTTCGTCGAGATTCGGATCGCCGATCTCGAACGCCTGGGTGGCGATGTGCGGGCCGTTGGCGAACAGCTCCTCGGCTGCCGGCAGCTTGACCGAGCGCGCCAGCGAGCCGGCGATCGAGAAGGTTTCGTTGGCCTGCCAGACCAAGCCCAGCGAAGCGCTGAAGCCTTCGTGGGAGCGAGAGGAGAGGCCTGCCCCCGTCGGGTCGCTGTCTTGGCTCTCGAAGCGACCGCCAAACTGCCAGCTCACCGGGCCGGTTTCGATCTCCTGCAGGGTGAATACCGCCCAGCGCTCGGTCGCGGTCTTGGGAATGAAGGCCTCGGCGCCGATCGCTTCGAGATCGCGATCCGAGTACTGCAGGCCGAACGAGCCGGTATGCAGGCCGCCGCCGCCGGTCGCGCGCTGATTCTGAACCAGCTCGAACCGCGCTTCCAGGTACTCGTTGAAGAAGAAGGTGCCTTGCTCGTCGCCCTCGAATTCGATGTGCTCGTAGTCGGTAGCGCCGATGCGAACCTTGAAGGCCTGGAAGCCGTTGAAGGGCTGGTTCACCTGGCCGCGCAGATCGAAACGCTGCTGCTCCATGTCGATGCGCACCGGCACGCCCTCTTCGTGCTCGTCATGCTCTTCGTGCTCTTCGTCTTCGTGCTCCTCGTGATCGTCGTCGTCATCGTGCTCGTCATCATCGTGCTCGTCACCGTGCTCATCGCCGTGCTCGGCATGCTCGAGGCCACCGGGCAGACCGTAGTCGGTCTCGAATCCGCTCACGGAAACGCCGAGGAAGCCACGGTCACCGAAGAAGTAGGTCGCACCGGCGCGCACGCTCTGGGTTTCGATATTGGTATTGGGCACGACGCCAAACGCAGGCTCTTCTTCCTCGTGCTCCTCGTGCTCTTCTTCCTCGTGCTCTTCCTCTTCGTGCTCCTCGTGCTCGTCGCCGTCGAGGGAGGCGAAGCCCGGAATCTCGTAGTCGTCGGTCTCGCGGATACTGGCGTCGACGTGCCAGGCCCAATCCCCACTGCCGCCGTTGAGATTGACCGAGCCGTAGCGCTCGTCGTCGACCGTGCCACCGCGGAGCATGACGCTGCCGTGGACGCCGCCGGTCGCCCGCACGGTCGGAATGCGCTCATCGATGACGTTGACCACGCCGCCGATGGCGCTCGAGCCGTAGAGCAGCGTGCCGGGACCTCGGATCACCTCGATGCGCTCGGCCTGAGCCGGATCGGTGGTCACCGCATGATCGACGCTGACGCCGGAGACGTCACCGGTGCCGATGCCGCTCTCCAGCATGCGCACGCGATCGCCGGCCTGACCGCGGATCACCGGCCGGCTAGCGCCCGGGCCGAAGTACGACGAGGAGATGCCGGGTTCGTTGGCTAGGGTCTCGCCGAGGGACCCCTCGAGCCTCAGATCCAGCTCCTGGCCGCTCAAGCTGATCGTCGGGCTGGCGAGCTCGTTGGGGTCGCGGGCGATACCCGTGCCGGTGACCACGATCTCTTCGGAGTGGCTGCCGGGAATGAGCGTGATGTCCACCGACGTCGTCTCACCGGCCTTGATCTCCACCCGCTCGCCGACCACGCCGAGGCTGGGCACGCGGACCTCGAGCAGGTACGTGCCGGGACGGACCGCATCGAATTTGAAGCTGCCGTCGGATTCGATGTCGACTTTCAGGCTGAGATCGGGAATGCGCGCGGTCGACAATACGAAGTCGCTACTCACGGCCGAGCTCACCTGCCCTTCGAGCACGCCCGTGTCCTGGGCAATGGCCGGCGAGCCCGCGAAAACGACCGACAGCAGCACGAGGGCCGCAACGACGCGAAAGGCGGCGCCACGATGATTGAGAGTGTTACGAAGATACGACTCGCCAGCGAGACGAATCGAGGGGGTCTGATGTTGCATGGGACGTTTGTGTCCTTTCTCCCGAGCCCACTTGAGAGTGGAGGCCCGTTCTTGCGAGGTCCTTTGCTGGACGTCTCGCGTCGTGATCTTTCTGGTCCCGGCGCCACATCGGCATCGGAGCCCGTTGTGTTGAAGTCCCAGCCGAGGCGCTGGGCATGACCTTCACAAGGCGTGGTGCACGCTCGCATTACTCTTGCGGTGTGCACGAGCGTCACACCTGGAGACGCTCTCGAGCCGCAGGATCAGGCGATCGGCGGCCCGCGCAGGGTGCCGCCGGCCATGCAGCGCAAGGCGCGCGGCGTCGTGGCATGCTCGCATTCGGACTGCCGGAAGGGCGCCAGGGCCGACACCCACTGTGCCGACGAAAGCAGGGAGCGATGCCCGCTAAGACAGCAGCCGACACACTGATGCTGATGGCGCTCGCCCGCAGCATGAAGCCCAGCTGACGGACTATCTTCGTGAGGCGCAACGTGGTCGACGCTGCAGCTCCTAGAGCCAAACTCGGCCCGAGCTCCGTGATCATGCCCGGCCAGGCCCGAAGTCGTGGCGAGCAGCAGAGCAAACGTCAGGCCGAGAGCGGCAGCGATGCGAGGAGGCATAGAGGCGTACCCTACCGCAGCGGCTCGCAAGCTCGCAAGCTTGTCCAAGTCGGGCAACGGGGCCTGAGCTCAGCTACGCTCCTCAGCACAGTAATCTATGCAAGCCCGGTCGCAGTCTCGGTCTCGGTCTCGGTTTCGGTCTCAGTCGAGAGCCGTTTTGGCCATGAGCACTGTCTCTGACGCGGTTGCGGTTCCATGCATACCTCTAAATGATATTGACCTCTCATTAACTGAGGCATAGAGTACTCTTGACATGCGCCGCATCCTGATCGTTTCGCTACTCGCCATCGCCGCGCTGGTCGCGGTGTTGGCCAACCGAGGCAAAGACTCGCCGCAAGCGTCCGAGCCGATCGCAATCGCCGTCACCATTGCTCCCCAAGCTTGGCTGGTGGAGCAGATCGGGGGCGAGCGCGTCGCCGTCACCACGGTGGTGGGCCCCGGCGAGAGCCCGGCGACCTACCTCCCGAGCGACGCTCAGGTCAGCCAGGTGCTGCGCTCGGCGGTCTACTTTCGTATCGGAGTGCCGAGCGAAGAGGCGCCTTGGCTAAGTGCGATCCGCAGCGCGGGGGTCGAGATCGTCGATCTCAGGAACGGCGTCGATCTGCTGCAGATGGCCCGCGGTCACCACAGCGAGGAGACTGTCCAAAGCGAAGACGGCGCCGAAAGCGAAGACGGTGCCGAAAGCAAAGACGGTGCCGAAAGCGAAGACGGTGCCGAAGCGCCGGCGCCTGCCGGCCGACCCGGCAATGATCCCCATATCTGGCTGAGCCCGAAGCGTCTCGGGCAGATGGCTGCCACTATCACCGATCACCTGGCCCGCTTGGATCCGCCTTCGGCCGAGCTCTACC
>JBCCEE010000153.1:0-16342 GCA_039030415.1 Acidobacteriota bacterium
CCATCATCGAGCAGATTCTTACAGAGGGAGCGCTGCGATTCCCCTCCGTTTGGCAGCCGCTCTGTGACCCAATTGCCTGAAGGAGATAGTAATGAAGTCCGAGTGGCGCAAGAGTGAGTTCATCGAATTTGAGTCTGGCAGAGTTCTCCTGCATCCAATGCAACTCGCGAATGAAATTACAGAGCCATGGTCACCAGAGGATAAGATCCGAATATTCGAGTGCCGAGTTGATGTCTGGCAGCTGGGTGTTGCCGTTCAAATGCTTAAAGAGATGGAAAAGAAGGACCGCCTGACGATATGGGATCATGCTGCCTACGGGCTTATCTCGGTAGTCTTCACCTATTTCGAGCGGATTGGAAAAAGCCTGAATGAACACTCGAACGCGTGGAAGACCTCGCAAAATGACTTTAATATTGGTTTTTGTGACGTATACCCCTCTTTCAGGCCAGCAGACCAAGACTACAGCGACTCAGCCCTCTCCGATGTAAAGGAATACCGCGACAGAATCAGGAACGGCATGTATCATCTCGGCTGGACGAAGCAAGGCCTCTGGATCCACCATGACAACAAATTGTCCTCTCTAGATTTTGATAAGAAAAAGGCAGGCGAAATACCGACATATTCGGACCTCAAAGCAGCCGACACCATCTATCTCATGGACCCTCATCGCGTCACACGAACTATCGTAAGCCACTTCCCAAGTTTTACCGAACGGCTTAAGAAGTCGGGGAACACGGGCCGCCTTTACAGGCAGTTTGAAAAATTTTTTGACGAGTTCCACAGAGTTTGAGGCAAGTACGAAAAAACTTAGGTGCAACAAGCCCTCGCAATCTCGACAGCTGCACGCCGACATGGTTGCCTTTATCTGAGTCTAATGTGGCTTTTCACGATGAACGGAACAGCAACCATCGCTTGAGCACCGCGAGCGTGCGCTCCATACAGATATCCTTGTTGACACTCCTCAGATTACGTCAGCCATCGGTGTCTTAGCAACAGTGCTCGCTGCCTTCGAGGCCACCGACCTGCCTCGCCTGTCTCTCGCCACCTCACGAAAGCCCAGCAGCGTGCCCTACTCCGCCTTGACTCCCGAACCGAGCACGCAGACTGAGCCCTTGGCCTCCAGCTCGCTGCCGCAGTTGGCCAGGGTAAAGCCTTCGGGTGGACTGTGCAGAACGCCACTCCAGGTGCCGTCGGCCTGGTAGGTGACGTCTAGGTAGCCGAAGGCGGGCTGCAGCTTGCCGTTGTTCGAGACGTAGGCGCCGGTGGTCAGGGTGTCGGCAGAGGCGCCATCGACGGTGACGTCGACGGTACCGAGCGGCGGTGAGGCATCGAGCGCCACGCCGCCGGTGCCGACAACGACCATCGGCGGCCGGCCGTCGGTGAAGGTCACGGATTGGAAGCGGTGCATGTGGCCGGACAGCAGGAGCTTGACGGAGTCCGGGAAGGCACCGTTCAGGCTATCTTTCAAGGCGGCCTGAAGCGTTTGGTTGATGCAGCCCCACTGGTCGGCGCTGGTGCAGCCCGTGCTCTCGGTAGAGCTGAAGCTGGTCACTCCCCAGATCGGCCGGTGACTTATCATCCAAGCTGTCTCGGCGCCCTCAGCGAGCCGCCCCAGCTCCTCGAACTGCTTCGTGTAGCGCTCGGTGAAGGTGTCGTTGAGGAACGAATCGCAGGCGTTGGCCGAGTCGAGCACCAGCAGTCGCAGGCTGCCGAGGTCGACCGCGTAGGGCTCGCCGAGCACGACGTTGGGCAGCGCACCGGCTGGTGGATCAGGCTTCGGACAGCTCAGCTGCTCGCCGTCCAGGTTGGAGCTCGGATCGAGAAAATAGAACCAGCCCGGACCGGCCCGGCTGCACAGCTCGTGGTTGCCGCGAGCGAACACCCACGGTGCCTTGGCCAGCAAGTCACGGGCGGCGCTGAAGAAATCGTCACTCCAGCCACCCCAGGTGTCGGGATGGTTGGAGTTGGCCGCATTCTGACTCCAGAAGGTCGTATCGCTGCCCTGCACGCACTGCTCCTCGGCGCCGGTGCCGTCGCCAGCATCATAGGACCATTCGGCGACCTGCTTAGCCTTGCCGTCCTCTTCAACGGTGAACATCAGCCGGCTGCCGGTGCCGCGGTAGTTGAAATCCCCCATGTGCAGGATGACGTCGGGGGTGCCGCTCTCGGCGGCCGCGGTGGTCAGCGACGCGAAGGGCTGGGCTGGCGTGCCGGGAGCGCAGCCACTGTTGGACTTGGCGCTGTACTCTTTGCAGCCGGTGTCACCGAAGACGACGACGCGAGTCGGATTCTTGCGCACGGTAGGCAGCGGCAGCGAGCGATCCTGCAGCACGATCTCGAGCTCCTGCTCGAAACCGATTTGAGCTTCGCAGACGATCACCGGGAAGCCGTGTGGATTGTCTCGCGAAGTCATTTGGATAGCCTTCGCACCCCCCTGGATCTGCGGGCAGGCGTAGCCCGGATCGGTGATGATCCGCGCATAACCGACGGTCTCGCCATTCGCCGAACCGAGCACGACGTAGTGACCGTGCGTCGCGCCAGAGCGCGGGATCGACGGCGTCGACGCTGCTGATGCGCCGGCCACCAGTCCCGCGAGGATCAACAAGCCAAAGCTACGCCCCAAGCGAGGCCCAACAGCAGAGTTCCGCATCATGCCGTGCTCCTTGGTTGGCGCAGAGCCAAGATCGCCCTGACGCCTTAGGATTTTTGAGATGCGAAAAGCCTATCAGGCCAGCGCAAACACTGGCGCCGGCGCTCTTCGGATCAGCCCCGACGCAGGCGCGACATGCCAAACCCTGCCAAGAGCAGGATCAGCAGCCCGAGACCGAGCGGCTGCAAAGTCGGCACCTCGACGGTGTCGATCACGATCTCGGGCGTCGGGCTGCCGAAGGCGCGGATCGTCCAGTTGCCGGGGGCGAAGTCGTCGACCAGGGCAAGTACCGAGTTGGACGGCAGCTCGGGCAGTGCCGGCGGATCGTCGATCCACACCGCCAGCCACGAACGCCCCTGGCTGGCGGTAGTGTCGAGCGCCGCGGGACGGGTAGCGCTGGTCACCCCGGACTCGACAAAGCGATTGACCACACCTACCAACAGGCTGCCCTCCTCGGGCAGCGACAGCGGCATGGCCAACGGGTAGCTCGAGAAGCTGGTGCCGTCGACGGATTGGATGGTCCCGTCGAAGGCTGAGAGCAGGTCGGCGCCATTGGTGGGATCGCTGTCCGGATCGTGGTAGATCGCCAGTTGGATGGCGTTGCCCGCAGCCATGTTGGGCCCGGTTGGAAAGAACACCTGGATCTCGTCGAGATCGACCGGTCCCAGGCCAGTCAGATCGAACTGGTTGAACCACAGGAACTGTCGAGCGTTGACGCCGTCACCGACGCCGAAGTCGCCCTCGGCCGTGCCGTCGTCGAGTAACAGCTCGATCGGAAATCCGCCTCCGGACGGTGCCAAGACCGAGGCCTCACGCGCCTGAAACTGCCAGGAGACCGGATCCGGCGAAGCAGTGAGCTCGATGCGCTGCTCCATCGTTCCTTCCATCATGCCTGCTGGCGCAGAAGCTGTCGAAGGCGCGGGCACCAAAGCTCCAAGGATCAGCGCAGCGAGAAGCGGGTAGATTGGACTAGGGCAAATCGATTTCATATCAGCGGTCTTTCCCGAGATTTGATCCAACAGGGTTTACAAGCTACGGCTGCGTGCTCGACCAGGCGGAAGTATCGCCGGTTTCGAAACTGTCGGCAAACAGGCTGTCCGGGCAGGTCAGTCGCGCCTCGTCGATGAAGGCCTGAAAGCTCGCGGCCGATTGGAGATCCACAGCGCAGCGCATCGAGACCGCCTCGGCTGGGGTGGTGACCGGCAGTTGCAGGGTCTGCCAGGCGCCACCGGTGGCGGTGAGCGCGACGAGGTTGACGTCCTGGCCGAGGCTGGGCCCGCCGCAGTCCGCCTGCGCGTAGTAGGTGCAGGTCTCCGTCGTCGGCACCGTGATGCCGCCGGTGTCGAGACGCACCCGAGCCGTCAAATCGCAGCTCTGGCCGCCGGTAACCGCCACGCATTGGGCGACGGCGAAGGCATCGGCTGGATCGAGATCGGTCACGCTCGCTGAACCGGAGACCGTGGAATCGTCGACGTCCTGACTGCTGTAGGTGGCCTCGTCCGCCAGCTCCCAAGCGTCGACGGTGCAGTCGAATGAACCGTTCTCGAAGAGATTGGTACGCTCGACCCGGTAGCTGCGCACGAAGTCGTCTCCGCCGGAACCGTCGGCGTCACCGTCGAGGGCATTGCCGGCGATGTCGCGGATGGAGGTCGAGCCGCACACCAGCAGACGGTAGAGGTCGTCGTCCAGGCCGCCGTCGATGGCTAGGGTGGCGACTCGCGAGACGGCGTCGTAGGACACGCCGTCGAGGGCGATCGCTTCGTCGTCGCCGCTGGCTGCACCGCAGGCCGTGGTCGCAAAGTCGTTGTCGGCCCCGGCGCCGACCAGCAGGTAGTTGGCCGGATTGGTGACGTCGTCGGGATCGCTGTCGCCAACAGGATCCTGCACGTCTTCGCTGAAGGTCACCAGCAGCTCGACAACATCGCTGCGCACCTCTTCGCACTCCTCGAGCTCGTCGCTACCCGCAGGCGATTCGTCGGTGGGAGCTCCGTCTCCGCTGCGGGCACCGGACTGCCAGGCCATCAGGGTCACCGTCGGTGCTTCGGCGTCGACGGTGGTCGTCGCGCTGGCCGTATTGTTGCCGGGCACCGGGTCGACGGAAGCTGATGCCACCGTACCGCTGACGGTGAGGTCGCCGCTCGGGGTACCGCTATCGACGGTGACGTCGACCAGGAACTGAGTCGAGCTACCGCTGGCCAGGGCCCCGAGGCTGCAGGTGGGAACGCCGGCCGGGTCTTCGCTGCAGCCGGTGGTCGCGGCCAGGGTCACTCCCGCCGGCAGGGTGGTGGCGACGCTGACGCCGGCTGCCGGAGCCGGACCCAGGTTGCTCACTTCGAAGGTGTAGGTCACGGTTGCACCGGGCGCCGCGGGATCCGGCGCATCGGCGACGGTCAACGCGAGATCCGCCGTGCCCTCGACGGTGGTGGATTCGCTCGCCGTGTTGTCACTGCCGTCCGGATCCGGCGTAGCCGAGGCGACGCTCGCCTGGTTGAGGATGACGCCGTTGGTGTTGGCGTCGACCGAAACGGTGACGGTGGCCTGCACCGTGTCACCCGCGGCCACCGTGCCGACGGAACAGCTCGGTACACCGGTCGGATCTTCCGAGCAGCCCGAGGTCGACACCAGCGTCACCCCCGCCGGCAGCGTCTCGGTGATCACGACGCCAGCGGCATCCGACGGGCCGCTGTTGGTCACCGAAAGGGTGTAAACGAGGCTCGCGCCCGCGGTCACTGGATCAGCGGAATCGGTCTTGCTGATGGCGAGATCCGCCTCGGAGTTGACCGCCGTCGACTCGGTGGTCGCGTTGTCGCTACCGTCTGGGTCTGCCGTTGAGGAGGTGACATTGGCCTGGTTGGTCAGCGTACCGCTGGCATCGGCGTCCACCGCTACCGCGATCGTGTACTGAGCCGAGTCGCCCGAAGCGATCGTACCCAGCGTGCACGTCGCGACGCCGCTCGGGTCTTCCGCGCAGCCCGAAGTCGACACCAGCGTCACCCCAGCGGGCAGCGTGTCCGTCACCACCACGTTCTGAGCGTCCGATGGACCCGCGTTGGCCACCGTCACCGTGTAGGTCAGGTTCTCGCCGGCTACCACCGGGTCCACCGAATCCGTCTTGCTGATCGAGAGATCGGCTTCGGCGCTGACCGTCGTGTCTTCGCTCGTCGTATTGTCGCTGGAGTCTGAATCCGCAGTATCCGAGCTCACGCTCGCTTGGTTGGTCAGCGTACCCGTAGCGCTAGCGTCCACCGCTACCGTGATGGTGTATTGCGCCGAGCCGCTCGCGGCAATGTTGCCCAGCGTACAGGTCGCGACGCCGCTCGGATCTTCCGAGCAGCCCGACGTCGACACCAGCGTCACCCCGGCGGGCAAGGTGTCCGTCACCACCACGTTGGTGGCATCCGACGGGCCGGCGTTGTTCACCGTGACGGTGTAAGTCAGGTTCTCGCCCGCCACCACCGGGTCCACCGAGTCGGTCTTGCTGATCGAAAGGTCCGCTGAGGCGCCGACGCCGGTGTCTTCGCTGGTTGCATTGTCGCTGCTGTCCGGATCCGTGGTGTCCGAGGTCACGCTCGCCTGGTTGGTCAGCGTGCCGCTGGCGTCGGCGTCCACCGCCACCGTAATCGTGTACTGCGCCGAGCCTGCGGCAGCGATCGTGCCCAGCGTGCAGGTCGCGACGCCGTTTGGATCTTCGGCGCAGCCCGAGGTCGAAACCAGCGTCACCCCCGCGGGCAGCGTATCCGTCACCACCACGTTCGCGGCGTCCGACGGACCGGCGTTGTTCACCGTCACCGTGTAGGTCAGATTCTCGCCGGCTGCCACCGGATCCACCGAGTCCGTCTTGCTGATCGAAAGATCGGCTTCCGCGCCGACCGTCGTGTCTTCGCTGGTCGAATCGTCGGTGCTGTCCGGATCCGTCGTCGACGCGCTCACGCTCGCCTGGTTGGTCAACGTGCCGCTGGCGTCAGCGTCCACCGCCACCGTGATGGTGTATTGCGCCGAACCACCCGAGGCGATCGTGCCCAGCGTGCAGGTCGGAGCGCCGCTCGGATCTTCCGAGCAGCCCGACGTCGAGACCAGCGTCACCCCCGACGGCAGCGTGTCCGTCACCACCACGTCCTGGGCGTCCGACGGGCCGTCGTTGTTCACCGTCACCGTGTAGGTCAGGTTCTCGCCGGCCAACACCGGATCCACCGAATCTGTCTTGCTGATCCGGAGGTCGGCCTCGGCACTGACCGTCGTATCTTCACTGGTCGAGTCGTCGCTGCTGTCCGGATCCGACGTCGACGCGCTCACGCTCGCCTGGTTGGTCAACGTGCCGCTGGCGTCGGCATCCACCGACACCGTGATCGTGTACTGCGCCGAGCCGCCCGAGGCGATCGTGCCCAGCGTACACGTCGGCACGCCACTCGGATCTTCCGAGCAGCCCGAGGTCGACACCAGCGTCACCCCGGCCGGTAACGTGTCCGTCACCACCACGTCCTGGGCGTCGGAGGGACCGTCGTTGTTCACCGTCACCGTGTAGGTCAGGTTCTCGCCCGCCACTACTGGGTCTACCGAATCCGTCTTGCTGATCCGTAGGTCCGCCGAGGCGCTGACCGTCGTGTCTTCGCTGGTCGCGTCGTCGCTGCTGTCTGGATCCGACGTCGCGGACGTCACGCTCGCCTGGTTGGTCAACGTGCCGCTGGCGTCGGCATCCACCGACACCGTGATCGTGTACTGCGCCGAGCCGCCCGAGGCGATCGTGCCCAGCGTGCAGGTCGGAACCGCGGTCGGATCCTCAGAGCAGCCCGAGGTCGAAACCAGCGTCACCCCGGCCGGCAAGGTGTCCGTCACCACCACGCTGGTCGCGTCGGACGGGCCGTCGTTGTTCACCGTCACCGTGTAGGTGAGGTTTTCGCCAGCCACCACCGGGTCCACCGAGTCCGTCTTGCTGATCCGAAGATCCGCCGAGGTACTGACCGTCGTGTCCTCGCTGGTCGAATCGTCGCTGCTGTCCGGATCCGGCGTCGACGACGCGACACTCGCCTGGTTGGTCAACGTGCCGCTAGCGTCGGCATCGACGGTCACGGTGATGGTGTACTGCCCCGAGCCGCCCGAGGGGATCGTACCCAGCGTGCACGTCGGAACGGCTGTCGGCTCCAAGCAACCCGACGTCGACACCAGCGTCACCCCAGAAGGCAGCGTATCGGTGACCACCACGTTGGTGGCTTCGGAAGGACCGTCGTTGTTCACCGTCACGGTGTAGGTCAGATTCTCACCCGCCACCACCGGATCCACCGAATCCGTCTTGCTGACCCGAAGATCCGCCGAGACGCCAATCGAGGTCGTCTCGGTATCGGTCTCATCACCCGGCGTGTCTTCGTCGGTGTCGGAGGTGACGCTGACCGACGTCATGATCGAGCCGGTGAGATCAGCGTCGAGGGCGACGGTCAGGTCGTAGCTATCGGACGAGCTGGCGGCGATGGTGCCGAGCGAGCAGGTCGTCGAGCCGTTCGGATCCTCGGCGCAGCCCGAGGTCGACACGAAAGTCGTCCCGGACGGCAGGGTGTCGCTGACCACCACGTTGACCGCATCGTTGGGGCCGTTGTTGGTCACCGTCACGTTGAAGGTCAAGTTGGAGCCGGCGGTGCCGGTGGCTCCGGCGATGGTGATCGACAGATCGGTCGCATCACAGTCGTCGGGGATGCCGTCGATGTCGGTATCGACGGTGTCGTCGCCGCCAGCACAGACGTCCGTGTCGTCGCACACACCGTCGGCGTCAGAGTCGCCGCTGGCGTCGTCGCCTTCGCAAACATCGCAGGCGTCGAACACGCCGTCACCGTCAGCATCGTCCAGCGACCCGGCGCCAGTGCACAGGCCATAGACCTTGGTCCTCACGCTGCCGCCGTCACCATCCGGTCCGGGATAGTCACCATTGCCGGCCTGCCAGGCGACGACGAATTCGGCGGCGGAGTCGAGTGCGATCGTCGGGCTGCCGTCCTGGCTCGTCGTGTACGTGTTGACAATGAACTCGCCAGCCAGCGGCGTGCCGTCCGGCTGATAGCGCTGAGCATGGATGTCCTGGTCCCCGGCGTAGCTCTGCCAGGCGACGACAAAGAAGCCATCGGGCTGCATTTCCAACGCTGAGAAGCCCTGCGCATTGGCGGTTGCCGTATTGACCTGAAACTCGGCGCCGGCCTGGTTGCCATCCGAGTCGAAACGCTTGGCGCGGACGTCGACGTCCGGGTAATACCCTTGGTCCCAGGTCACGACAAAGCCGCCGCCCGAGTCGATAGCGACATCGGCACTGAACAAGTCACCCGACCCGTCGCTGACCTGGAACTGGCTGTCGATCGCCGTGCCGTCTGAGGCGTAGCGCCGGCCCAGGATCGCAAAGGCCCCAACGCCCTCGGCGACATAGCTCTCCCAGGCGACGACGAACGCTCCCGACGCGTTCATGTCGACCGCGGGAGCGTTTTCGGACAAATTCGGCGTCTCGACTTGAAACTCACCACCCAGAAACGTACCGGCGGAGTCGAAACGCTGGCCGCGGATGCTGGCCTGACTTCGCCACACCACGACAAAGTCGCCGTCGGCGTCGGCCGAGATGTCGGGAGCGGTCTGAGCGCTGGACGTTGAGCTGTTGACCTGCAGCTCACTGCCGACCAGCGCGCCGCTCGAGTCGAAACGCTGAGCGTTGATGCCTGAGCTATCTCCCGCGCTCTCACCAGCCCAGGCGACGATGAAGTCGCCATCCGCGGCCATGGCGACGGCTGGCTGACTCTGGTCGCCGGTAGTGTAGCTGTTGACCGCAAACTCGCCGCCGACCGGATTGCCGTCGGTCGTGTAGCGCCGCCCGCGGATGCTCTCGTCGCTGCCGTCCTGACCGCTGTTGTCTTCCCAAACCACTACGAAACTGTCGCTGTTCTTGGCCACCGACGGGATGGCCTGATTGCCCGGGGTGTAGGTGTTGACCTGGGTCTCGGAGCCCACCATGGTCGGTGCCAGGGGATCGCAGGCAATGTCTAAAGCGTAGCTGCCGGTCGCCCCACTGACGCCGGAGATCCGCAGGCGGTAGGTGGTGCCGGCGATGGCCGAGAACTGCAGCTCGGAGCGGCCGGCGGAACAGCCGGCGCCCTCGTCGTTGCAGGTGCGCTCGCTGCCGAGGCAGTCGTCGAATACCGCCAGGGTAGTGTCGAAGCTGGTGCCAGCGGCGCAGGTCGATACCGTGACTTCACCGGTGCAGGTCGCGACATAGTCATACCACTCGTCCACCGTATCGCCGGTGCCGCAGCTAGTGTCGTCGCCGGTGGAGCCGGTGTTGTCGGTCGTCATGCCCAGCTGGCTGCCGTCGACCGCGATCAGCGGCGCGGCGCACTCATCCTGGGCCAGGAGGGGGACCGGAGCGTAGAACAGAGCCAGACCAAGGGCCAAGCCTCTCGCACAAGCGGCAAGCTCAGGGAATCTCATCACGGTGACCTCTCTCGAGCCTCTTCGGCTCCTGCTATATCCTTTTGAGGCAGGACCAGCGGCTTCGCCGTCGCTGATCGCAGTCGCTTACTCTGGTACTCAATCATATATGCGCAGGATTCTCTGCGATGCATCAAACTCATAACCCGTTCGTTCAAACCTCGCCATGAGCCGCTCATCGATCTACTGGTTCGCCGTTCTCGTCATGATTTGCCTAGGCAGCATGACGGGCACAGTCTATGCCCAGGAAGAGGGTTTCGAAGCACCGCCGTCGGAAGCCGAAGCGGGGTTTCGATTCCAAATCGACTTCGAAGTCAAGGCGCACTTCAGAAGCAGCGAAGAGGTCGTCGTGAGAACCTCCCGGGACGATCCGGACGCTCCAATGCTGGGCCTCAGCTTGACCACTGTCGACCCGGGCGAGCATTTCGAAATCTCGACCGCTACCCTGCTGGCGGACGCCTTCTGGGGCGGCCCGTCCGGCACCCAGGCGCATCTGAAGCTCGACCTGATCGATCGCTATGAGCGCAATCCCACCTCGACCGACCGCGAGGTCGACGTCGACGAGCTGTGGCTGCGGTTCGGGCGCGAGCACCAGCCGGGCGAGCTCGCTGAGCAGCGCGGCGCGTACCTGAAGGTCGGCAAGTTTGGGCACTTCGAGCGCCAGGACGAGCGCCACCTGGAAAGCTACGGCCTCGCTTCGACAACCTTCAACCGTCTCGAGGACGTCGGCCTCGAGGTCGGCTTCGACGTTCACCAGAACGTCTACATCAAGCTCTCGGCGACCCAGGGAAACCCGGTCTTCTTTCGCGACCCCAACGCCCTCGCCGGCGATGTGGGTGCCTCGCTGCTGACGCCGTCGACGCGACAGCTCGGCGGCGGCCTGGGCCAGATCTACGACGCGGAAGTGGAAGACTTCGACCTCGACGGCAACCTCGAGCTCGGGGCCGGACTGGGCCTGCGCTTCGGCGACGAGGTCGGCAACCGCGCCGTCGACATCTTGCTGTGGGGCTACGAGCGCGAGCTCGAGCCGACGGTAGAGCTGCGCGGATCGTCGATCGGTGGCGACCTCGAGCTGCTGCTCGGTCCCGACCCCGGCAGCCAACCCCTGGCCGTCACCGACGACCGCAAGCGCGAGCTCGGGGTGTCGATCTGGCTCTACTGGGACGCCCTGTCGTGCTTCGGCCAATACGTCGACTCGGATCTGGCGGGCCTTCCGCGACGTGCGTTCGAGGTCGAGGCGGCCTACCTCTTCGAGCTGCCGTACCGTTGGCAGGCAGCCGGCCAACAGCTCTTGCCGTCGATCGCGCCGGTGGTCCGCTACTCACGGCTGTTCAACGACTTCGAGCATCCGCCGGTGACCGCTCTGCCAAGCCTGGCCTGGGATTGGTACAAGCTCGATCTAGGACTGCGCGCGGAGCTCATCGAAGGCCTCGACCTGACCTTCGAGTACGCCTTCAACCACGGCTACCTGACCGACAACAACGAGACTCTGGTCACGCTGCGCTGGGCGCAGCGCTAAAATCTGTCCATGGAGGCTAGCTCGATGAATCAGCGCAACGTCGGTATCCTGATCTTCGACGACGTCGAAGTGCTCGACTTCGCCGGCCCGTTCGAAGTCTTCTCGCGTACCGTACGCGACGACGTGATGCCCAAAGCACAGCCCGCTCAGGGCGATCCGGACATGCCCTTCCACGTCTTCACGGTGGCTGCATCCGCCGAGCCCGTGCTGGCGATCGGCGGGCTCCGCGTGGTGCCGGACGCCACCTTCGAGACCGCGCCGCCGATCGACGTCCTGGTCGTGCCCGGCGGCTACGGCACGCGTCCGCTGCTCGAGAACGAGGCGGTGCTGGCGTGGGTGAAACAGGCCGCCGAAACGGCTGGCACCGTCACGTCGGTCTGCACCGGCGCCCTGCTCTACGCCAGGCTCGGCCTGCTAACCGGCCGCGCTGCCACCACCCACTGGGCGGCACTCGATCTGCTGGCCAGCCTCGACCCGACCATCCGGGTCGACCGCGAGCGGCGCTGGGTCGACGACGGCATCATCACCTCGGCCGGCGTCGCGGCGGGCATCGACATGGCGCTCTACGTGGTGGAGACGCTGTGCGGGGAGGAGACCGCGGCGCGCACCGCCCGCTACATCGAGCTGGTGCGTCACGCCCCTGACGATCGACGCTTTTGATCCGGCGGCTCAACGATTCATGATCGGTTGAACTCGGAACGCGGTCAGGCGCTCACCAGCACTCCACGGCTCGCGGCAGGGCAGGCGACGCTGGTAGCGTGCCAGACGCGTGCGCGCGAGAGCGCTGTCTCTTTCCGCGGTCTCGATCCGCTCGACCGCCGAGCGCTGCCAGAGCAGCGCTTCGTCGAACCGCCCCAGCTCAGCGAACGCCATCGCCAGGGTCTCGGCATCGGCCACCGTCTCGCGACCGCGCACCGCCGAACGCGCCAGCTCGAGTGCGCGCTCGCCATCGCGCAGGTCCGGACGCGGCGCCGTCGCCAGCAGCCGCGCCAGCAAAAGCTCGAGCAGGCGGCTTTCCGGCAAGCTCGACAGCCCCTGCTCGAGCTCGGTGGCCGCGGCTTCGTAGCGTTCCTGCAGGAGCAGCGCGGCGGCGACGCCAAAGCTCGCCGAGTCGAGATCGGGCACCAGAGCTCGAGCGTCTCGGTAGCTGGCCAAGGCTGCGTCCAGCCGGCCCTGCAGCCGCAGCAAGTCGCCGAGCACCAGGTGCGCGCGCTCGGCCTCGGGATCCAGAGTCAGCGCGATGCGCAAATGCTCCTCAGCCACCTCGAATGCGTTTTCCGAGATCAGCATGCGGGCGATGAGCACGCGGGCCTGCACGTAGTCCGGCGAACGGTCGATGAGCTCCCCGAGCGTGGCGCGAGCCGCTGGCCTTCGGCCGAGCCTGAGCTGCGTGGCCGCCAGATTGTATCGGGCGTCCGCGCGGTCAGGATCGACCTCGAGCGCCTGCTCGAAATAGCCAAGCGCCGCTGGCAGAAGGCCGCGAGCGAGGGCTCTCCTGCCGAAACGCACGAAGGTCTGGCTGCCTTGGCGTAGATCGCTGATCTCCTGGATCAGCGGATCGTCGGGCTCGATCGGAATGCGGGCGTCGTCTTTGGCTGGCACCCTATTGAAGTAGGACCTCGCCCGTTCCTGCTGCCCCAGGCCACGGTGAGCCAGCGCCAGCGCATAGTGGATCTCTGTCGCCTGGAGTTGGAGGGTCCGGGCCGCTTCGAGATGATCGAGCGCCCGCGCATATTCTTTGCGCTCGAGCGCGATGCGGCCTAGACCCGCCCGTGCCTTGACGTGCTCGGGCTGCAGCTCCAAAACGCGCTGGAATCGCGCCTCCGCCGCGACCAGATCCTGCTGGTCGAGGGCGTTTTCAGCCAGCCAAGCAAACGTCGGATAGTGATCCGGGCGCAGCTCGAGTACGGCTTCGAAGTGTGCCCGCGAGGCCGCGAAGTCGCCCTCGATACGCTCGAGATAACCGAGCAGGTAGGGCCACCGAAACTCTTCGGGCTCCAGGCGGTGGGCGTTCGCCAGGCACGCACGTGCCGGTTCGAAGTCGAGGTAGGCCAGGTAGGCCTTACCGAGCTGGCCGAAAGCCCAGGCCAGGCCTTGCGGCCGGGGATTCTCGCCGCTTTGCAGTCGAACCACGAAGTCGTGCCGCTGCTGCAGGCTGTCAGCGGTCGCTTCGTCGACCCCGCTGAGGTCGAGCGGCGGCAGCGGCAGCAGCTCGACGGCCTGCGGCTCAGTCGGGGCACAAGCCAGGTACCCCAAGGCGAGGACGGCCAGCGCCTTCCGCTTCAGCCAGTTGCATCGGGCCGCGAGGCTCATCCCGAAAGCTCGGCGATGGGTCGCCCATCGCCGGCCCTCAAGGTCTGGTAGCAATCCACTTCGAGCTGGTCGAAGACTTCATGCGTACCGTTGGGCCAGCGCACGACCACGCGATCGACCGCCGGATTCGAGCCGAGGCCGAAGACGACTCGCGGATCGCGGGCGACCAGAAAGCTCGAGTCGGTGCGGCTCCACCGAATCAGCGGCGGCTCGTTCTCGCGCGTCAGGGTCACCAGGGCTCCCAGAGCGTCGCGCCCCGTCTCCGTAACGAGCCGCAGCCCGAGCCAATGCGCGCCGCCGCCGTCGCGCGGGTTGATCAGCAGCTGAACGGCCTCGCTGTTGTTGTTGACAACAACGTCCGGGTCGCCGTCGTTGTCGACATCACCTACCGCTGCACCGCGGCTGACGCCGGCCACAGTCAGCGCCGGCACCCGGTCACTGACGTCGACGAATCGGCCTTCTCGGTTGAGAAACAGCTGATTGGGCTGCCGCAGGGGCAGTGGGTCCCCGGCCAGGCGTTGCGCCTTGATGATCCGGACCTCACCGTTGACCGTCAGCACATCGAGCCAGCCGTCGCCCTCGATATCGAGCATCGCCGCGCCGAACCCGGTCATGCCAATGGACGGTCCGGCTAGCCCAGAAGCCGCCGATCGATCATCGAAACGCCCTCGACCATCGTTCAGGTAGAGCGTGTTGACCTCGCGCAGCAGGTGCGTCATGAAGAGGTCGGGGCTGCCGTCGCGGTCGACGTCGCCGGCTTCGACCCCCATGCTGGCCTGGACGCGGCCCTGGCTATCGACCGCACAGCCGCGCTCGAGCGCCTCCTCACGGAACAGCGTTGGCGCGCTGCCGGCCACGCCGCGGTTGATCCATAGATGGTTGCGAGCCTGGTCGTTGGCGACGTAGATGTCGAGCCAGCCGTCACCGTCGACGTCGACGGTGATCACCCCGAGGCCGGGGCCGGGGGCCGCCAGCAGACCGGCCTCGGCCGAAACGTCGGCGAACTCGACGTGCCCGTCTGGCCCCGGGCCCAGGTTGCGGAACAGGCGATCAGTCTCCGGCCGGTAGGTCTTGGGGCCACAATAGTCCGTTCGGCCGAGGTCGGTGAAGCAGGTCTGGTGGTTGGTGAGGCGGAAATCCGTGTAGTTGACCACGTAGAGATCGAGCCAGCCATCTCGATCGAAGTCGAGGAACGCCGCGCTCGTCGACCAGCGCTCGTCGCCGGTTCCGGTCTCGGCGGTCAGGTCGCGGAACGTGACTTGGCCTTGCTCATCGAGCCCCTGGTTGCGCCACAGCCGATTGGCCCCGAAGTTGGTGACGTAGAGATCGGTCCAGCCATCGTTGTCGATATCGCCGGCGGCAACCCCCATGCCGTATTCCGCCGACACGAGGCCGCTGGTCGACGTGATGTCCGTAAATCTCAGGGCGCCCGCCTCGAGCTCATTGCGAAACAGGCGATCGCTGGGCGACTCTTCTCCCTTCCACGGAATGACCGCGTCAGCCAGCGTCTTGGCCGCCCCGAGCATCTGCCCCTGCACCAGGTAGAGATCGAGGTCGCCGTCATTATCAGCGTCGAACAGCGCGCTGCCCGGTCCGAGAATCTCACTGAAGAACAGGTCCCCGGACATACCGTTGTGGTGCACGAAGTCGAGCCCTACCGCAGCGGTGCGATCCACCAGCAGTTCAGGGGGTGCTTCATCGGGATCTCGGCAAGCTGATAAGAGCCAGATCAAGACCCATAGCAGGGTTGCTCTGTGGAGTTGGGTGGCCATCGGGCGCGCTATCTTATCGAGTCGCTCGCCTCGTCTTGAGCTATCCGCCTGACATCCACGGATCCCAAAGACAAAGACTTCATGTCTAGATGCATCCAAATCTTGGACTTGACCGGAATCATTAGCCATCGATAGCTTTGCATCGATCCACTACGGATCCTCGCAGTCAGCTTGGAGGGGCTGATTGCCGATTCAGATGTCTTTCGCGACACCTTGATATCTGCTCCCCCCTACCAACAACCGAAGGACTGCCTCGAATGAACCCATCCGACTTGCCTCGAAGCTGGGGTTACCTGCGCCTGGCGCCCGGAAGCTCCGAAACTCGGCTGGCGATCCACCTACTGGCCCAGAGCTCATGAGAACCGCCTTCACCCTGTGCTTCACCGCATTCCTCACCGTGGCTCTCGGAGCCTGCGGCACGCCGCAAGAGCCCGCGGACTCGACGACGAACCTCGAAACCGTGGTCGCCAAGGATCGCCTGGGAGAGATCACTCTCGCCGAGGCCGACCGCTTCATACTGGACCAGACGCCGGGCCAGCGTTGGACCACCGAAACCGATAGTGCCACCCGCTCCGCGACGGCCGCTCGCCGGCTGGCGATCGACCGGCTGCTGTATGAAGAAGCCGTGCTGGTCGGAGC